>WGNB01000072.1 GCA_016124795.1 Rhodopseudomonas sp. | reverse complement strand
CAGGGGACGCTGGCGGCCTCGGCCAACTACAGCCTGAGCTACTCCGGGGCCAACCCGGCGGCGACGCCGCGCTCGCCCCCCGCGCCGGCTGACGCGCAGAGGCGCGTCTATGGCGATGCCAACCCGACGCTGAGCTATCAGGTGGGCGGTTCGGGTCTGGTCAACAGCGACACGCCGTCCGGCGTGCTGGCGACCGTGGCGACGACGGCCTCCAACATCGGCGACTACGCGATTACCCAGGGGACGCTGGCGGCCTCGGCCAACTACAGCCTGAGCTACACCGGGGCGAACCTGACGGTGACGCCGCGTTCGCTGACGGTGACGGCTGACGCGCAGAGCCGTGTCTATGGCGATGCCAACCCGACGCTGAGCTATCAGGTGGGCGGCTCGGGTCTGGTCAACGGCGACACACTGTCCGGCGTGCTGGCGACCGGGGCCACGACGACCTCGAACGTCGGCGACTACGCGATTACCCAGGGCACGCTCGCGGCCTCGGCCAATTACAGCCTGAGCTACACCGGCGCCAACCTGACGGTGACGCCGCGTTCGCTCACCGTGACGGCTGATGCGCAGAGCCGCGCCTATGGCGATGCGAACCCGACGCTGACCTATCAGATCGGCGGTTCGGGCCTGGTCAACGGCGACACGCTGTCCGGCGTGCTGGCGACCGGCGCGACGGCGGCCTCCAACATCGGCGACTATGCGATCACGCAGGGCACGCTCGCGGCCTCGGCCAATTACAGCCTGAGCTATACCGGCGCGAACCTGACGGTCACGCCGCGTTCGCTCACCGTGACGGCTGACGCGCAGAGCAAGATCGCGGGCGATGTCGATCCGACATTGACCTACCAGGTCACCAGCGGTTCGCTGTTCGGAAGTGACACGCTGGCCGGTGCGTTGTCGCGCGACCCCGGTGAGGGCGTCGGCAGCTACGACATCCTTCAGGGCACGCTCGTCGCCTCGAGCAATTATCTGCTGAGCTATATCGGGGCGCAGCTATCGATTCTGCCGGTGCCGACGACGGCCAATGGTGGGGTTGGCGGCGACAGTAATTTCGCGGCCAGTCAATACCAGGCCAATACCGGCAGCGGCACGCCCCCGATCGTCAATATCAGCTATCAACCGGGTCCGAGCAGCTCGCCGGTGATCACCGTGGTGCAGTCGACGGCTTCGGCGCCGACCAATTCGAATACGGCTGCAACGAACGGCTCGCCGGACGTCTCTCAGAACATCGCGACAGGCGCTGGTCCAATGGCGCTATTCGCGCCGATCTCGCAGTTCGATAAAGCCCAGTATTCGAGCGATACGCTTCCGGCCTACGCGCCGGAGGCGGGCCAGGCGGCAATTCTCGCAGTTGTTGCCCGGGCCGGCACGAATAGCCAGGCCGACCCCAAAGTCGATGTGTTGTGGAACGGCAACGGCTCGTCCTGGGCTCAATTGAATGGTCCGGCTGCCAATACGGCGAAGTTCGGCGATGGCAACGGTAGCAGCCGCATTCCGGCGGGCGACAACGGCTTCGCTTTCGTCAACGGCACAACCGATATTGCCGAACTGTTGAAGCAGGGGCCGGTCATGCTCGGCGGCGTCAAGCCTGCTGACGGGCAGGGCGGCACGCCGTGGTTGCTCGCTTTGCAAATGACGCCGGATGGCAAGGGCATCGTCGCTGACGATCCGATTACCGGGCGGCAGGTGGTGCTGGCTTACGACGCGGCGACGAAAACGGTCGGAGGCGTGACGGGGCTGTTTGATCCCAAGACCAGGCAGGTTACCGCGCTTGGCGACACCGCGCCGGACGGCAGCGGCATCCCGGCGGCGGCCTGGACTCAACTCAAGTCGTTCCGATCGACGTCATACTTTACGGTGACGCTATGAGGCTGAGCGTGCTCGGGCGCGAGGCCTGCCCAAATCGGTTCGAGATGGCGCGCGTTCGGCGTAGGTAACGCCGGTGGCGTAGCTTGAGCGGTGCGGGCGGCTTCGCGCGTAAAGCGCATCACGCCTTCGTCGTTCAGGGCAAACAACGGCGTGAAGAAGGTCGCTTCGTTTTCGCTCAGCAGCCGTGACCACCGGTTGTCGAGGATCCACCACCGGCCATCCTGCCGCGCCGCCAGCGCGGCGTGGTAGCCGTTGATCGATTTGTCGCGGACGACGAGGAGCCGAAGATCGCCGGCGGCCACGCCGGTGTTGCGCAGGGCGACATATTTCGCGATCGCATAGTCTTCGCAGTCGCCTTTGCCGGTGTCGAACGAGCCACCGCTGCGGCGGTCGAGGGGCGCCGACCAGCGGTCGATCTCGTGCCATTGCTCCATGTCGCTGACATAGACGATGGCGGCGTTGACTCGCTCGTTGACGAGCGTCAGCCGGGCGCGTCCCTGCAGGTGTTCGGCGCGTTTGATTATCGCGACGAAATGGCGCGCGGCGGCCGGGCAGCGACGAAAGCTGACGCGACAGTGCGCCAGAACCGATGTTTCGTGCTCGGTGTCGGCACGGACCTTGTCCCATTTGGTCCAAAGCGCGCCGGCCGGCGCCTTGACGGTTTGCAGGCCGAAAGGTTCGCCCAACGGCAAAGGCTCAGCCTGCGGCTGACCGAAGAGGGGATAGCTTGCGGGGTTCGACGACGGCGAAACAAAGTCCCGCAGCGACAACCTGGTCGTCGTCGCCTCGAGCCGGGTCGGATCGAAGCCGGCTGCGGAATGCGGCGACGCTCCGGACGTGGCTCGCGTAAACAAGGTATCGGCCGAAGATGTTTGCGCGAACGCGAATGACAGGACCGCGACAAGTCCCCACGTCGCCATTGATTTACGCACGACCAGCACGGTACTCGAGGCTCCATGTCCGGGCATCGAACGCCGTTAATGGCGGCGTGCCCGTTATGAAGCTGTTGGTAGCTTGAGGCGCGGTTCTCTCCGGTTAAGTCCCGGCGAGCGACAAGACTTTGTTCTTTGCGACAGTGAACCGGCGCATAGCGTGCCCGGTCAAATTGCCGTTCGCATGGTTGCTATTCGTTAACCGTGGTGTTCCGCAGTATTAGGGAGGTCTGCAAACCCATCCGAAAAGCCCTTGAAATAGGGATTTTTTGGCCCGGCTGATTTGAGGGCGCGCCTGGCAGGCGCACGGTTAGTTGCCTCGGGCCACATTGCGCTCAGGATGAAACAGGTGGTCGATATCGATGTCGCCTTCGACGACAAGTATATCGCTGCCGCTGATGTGTTGACGCCCTAGACGTACACTGGCCGGAAGAATGTCGAAATCATCCGCGTTCTTCGCCGCTCTGTCTCCGGCAACTCGCGGAAGGCGCCGTTCATGCTGGAAGAGCGTGGACAGAGATACGTGCGGTAGCCCCATGACCGGCAGTTCAACAATACGAACGCCAGCGTCGATCCCGAGACGAACCCCAGCATGGGCCGGTGTGGCGTCTGAGAAATAGACCTATGTCGTTTGCTGGATGGACTGGATGCTGGCGGCGTTCACACCTTTTTGTCTGGCAATGTTCAAGGAACCAGGACGCTGGTGGTCGAACGCAGCGCGGACGCTGCAGCACGAAGCGCCGACCTGGTCGGTCAACTCAGGACATTCGCTGAATATATCGCGGACAAACTTGGGCTTGCGCTTGCTCGGATGAGCGTTGCCGCTATGGCGCTGGCGCGCGTGGTCAAGCGTTGCCGCGGATATCCGCGCGGGTGGCCTTCTTCATGCTTGGGCCGCCTGAACGAACCGCCCGGTCGCGGTCGAGACACATGTTGCCGCGGGGAGGACGATCCGGTGCTTTTCAAACTTCTCATTATCGGCCATCAGTCTTATTCTTGAGACGGGCGTGGGCCGGCGGCACCGCAGACGCGGTTACGCAAGGCGGGCTTCACATGCGGGACCTTGCGTGCCGACCTTGTCGGGAAGGGCATTGAATGTCGGCGGAATGGCAGGAAATCGGCAATCGGCTTCGCGCCTATCGGATGGGCAAGAACCTGACGGCCTCCGACATGGCCGAGCAGATCGGCGTGTCGCGGGCAGCCTTGTATCGCCTGGAAAAGGGCGAACTGGTCAAAATCGAGACGTTGGCGAAGCTGGCGGAGTTGCTGGAAGTATCGCTGCCGTCGCTGATGGGCGTCGGCGTCGAGTATTATCGCAACGCCGTCGCGTTCTTTGAGCGCATGCGACAACTGGAGGAAAACGTCGTTCAGGTGCTGGGCAATTTTTCGCCCATGTCGTTTCTTCTGTTGTCGGATGGCTACATCGACCACTTGCGCACGATGCTGCTGGAATCGTCGGGCGCCGCGGGCCCCGACCAGTCCGGTTTTGCCGACTATGTCGAACGGGTCCTGGCTATCCTGAAGGAGCGCCAAAGTCACGCTGCCAGACGGCATCCGCCGCTGGTCAGCGTCGTCAATAGCCAGACGATCGAGCACTTTTTACGTTCGGGCCTGATTGGCCGCTATGACTTGCCGCCGGCGGTGATGCGGGAACGTCGGGCGCTGGCGCGCCGCGAGGTTGAAAGATTGATCGATATTTTCCGCAAACAGCCGATCGGCACCCAGATCGGCATCATTGAAAATTTCGCGGCCGACCAGACCTTCCAGGTGTTCGAGAAGACCGACTCGACTTTTGTTACGGTGAGTCCCTATCGACTGGGTAGCCTGCCGAACATCTCGGCCGGCATTGCGATGGTGACCGCCGCGCCGGAAGCGGTCCGGATGTTCAAGGACAGCATCGTCGATCAATGGCAGCGGGCCCACAAAGGCGAGAGCGGTGCGAAACTGCTTGAAGACCTCCTCGCCCGTGCGTCGTCGTAACGGCGATCGCTCAGGCCGACTTTCATTCGTCGGGTTAGTTGCGGCTTGGCCATGCCGCGAGGTCCGTAAAGAACCGTGTCATCGGCCCCGGCCCGAGCGTCAGTGCGGCCGCAATTTCCACCACTGAGCCGCCCAATCGCGATCCAGCGCGGTCATTAACGTGCCTAAAAAACAATGAAATACATAAAATATGCCTATTTTATAAGTTTGATAGTGTCTCAAAAATGAGATAGACTCGCTTTTTCGCCGCTGCTCAGCAGCCTTCGCGGGAGCCTGACCATGTCGATCCTGACTTCCTTGCCGGTCCAAACGGAGGCCGGCGAACAAGCCGTTGGCGCTGTGCCGTCGTTGGGAGCGTTCGAGGTTGCGGACACTCGTTCCGTCGTGGTCGTCAACCGCGCCATTAATGACGACTACTGTCATCTGGTGCTGGAGGCTGACGGGCCGGCGCTGTCGGCCAGGGCGGGGCAGTTCTTTAACCTGGCCTGTCCGAACACGGCGGCGGATATGCCCTATCTGCGGCGGCCGATGAGCGTTTACAGGGTGTCCCCGGCGCAGCGCCGCGTTGAATTCCTTTACAAGGTCGCCGGTGCGGGGACGCGCGGCCTGGCTACATTGCAGCCTGGCGACACGCTGGCGATCCTTGGGCCTCTGGGCAATGGCTTCACCCTCGACCCCCGCTGGAAGAATATCGTTGTCGCCGGTCGCGGCGTCGGTCTGGCGACTCTGGCGCCGCTCGCCGAGGCCGCGGCGGAAGCCGGCATTGGCGTGACCGCGATCCTGAGCGCGCGGGCGAAATCCCTGGTGATGTCGGCGGAACGTTTCGAGCGCATCGGCGCGCGGATCGCGGTCGTCACCGATGAGGACGGCACCAGCGATTTCGCCAACGTCGAACGTCACTTGGTGACTTATGTCGAAGCCGGGCAGGCCGATGCGTTTTTCACCTGCGGTTCGAACCGGCTGATGCTGCTGATGAAACGGCTTGCCGCGCGTTTCAATATCGCCGGGCAGGTCGCGCTTGAGCAGCAGATGGCCTGCGGGCTTGGCATGTGCTTCTGCTGCGTCCGCAATTTCGAAACAACCGGCGGCCCTGAGCAGCGCCGTGTCTGTGTCGAAGGCCCGGTGTTCGATCTGGCGGAGGCGCTGACATGGTAGACCTTCAGGTCAGGATCGGATCGCTCACGCTCAAAAATCCGGTGATGCCGGCATCGGGCACCTTCTCGGAAGGTCTGGCGCGGGTCTTTTCATTCGACGATCTGGGCGCATTGGTGACCAAGACGCTGACGGCGGAATTGCGCGGCGGCAATCCGACGCCGCGTGTGGCCGAATCCGGTCAGGGTCTGCTCAATTCGATCGGCATTCCGAGCAAGGGCATTCCTTATTTTATCGAACACACGTTGCCAGAATATCGTAAGTCTTCGACACCGCTGGTGGTCAGCGTCTCGGCCCCGACCGCCGAACTATTCGCCGGCGCGGTGCGTCAGCTCGATGTGCCGGACATTGCCGCCATCGAGGCGAATATTTCTTGTCCGAATATCGAGGAAGACGGCAAAGCCTTTGCCATGCGCGCAAGCTCGACGGCAGCGGTTGTTGCCGAGTTGCGGCGTGCGACGGCCTTGCCGCTCTGGGTCAAGCTGACGCCGAACACCGGCGATATCGGCGCGGTGGCACGCGCCGCCGAGGATCGTGGCGCCGACGCGATCGTGGTCGCCAACACCATTCTCGCGATGGCGATTGACGCCGAGACCTTCAAGCCACGGTTAGGCGGCATCATGGGCGGTTTCTCGGGGCCGGCGATCAAGCCGATCGCGTTGCGGCTGGTCTATCAATGCGCCAAGGTCGTCGGCATTCCGGTGATCGGCTGCGGCGGGATTGCGACCGCCGAAGACGCCGTCGAGTTCATGCTGGCGGGCGCGACCGCGGTTCAGGTCGGCACCGCGACTTTCGTCAGACCGACCGCGATGCTCGATGTTGTGGGCGATCTTGCGGCGTTTTGCGACCGCAAAGGCATTGCAAAGGTCAGTGCCCTGACCGGCGCGCTGGAAGACCGCGGCATGCAGGTCGACGCCCTGGAAGCGCTACCATGAACGGCCCCGTCGCCGTCCGGACCGTCGATACGGCGGACATGCGCCCGCTGGCCGAGCGTCTGTTTGAAGAATTGCGGTTGCTCTCCGCCGACGGCGCCGGAGTGACCCGCGAATGTTACGCCGACAGCGAAGCCCGGGCGCTCGATTTTTTTCGTACCGTCGCCGAAAGTCATGGCCTGATCTGTACGGTCGACCGCGCCTCTAACCTCATGGTGACTTTGCCCGGTGACGATCTGAGCAAGCCCGGTCTGATCATCGGTTCGCACGCCGACTCGGTGCCGCATGGTGGCAACTATGACGGCGCCGCCGGTATCGTCGCCGGCCTGTTATGCCTCATCCGGCTTCAGGCGCAGGCGGTAACGCCCGAGCGTCCGGTTCGTCTGCTGGCGTTGCGGGGCGAGGAAAGCGCTTTTTACGGTCGTGCCAATACCGGTTCGCGTGCTCTATTTGGCTTGTTGACGGCCAACGATCTGAACGCCAGGCGGCAGGGCAATGGCCGGACACTTGCCGAAGCGATGGCCTCGGCCGCCGCCGACATCGACGCGATAACGCAAGGCGAGCCGCTACTGTCGAAAGGTCTCGCTTCAGCCTATCTGGAACTGCATATCGAACAGGGGCCGGTGATGGTCGCGCGGAATTTACCGACGGCGATCGTCTCCGGCATACGCGGCAATCTGCGCCATCGCCGCATCGTTTGTCGCGGCGAGGCTGGTCACTCCGGCACCGTGCCGCGCTGGCTGCGGCGCGATGCCCTGTTTGCGGTCAGCGACCTGATGATGCGGCTCGACGAACATTGGAGCCGGCTGCTGGAACGGGGCATCGATCTGGTGGTGACAATTGGCGAATGTGGCACCGATGCAAGTCGTCATGCGATGAGCCGGATTCCGGGTGAGGTCTATTTCAGTTTCGAGGTGCGCAGCCAGAGCTATGAGACGCTGGAGGGCTTTTATGAGCTGTTGCACTCGGAATGCCGCGCGGTGGCCGATCAGCGTCATGTCACCTTCGAGTTCGACGAGCGAATCTATGCCGAACCGGCCCGGATGGAGCCGGCGCTCATCGAACGCTTGAAAAGCTTGTCCGCCGGGCTTGGTCTGGCCACCGAGGTGTTGCCGAGCGGCGCGGGACACGACGCCGCGGTATTCGCCAATGCCGGAATTCCGTCGGCGATGATCTTCGTGCGAAACCGCAACGGTTCGCATAATCCGGACGAAGACATGGCGCTCGACGATTTTCTGCAAGGTGTCGAGTTGATGTATGCCTTCGCTTTGACGGCCGGTTCGTAATCGGTTGTCGCACAAATTCTGAAAGGAGACGTCATGGCCCGGTTTTCGTCCTTGCCGATCGACAAGAAAGCCATTGCGCGCCAGGCCGCCCGGATGATGCTGGAGATCAAGGCCATCCATTTCAATGCGGAGCAACCTTATTTCTTCACGTCCGGCTGGGCGAGCCCGGTTTACGTCGATTGCCGCAAGATCATTTCCTATCCGCGGCTGCGGGCGGGGCTAATGGACCTTTCCTGCTCGGTCATCCTGTCGGAAATTGGCCATGAGGCGATTGACAGCGTCGCGGGCGGCGAGACCGCCGGTATTCCCTTTGCCGCTTGGATCGCGGACAAGCTGATGCTGCCGATGCAATATGTTCGAAAGAACGCCAAGGGTTTCGGTCGTCACGCCCAGATCGAAGGCGATCTGGCCGACGGCGCGCGCACCTTGCTGGTCGAGGATCTGACGACCGACGGCCGCAGCAAGGTGAATTTCTGCAACGCGCTGCGTAAGGCCGGCGCCCAGGTCGAGCACTGCTTCGTGCTGTTCTACTACGACATCTTTCCCGAAGGTCGGACTTATCTGAGCGGCCTGAACATCCAGCTGCATCATTTGACGACATGGTGGGACGTCCTCGAGGTCGCCGAGGAGAGCGGTCATTTCGATAAAGGAGTGTTGCAGGAAGTGCGCGGCTTCCTCAACGATCCGCCGGCCTGGTCAGCCGCGCATGGTGGCATTGCCAGTTTCGACGTTGGTGGAAAGCGCGCCGGGACAGGTGACTGAACAGGCCGCGATCAAGCAGCTGGGACGAGCGCATATGGTGAAATCGTCAACGCGGAATTTCGAAGTTCACGAAGCCGCCATTGTCTATTTCGATGCGGTCTGGCGTGTGGGCTCGATCCGCGCGGCGGCGCGCAAGCTCAATGTCGCGTCCTCGGCGGTCAACCGTCAGATCATCAAGCGCGAAGCGGTGCTGGGGACCGCATTGTTCGATCGCGTGCCGGGCGGTTTGAAGCTGACCGCCGCGGGCGAATTGTTTGCCCACCACGCCGTGACCGTGCTTCAGGACTTCGAGCGGATGGTCTCGCGTATCCAGGCCTTGCAGGGATTGCTGGCCGGTCATGTCGAGGTCGACGTGGTGGAAGGACTGTGCGTCGATCTGATGCCCGATGCTATAGGCGCGATGCGGACCCGCTATCCCCGCATCACGATCGGCTGCGGCATCCGGCCGACCGCCGAGATTCCGACCGCCATTCTCAACGGCGATACCCATCTTGGCGCTGCTTTTCAGGTTGCGCGCCATTCCGGTTTGCAGCAACTGGCGGTCGGCCGCTTCAGGGTCGGCGCCGTCGTGCGGCCCGATCACGATCTGGCCCGACAGAAGCGGGTCAGCTTGCGGGTCTGCGCGCAATATCCGCTCATCATCGCGAAGGATAATCTGGCGCTAAGGCCGATGCTTCAGCCGGCCATCGAGCGCCTGCAGCTCGGCAGCCGGCAACCGATTGAAACCGCATCGCTGGAGCTCGGCAAACAACTGGTGTTGCGCGGCGTCGGCGTCGCGTTCCAGACCACGATCGGGTTGGAGCGTGAACTCCGGGACGGGACGCTGGTTCACGTTCCGCTCGATGATGAAGGGCCGTTGAAGCAGGATCTCGGCATCTATGCCCGCGCTGGCGTCACCCTGCCGGTCGCCGTCGACGCCTTCGTGCGGATCATGAAAGATGAGATGGCGCGACGGCAGGCCGACGAAGAGAATGTGCCGGCCTGACGCCGGCATTCTGTCGGACGAATTCTCGTCTTTGGCCTATCGCCCCGAGCCATCGGCCGGTACGGCGGTCTTGATCGGGTCATGCGCTGCCGAAGCTGGCAATGACATCCGGTGGAATGGTGCCGCCGGTGATCTTGTCCGGTTCGGTCGGGTGGCGCTTGGCCCAGACCCGGACCTCTTCGCCTTCGACCGCGGTTTCACCCTTGTTGATGATGCGGTGCGCGACGCTGAAGCTCGAGCGGCGAAATGCGCTGACATGCGAGACGACTTCAATGGTGTCGCCGAACCGCGACGGCCGCAGGAAACTGGCGCTGGCGTCGACCAGCGGGATGCTGAAGATATCGTAGGTCGTGGCAAGATCCTGCGGCTTGACGCCGAGCGCCTTCTCGAACAGCAACCAGGTATTGGCGTCGAAAAATTCGAAAAACCTCGGATTGAAAACGATGCCGGCGGGGTCGCAATCCGCCCATGCCACGGTCAACTGGCGGCTGAAAGTCACTGACGTCACGTTTGGCATCCTCCGGAAATGTCGTCGGCCATCCTAGTGGCGGGGGACGAGGGCGACAATCGTCAAGGTTTCGCTTTGGCCTTGGGCTTCGCTTTCGGGCTGGATTTGCGAGGGTCCGGCCACTCGACCTGGTTATGGGCATCGCGCTCGATGGCGCTCAGCCGCCGTCTTTGACGCAGCGCCGCCTTGGGGGCGATCGGCAGATGCGGCGCTTCATCGAGCGCCAGCATCAGCCAGTCGAGATCTTCTTCCGGTGTCAGCCAGCGGCCCGGCGCATAGCGCGTTAAAAGGAACGGCCGGGAATATTCTAGCAACGACTTCTTGCCGCCGGCCAGGCAATATTCATGGGCATAGCTCATGATCAACTCGCGCGGGCTGCGATAGATCGGGTCGCGCCAGCGCAGAATCGGATGGTTGGTCTTGCTGATTGCGCCCCATAAACCGCGCTCCCTGAACAGCGTGACGATGTGGTCCTGATCGCTGGGCAGTGCCCGCATGTCGACCAGCCAGGATTTGCGGCCGTGAAAGCCGAGCGCGGCGACGGCGAAGACCGCGCCTTCGGCGCAATGCGCCGTCCGGGCCCGTAGGACCCCGCGCGGCGACATCGCAGTGTCGCCGTCGAGGCAGTAATTCGCCGGCAGCTTGTCAAGAAAGGTCTGCACCTTCTGCGGCGTGTTCAGCCGCGTCAGCACCCGCCGTTCGGCGGGTGTCAGCAGGGCGCGCAGGCGGTTGCGATAGGCGAGGCTCGTCATGGCGCGCGAACCTTAGGCGGATCGCGCCTGTGCGGGGCATGCCGAAGCCGCCGGGTCCACAGTTTCGTGCGTCTGGCTGCGATGCGGGGCGCTAGCGCTGTTCCTGTTCGGGCCCAAGATTTGGCATGTCTTTGTGCCATCGGCTTATATAATAAAATAAACTTCTTATTTCGCGCCAAATATTGCGTCTAAACAGAAAATCCTTCTATTTGGATCTGAGCGCCGGCCTGTTGCGGCGCAATTTCAAGTCAGGCGGCCCGCTCATGTCCTCCCGTTTCGCGACCATCCCGAAAACAGCGCCCTTCACCGAAGAGGATGTCGATTTACTGAACCAGGTGGTCGGGCCGGCATCCCCGGTGCAGCGGGCCTGGCTGGCCGGCTTTCTGGCTGGCGTCGAGTCGGTGCAGGAAGTCGCCCGCGACTTTCAGGAGATCCAGCCGGCAGCGCCGGCGCGTCCGGCCGAGCCGTTGACGGTCGTCTACGCCAGCGAGTCCGGCAATTGCGAAGCGTTGGCCAACGACTTCGCCAAGGCGGCGCGCAAGAACGGCATGAAGCCGACTGTGATCGATATGGCGGACCTGACGCCGGCCGATCTGACGGCCGCCAAGAAGCTCGTCGTCATCGCCGCGACCTGGGGCGAAGGCGAGCCGCCGGCCCGCGCCGTGCGGGCCTATGGCGAACTGATGGGAGACGGCGCGCCGCGCCTCGACGGCGTCGAGTTCGGTGTGCTGGCGCTGGGCGATACCGCCTATGTCGAGTTCTGCGCGATCGGCAAGGCCATCGACGCCAGGCTGGAAGCGCTCGGGGCCAAGCGGGCGGTGCCGCGCGTCGATTGCGATCTCGACTTCGCCGGTCCTGCCGGGCAATGGATTGGCGACGCGATCAAGACTTTGGCGCCGCCGGTCGATGAAGCCGCGCGCGGTCCGGGAAATGGCCGGGTCATCGCTGTCGATTTTTCGTCGAAGCCCGTCGGCGCGCTCAATACCGATATCGTCGAAGCCGAAGTCACCGAGCTCATCAACCTGAATTCGTCGCGCTCCGACAAGGAGACCGTGCATCTGGCGCTTGCCTTCGACGGCCCGGCGCCGGCCTACGAGCCGGGCGACTCGCTCGATCTTTATGCCGAGAATGACCCGGTCTATGTCGACGATCTGCTGGGGCTCGCCGGCCTGTCGGACGATGCGAAATTGCGCGACGAACTGATCAGGACGCGCGACGTCACCACGCTGTCGCTCAAGGCGGTGGAGACATTCGCCGCGCAAACCGGCCATCAATATCTCAAGAAGCTGATCGCCGGCGGCGAGGCCAAGGCCTGGATTGTCGACCGGCAATTGATCGACCTGATTGGCACCTTCTCGATCGCGCTGACCGCCGACCAATTGCGCGCCGTTACCCGGCCGCTGGCGCCGCGCGCTTATTCGATTGCCTCGTCGCGTAGCGAAGTCGGCGACGAAGCGCATTTGCTGATCTCGGCGGTGCGCTATCGCGCCCGTGGCCGCGATCGCAAGGGCGTGGCGTCCAATTTCGTTGCCGAACGTCTGAAGCGCGGCGGCAAGGTGCGCGTCAAGCTCAAGCCGAACAAGCATTTCCGGCTCGCCGCGCCGGACAAGGATGTCATCATGGTCGGGCCCGGCACCGGCGTCGCGCCGTTCCGCGCTTTCGTGCAGGAGCGTCGCGCGGCGCAAAGCGCCGGCAAAGTGACCGGCAAGAGCTGGCTGTTCTTTGGCGACCGCCACTATACGCACGATTTCCTGTATCAGCTCGACTGGCAGGAGGCGTTGGCCGATGGTGCGCTAACCAGGCTCGATGTCGCCTTCTCGCGCGATACGCCAGAGAAGGTTTACGTCCAGCACAAGTTGTTCGAACGCCGCAAGGAACTCGTCGCATGGCTCGACGGCGGTGCCAGCTTCTATGTCTGTGGCGACGCCAAGAGCATGGCGAAGGACGTGCGCGCCGCGCTGGTCGCGGCTTATGCCGATGTCAAGGCGCTGTCGCCGGACGCGGCCGAACAGGCGGTCGCGAGTCTTGAGCGCGACAAGCGTTACCTCACGGATACGTACTGATACGAAGCCCGCGTCATTTTCCGCCGTCATTATCCGCGAATGCGGATGGTCCCGTGATCGCTGGCATTTCGGATCGAGCCGAAAAATCGGCGATTACTGGATGCCCGCCTTCGCGGGCATGACAGCCGGTGGATTTGGAGACGAACGATGACCGACGAACTCTCGCGCAACGAACACATCAAGCAGGCCAGCCAGTTCCTGCGCGGCACCTTGGCGGAAGGCCTGACCGACTCGTCGACCGGCGCCATTGCCGAAGACGACCAGCAACTGGTCAAATTCCACGGCATGTACATGCAGGACGACCGCGACCTGCGGCCGGAACGGACCCGCAAGAAGATGGAGAAGGCGTTTTCCTTCATGATCCGGGTGCGGATGCCGGGTGGCGTGGTGACGCCGCAGCAATGGCTGGCGCTCGATCACATCGCGCGCACTTATGGCAACGGTACGATGCGCCTCACCACGCGCCAGACCGTGCAATTGCACGGCATCATCAAGTCGAACCTGAAGGCGATGATGCGCGAGATCGATGCCGTGCTGCTCGACTCGATTGCCGCCTGCGGCGATGTCAATCGCAACGTGATGTGCAATCCCAATCCGAGCGAGAGCCGGGCGCATGCCGCCGCCATCGAACTGGCGCGCGCGATCTCGGCGCATCTGACGCCGCGCACGCCGGCCTATCGCGAGATCTGGCTTGACGGCGAGAAGATCGCGGGCGGCGAGGAAGAAGTTGTTGAGCCGATCTACGGCAAGACCTACCTGCCGCGTAAATTCAAGATCGTCGTCGCGGTGCCGCCGTCGAACGATGTCGATATCTTCGCTCACGACCTGGGCTATATCGCGATCCGTGACGGCGCGGGTGAAGTGGTCGGGTGGAATGTGACGGCGGGCGGCGGCATGGGCATGACCCATGGCGAACCGGAGACCTATCCGCGCACCGCCGACATGCTGGGCTTTATCGGCACCGCCGACGCGGTCAAGGTCGCCGAGGCGGTGGTCACGGTGCAGCGTGACTGGGGCAACCGCGCCAATCGCAAGCACGCGCGCCTGAAATACACCATCGAGGATCGCGGGCTCGACGCCTTCCGCGCCGAAGTCGAACGTCGCGCTGGCGTTACGTTCGGTGCCGCACGGCCGTTCACCTTCACCTCGACCGGCGACCGCTACGGTTGGACGCATGGCGATAATGGCAGCAGTCATTTGACGCTGTTTGTCGAGAACGGCCGAATTCATGACGTCGGTGGCAAGCAGCAGATGTCGGCGCTGCGCAGAATCGCCGAGTTGCACGATGGCGATTTCCGGGTCACCGCGAACCAGAACCTGATTATCGCCAATGTACCGGCCGACAAGCAGACCGAAATCCACTGGATCGCCAAGGAGGCCGGCTTGCTGGCGCCGTGGTCGGGTTTGCGGCGTAACGCCATGGCCTGTGTCGCGTTGCCGACTTGCGGTCTGGCGCTGGCGGAAAGCGAACGCTATCTGCCGAGCCTGATCGACGCACTCGACGGTAGCCTGGCGGCGCATGGCCTTTCGTCGGACGATATCGTCATCCGCATGACCGGTTGCCCGAATGGCTGCGCGCGGCCTTATCTCGCCGAGATCGGTCTGGTCGGTCGCGGACCTGGCCGTTACAATCTTTATCTCGGCGCGGCTTTCGACGGCTCGCGATTGTCCAAGCTTTATCTGCCGGACGTCGACCATGACGGGATCGTTGCCGCGCTCGATCCGATCTTCAAGGCCTATGCGGCGGGACGCGAGAAAGGCGAACGTTTCGGCGATTTCACCATTCGCGCCGGCTTTGTCGCGAAAACCGGCAATGGCGCGGATTTCCATGCCAATACCGGCGCGCTCAAGCAAACGGTGGCGGCATGAGCGATATCCGCAAACCGCTTGAGGCCAGACCCGAGCGCATAAGCAAGCTGGCGCGGCTGCCGGTGTTTCTGGCGCTCGAGGGGCGGCGCGCTGTGCTTGCCGGCGGCAGTCACGCGGCGGCCTGGAAGGCCGAACTGTTATCCGCCGCGGGCGCGCAGGTTGTCGTTTAT
>WGNB01000061.1 GCA_016124795.1 Rhodopseudomonas sp. | reverse complement strand
GTCGCGCACCTTCGCCAACGATCTTTATGTCACGGCGGCCGGCGTGCACATGAAGCTGTTCTATGCGCCGAGCGAGACCAATGACGAACTGGCGATTTTCGTCCCCGACAGCCGCAACCAGACCGGCGTGACGCCGAAGAAGGACGACTGGGGCGGGCCCGGTCTGATGTTCTCGGCCGAGGTGCTGCAAGGCCCGGCCTTCCCGAACATCTACAGCCTGCGCGGCACGACCTATCGCGATCCGACCGAATGGGTGCGCAGCATCGACGCCATGCGCGCCTATAACTCATGGTGCATCGTGCCGAGCCACGGCCCGCCGCTATGCGGTCCGAAGAACGTCCAGACCCTGATGCGCAATTACCGGGACGCGGTGCAGTTCACCTACGACCAGACCATCCGCTGGATGAACAAGGGCTATCGGATGGATCAGCTCGCGATCATCGTCGAGCAGCTCTACCTCAAGCGCGGCGAGGAGGAGCGGATCATGAAGGACCTCGACACCATCGAACCGATCCTCAACGTCGATCACAAGGTCGTCGATCCGCGCGACTACCTGCGGCCGTTCTACGGCTCGGTGCCGCAGGCGGTGCGCGAGATTTATATGGGCTCGGTCGGCTGGTTCCAGGCCGATCCGACGCAATTGCGGCCGACGCCGCCCGATGAACTGGCGCGGCGCTATGTCGGCCTGATGGGCGGCGGCGCGCGGATCAACGACGTCGCGCGCCAGGCGATTGGCGATGGCGATCCGGAATATGCCGCCGAACTGACGACGCAGGTCATCACCGCCTATCTCGGTGACAGCGATCCAGCGAAACTGGCGCAGTTCAACGACGCCAAGACGATCAAGGCGCGGGCTTTGACCGAACTGGGCGCGCGTGCCGAAAATCCGAACTGGCGCAATTTCTACATCACCGCGGCCCGGGAGCTGCAGAATTACCCGCTGCCGACCGCGATCACCGGCGGGCTCGTATCACCGGGCGTCATCGGCAATCTGCCGGCCGGCGCCTGGGTGAATTCCCTGACTTTCCGGCTGCGCGCCGAGGACACCGCGCCGCTGCCCGGCCAGAAATCGATGGGCTTCTGGTTCCCGTCGGTGAAGGGCGACGACAATCAGGGCTTCGGACCGCTTGGCTATATTCTGGTGGTGCGTGGCGGCATCGCCGAATTCGTCGCCAAACGGCCGGACGGCGCCTTGCTGACGCGCGACGATGTTGCCCACGCCACTTATGCGATCTCGATCGAACAAAAGGCGCTGGCCGAAATCCTCAACCGCGAGGCCGAGGGACCGAAGGCGTTCACCGAGGCGCTTTTGAAGGCCTATCGCGAGCATAAGATTCTCGCGCTCAACGGCACGATCGAGGATTTCGCGTCCGTCTTCTTCAAATGGTTCGACCCCAAGCCGGTGGTTCTGCCGCCGCTGACCGTCGGGCTGCCGACGCCGGTCATTGCACCGCACTGACACTCGGCATCGGCGGGGCGGTGACCGTCTGGCCGATGGTTTGTTGCTTCCGATGAAGTCCCATCTTGCAATCAAGTCTTATGGAGACAGCGATGACGAAACTGGCATCGGCCGACGGTCTTGAATGCGACGTGGCGGTGATCGGTTCGGGATTCGGCGGCGCGGCGGTGGCCTGCCGGCTGGCGCAGGCCGGACGCTCGGTCGTGGTGCTGGAGCAGGGCAAGGAATATCCGACCGGGCGCGGCGAAGTCGAAACCACCGGGCACGGCTTCAACATCAAGCGGCACGGCCATTTCTGGGTCGATATCGGCGTCGGCATGAACGTCATTCGCGGTATCGGCGTCGGCGGCGGCTCGCTGCATTATTTCGGCGTCCGCCTGCGCACCGATCAACGCATTTTCGACGATCCGCGCTGGCCGAAAAGCATCAACCGCAAGGTGCTCGATCCCTATTACGACCTGGCCGGCGACATGCTCAAGGCGCAGCCGATCGAGCCGAACCCGGTGATCGGCGCGCCGGTGCATGGCGAGGCTTTCATGAAAGCCGCTGCCCATTGCCGGCGCTGCAAGAGCACGCCGGCTTATGTGCCGCTGGCGGTGCACAGCGCGGCCGAACCGGCGATGACGCCGGCCGGCGTGCCACAGACCCGCTGTGTCTATTGCGGTCAATGCATCATCGGCTGTCCCCCGTCGCAGAGCTTCGTCGGCAACGTCAATGCCCGCGAATTGCTCACACTGAATTATCTGGCGGTGGCGCGCCAGCACGGCGCCAGGATTTTCCCGCTGCATCGCGCCGCTGTTGTGCGTCAGGCGAAGGACGGGTTCGAGATCGACATGAAGGTTCTCGCCTTCGACACCATGAAGGAGGAGGACGAGTTTTTTGCCTCCGGCATCGTGCGCGCCAAACAGGTAGTTCTGGCCGCCGGCACCATGGGGTCGGTCGAATTGCTGTTGAAATCGAAGTCGGTCGGTGCGCTGCCACAGGTCAGCGACAAGCTCGGCCACTATTTCTCCGGCAATGGCGATTTCCTGATTCCGAAGACCGTTAACACGCCGCAGAACCTGCAGCCGAAATCCGGCCCGACGATTACCGCCGGCGCCGATTTCTCGACCGACAAGCTGGCGATTTTCATCGAGGACCTCGGCGTCATTCCGTTCCTCGACGCGATCATGGGCACGCGCTCGTTGACCGCCGATCAGCCCGATCCCTATCAGCTCGGCTATCTCGGCATGGGCACCGACGCCGCCAATGGCGTGCTGCGGCTGCATGACGGCCGGATCAGGCTTTACTGGGACCCGACCAACAGTATGCCGCTTTATGAAGAATTCGCCGCCTGCTTCCGCGAATTGAGCCAGCAACTGGCCGGCGATTATGCCAAGCCGCAGACCTTCAACCCGGTGATCGGCACCGGCCTGGTCACCGCCCATCCGCTTGGTGGCGCGGTGGTGTCGGACACGGCGGCAAGCGGCGTCACCAATCCGCAGGGCGAGGTCCACGGCGTGCCCGGCCTGTTCGTTGCCGACGGCGCGCTGATGCCGACCGCGCTTGCCACCAATCCGTCCTACACGATCAGCGCGATGGCCGAGCGCGTCGCGTTCTGGATGCTGCACGGCCGCGACATGAAAGCTGGCGATGCCAGCACGCCGCGCAATACCTGAACCGACATTCGTTATGTCACCGCGTGCAAGGGGAGCGCCGCCATGGCCACGGAAGCGGAGTATGATTACATCATTGTCGGCTCGGGTGCCGGTGGCGGACCCTTGGCCGCCAATCTCGCGCTGGCCGGCTTTCGCGTGCTGGTGCTGGAAGCCGGCGGCGATCAGGACAGCCTGAACTATTCGGTGCCGGGCTTTAACGGGCTCGCCACCGAGGACGAGACCTACCGTTGGGACTATTACGTCCGCCACTACACCGATCAGGCCCAGCAGGAACGCGACCCGAAATTCGTCGGCAGCCAGAACGGCATCCTTTATCCGCGCGCCGGCACGCTCGGCGGCTGCACCGCGCATAATGCGATGATCACCGTCTATCCGTCGAACAGCGACTGGGATCATATCGCCGAGATCACCGGCGATCCGTCCTGGAGCGCCGATAACATGCGGCTCTATTTCCAGAAGCTGCAAAAGAACCTTTATTTGACGCCGGCCGAGATCGTCGCCACCAAGCAGGGCAGCAGCGGCTGGCTCGGCACCGAGCGCGCCGACACCACCGACAGTCCGCAGGACTGGCAGTTACAGACGACGCTGCAATATTCGGTCGGCGTTGCCGGGCAGGGCTTCGGGCTCGGTCCGATCGATCCGCTGGTCGATCCCAATACCTGGGCGGTGGCGGCCGAACGCAAGCAGGGTTTTCTCACCATTCCGCTCGCCACCCAGCGCCACGCTCGCAACGGGCCGCGCGAGTTCATGCGGCAGGTCGCCGCGCAATATCCGGAGCGGCTGACGATCCGGACCGATACTTTCGTCACAAAGGTTCTGTTTGCCGATGACACCAGCAACACCGCGACCGGAGTCGAATATCTGTCCGGCGCGCATCTCTATCGCGCCGATCCCAATTCCGGCGTCGAATGCAGCGTCACCGCGCCCGGCACCGGCAGCGTGTTCGCGAAGCGCGAGATCATCCTGGCGGGCGGCGCTTATAATACGCCGCAGCTCTTGATGTTGTCCGGCGTCGGACCGAAGGAGAAACTGCAGGCGTTGAATATTCCCGTGCGGCTCGATCTGCCCGGCGTCGGCCGGAACCTGCAGGACCGTTACGAGGTCGGCGTTGTCTACGAGATGGCCGAAGACTGGACCGTCAATGCCGGTGCGACCTTCAGCGACAATCCGGATTTCGATCCGGCGCTGGCGCAGTGGCTCGACAGTCGCACCGGCGTCTACACCTCCGGCGGTTCGGCGCTGGCTTATCTGTTCCGCTCCGATCCGGCCAATCTCGACCCGGACCTGTTCGTATTCGCGTTGGCCACCCACTTCCAAGGCTATTTCCCGCTGTACTTCTCGTTCTTCGAGCCGATCCGCAACCAGTTCACCTGGGCGATCCTGAAGGCGCATACCAAGAACACCGCCGGCTATGTCGAACTCGAAAGCGCCGATCCGTTGCAGCGGCCTTACGTCAATTTCCGTTACTTCAACGAAGGCAATAACCGCGACGGCAGCGATCTTGACGCCGTGGTCAAGGGCGTGCAGTTCGCGCGCGCGCTGATGGCGGGTTCGCCTTATGTAAAAAAGGAACTGCTGCCGGGGCCGGCGATCCAGAGCGAAGACGAGATCAAGCAATGGGTGCGCGATCAGGCCTGGGGGCACCATTGCTCCTGCACCTGTCCGATCGGCGCCGACGGCGATCCGATGGCCGTGCTCGACGGCAATTTCCGGGTGCGCGGCACCCGCAATCTGCGCGTCGTCGATGCCTGCGTATTCCCGCGCATTCCCGGCACCTTCATCGTGCTGCCGATCTACATGATCAGCGAGAAGGCGGCGTCCGTCATCATCGCCGACGCGATGGCGGCCGGCGCGCCGGTCAGCGCCGCGATGGCGAAAATGCCGCCGACGTTGAGCGAGCGCAAGATCAACGTGTGGTAGCGACGCCATCTGCCGCTATGTCGGGACAATAATAAAACGCTCGCCCCCACAATGGTGGGAGCGAGCGTCCTAAGCTATCGGCCGGGCATCAACGACAAGCCCGCGCGGTTCAATCGGAGACCGTTACGCCGCCGGCTTGCGCTCGGGCGTCTTCAGCCGCTTGTCGAGATACTGCTCGATCGAGCCGAGCAAAGTGTCGACCTTGCCGTCGAAGAAATGGTTGGCGCCGGGCACCACCTTCTGCTCGATGACGATGCCCTTCTGGGTCTTGAGCTTCTCGACCAGCGTGTTGACGTCCTTGGCCGGCACCACCGCATCCTTGTCGCCGTGAATGATCAGCCCGGAGGACGGGCAGGGCGCCAGGAACGAGAAGTCGTACAAATTGGCCGGCGGGCAGATCGAGATGAAGCCTTCGATCTCGGGACGGCGCATCAGCAATTGCATGCCGATCCAGGCGCCGAACGAGAAGCCGGCGATCCAGCAGCTCTTGGCTTCCGGGTTGATGGTCTGGGCCCAGTCGAGCGCGGCGGCCGCGTCCGACAATTCGCCGGTGCCGTGATCGAACGAGCCCTGGCTGCGGCCGACGCCGCGGAAGTTGAAGCGCAGCGCCGAGAAGCCCCGATGCACGAAGGCATAGTACATCTGGTAGATGATCTGATGGTTCATCGTCCCGCCGAATTGCGGGTGCGGGTGCAGGATGATCGCGATCGGCGCATTTTTCTGCTTGGCCGGGTGATAGCGGCCTTCGATGCGTCCTGCGGGACCGGTGAAAATGACCTCGGGCATGGGTGTCGACCTCGAACCGTGACAGCCGCGCGGGTTGGGGCGGCGTCGGGATGATCTGAGGGCCTGGCTCTCTCTGGATAGCGGCCTGCGGCCTCAGTTTAGAATTATTCTAATTATATGATTTCCACTGGTCACGGCCGCAACTCAGGCTATAACTTCGCCCAAGCGGCTGGCCTTTCAAGGGAACGCCGGTTTCTACCACGACCCCGAGGGCAAAAAGCAAGCTTTTTGCGGGGGCTGGGCCGCAAGACGGCCTTTGGATGCACGCGGAATTTATGAGCGAACGGGCCTATTTCGACTGGAATGCGACCGCTCCGCTGCGCCCCGAGGCGCGCGCGGCGGTGCTGCATGCGCTCGAATCCGGCGGTAATGCCTCTTCGGTCCACGCTGAAGGCCGTCAGGCGCGCAAACTGGTCGAACAGGCGCGCGAACAGATGGCCCGGCTCGTCGGGGCCGCCGCCCAGAACGTGATTTTCACCTCCGGTGCGACCGAGGCCAACGGACTGGCGCTGACGCCGGCGCTGGAAGTCGCCGGCCGCAAGACGGCGCGCGACCGGCTGTTCGTGTCGGCCATCGAGCACCCGTCGGTGTTGGCCGGCGGCCGATTCGACGCCGATGCGGTCGAGACCTTGCCGGTCACGGGCGACGGCGTGGTCGATCTTGAGGCTTTGGCGAAAGCCCTGACCAGAGCCGAACGGCCGCTGGTGTCGGTGATGCTGGCCAATAACGAGACTGGCGTCATCCAACCGGTTGCCGCGATTGCCGATATCGTTCACGCCGCCAACGGCCTGCTGCACGTTGACGCGGTGCAGGGCGCCGGTCGCATCGACTGCGATATGGCCGCGCTTGGCGCCGATCTGATGAGCCTGTCGTCGCACAAGCTGGGCGGTCCGCAGGGCGTCGGCGCGCTGGTCTGCCGAAGCGACATTCATATCGCCGCGCCGATGATTGTCGGCGGCGGTCAGGAGCGCCGCTTGCGCGCCGGCACCGAGAACGTCGCCGGGATCGCCGGCTTCGGGGCGGCCTGTGTGGCGGCCAACGCGGCGCGGCAGGCTGACGCCGCGCGCATGGCGGCTTTGCGCGACCGCTTCGAGGCCGAATTGAAGGCGATCACCCCGCGGGCGGTGGTATTTGGCGCGGCGGCTGCCCGGTTGCCCAATACCAGCCTGTTCGCGGCCCCCGGCCTGAATGCCGAGACCGCGATTATCTCTTTCGATCTCAATGGCATAGCGGTATCGTCCGGGTCCGCCTGCTCGTCCGGCAAGGTCCAGATGTCATCGGTGCTGGTGGCGATGGCGGTGGCGCCGGAACTGGCGCGCGGCGCGGTGCGGGTCAGTCTGGGCTGGACAACCTCCGAAGCCGACCTCGAATTGTTGCTAAATGCTTGGAAACGTGTCGCTTCGTCATTACTTAAACGACGAGCGGACGCCGCCTGAACCGAATTCAACTGGGAACGATCGCGACGAGCCACGCGAACCGACCATAACCGACTCAATCCAACCCGCGGTCCTTGAAACCGTGAGCGGAGGGAAGAATGCCGGCCGTACAAGAGACCGTCGATCAGGTCCGACAGATCGACGTTGACCAATACAAGTATGGGTTCGTCACCGATATCGAATCCGAAAAGGCGCCGATCGGCCTGTCGGAAGACACCGTCCGTTATATCTCGGCCAAGAAGAACGAGCCGGAATGGATGCTGCAATGGCGGCTCGAAGCCTATCGCCGCTGGCTGACCATGCGCGAGCCGACCTGGGCGCGCGTCGATTACCCCAAGATCGACTACCAGAACGCTTATTACTATGCCGCGCCGAAGGCGTTCAAAGCGCCGAAGTCGCTGGCCGAAGTCGATCCGGAACTGCTGCGGACTTACGAAAAGCTTGGCATTCCGCTGAAGGAGCAGGAAATCCTCGCCGGCGTGCGCAAGCAGGGCGAGCCGTCGCAACTCGACGAGGACGGTCTTGGCGGCCTGGCGACGTCGGGCCGTGTCGCGGTCGATGCCGTGTTCGACTCGGTGTCGGTGGCCACCACCTTCAAGGAAGAGCTCAAACGCGCCGGCGTGATCTTCATGCCGATGTCCGAGGCGGTTCGTGAGCATCCCGATCTGGTGAAGAAATATCTCGGCTCCGTCGTGCCGGTGACCGACAACTTCTTCGCCACGCTCAATTCGGCGGTGTTCTCCGACGGCTCGTTTGTCTACATCCCGCCGGGCGTGCGCTGCCCGATGGAGCTATCGACCTATTTCCGCATCAACGAGAAGAACACCGGCCAGTTCGAGCGCACGCTGATCATCGCCGACAAGGGCGCTTACGTCTCGTATCTGGAAGGCTGCACCGCGCCGATGCGCGACGAGAACCAGTTGCACGCCGCCGTCGTTGAACTGGTTGCGCTCGATGACGCCGAGATCAAATACTCGACGGTGCAGAACTGGTATCCGGGCGACGCCGATGGCAAGGGCGGCATCTTCAATTTCGTCACCAAGCGCGGCGATTGCCGCGGCAAGAATGCGAAGATCTCCTGGACCCAGGTCGAGACCGGCTCGGCGATCACCTGGAAATATCCGAGCTGCATCCTGCGCGGCGATAATTCGCGCGGCGAATTCTATTCGATCGCGATCTCGAATGGCCGCCAGCAGGTCGATTCCGGCACCAAGATGATTCATCTCGGCAAGAACACGACCAGCCGGATCATTTCCAAGGGCATCTCGGCCGGCAAGTCGAACAACACCTATCGCGGTCTGGTCACCGCGCATCGCCGGGCGACCGGCGCGCGCAACTTTACCAATTGCGACTCGTTGCTGATCGGCGATCAGTGCGGCGCGCATACTGTACCCTATATCGAAGCCAAGAATTCGTCGTCGGTGTTCGAGCACGAAGCCTCGACCTCGAAAATCTCCGAGGACATGCTGTTCTACTGCCGTCAGCGCGGCATGTCGGCGGAGGAGGCGACCGCGCTCGTCGTCAACGGCTTTGTGAAAGACGTGCTTCAGCAACTGCCGATGGAGTTCGCGGTCGAGGCGCAGAAGCTGATTTCGATCTCGTTGGAGGGATCGGTTGGATAGGTCGTGGCCGTCGTCCTTTGAGGCGCGCTGCGCGCGCACCTCAGGATGGTGGAAAGAGGTTGTCCCGTCACCCTGAGGTGCGAGGCCAGTGGCCGAGCCTCGAAGGGTGAACGGCCCAAAGGGAAGAGAAAGTTTGATGCCGTTGCTCGAAATTAAAAACCTGCATGTCGAGGTCGAGGACAAGAAGATCCTCAACGGCCTCAATCTGACCGTCGAAAAGGGCCAGGTCGCCGCCATCATGGGGCCGAACGGCTCCGGCAAGTCGACGCTGTCTTACGTGCTCGCCGGCAAGGACAATTACACCGTCACCGAGGGCGAGATTCTGCTCGACGGCGAAAGCATTCTGGAGATGGCGCCGGACGAACGCGCCGCCAAGGGCGTGTTTCTGGCGTTCCAGTATCCGGTCGAAGTGCCGGGCGTCGCCACCATGACTTTCCTGCGCACCGCGCTCAACGCCCAGCGCAAGCTGCGCGGCGAGCCGGAATATTCAACGCCGGATTTCCTCAAGCTGGTGCGCGAGAAGTCCGGCGAACTGGGCGTCAGCCAGGAGCATCTGCGGCGCGCGGTCAATGTCGGCTTTTCCGGCGGCGAGAAGAAGCGCAACGAGATCTTGCAGATGGCGATCCTGCAGCCACGTCTGGCGGTGCTCGACGAGACCGACTCCGGCCTCGACATCGACGCGCTCAAGATCGTGTCGGACGGTGTCAACCGGCTGCGCTCGCCGGAGCGCTCGATGATCGTCATCACGCATTACCAGCGGCTGCTCGACTATATCGTGCCGGACGTCGTTCACGTCATGGCCAAGGGCCGGGTGGTGCGCACGGGCGGCAAGGAGCTGGCGCTCGAGCTCGAAGCCAATGGGTATGCGCAATACACCGACGAGGCGGCCTGAGGCCAAAATCGCCGGTGAAATGAAACTTGAACTGGGTTAGACTGCGGTCATGACCGAAGCAGAAAATTTGGTCCTCCAGCATCTCCGTGCCATCCGCGAGCAGATGGATACGATGAGCAATCGTGTCCTTGAGCTGACGCAGCGGACGGGCCATGCCGAGGTTCAATTGGCCAATATTTTCGTTCGTGTCGATCGCATCGATGCCCGTTTGGATCGGGTCGAGCATCGTCTCGGGCTGATTGAGGTATGAGCGCGGATCATTCCGTGGCTCGCTGACGTTAAGGGCTAAGATGGCTGAAGTCGCTGCGATAAAAACGGCCGCCGAGCAGGCTTTGACCGCCGCCTATGAAGGCGCGCGCGGCAGGCTGCCGGGCACGGGCACGGTGGCCGCCTTGCGGGCGGACGCCTTCAAGCGCTTCGATGCGCAAGGGTTGCCGCATCGCCGGGTCGAGGAATGGAAATACACCGACCTGCGCAAGTTGATGGCCAACGCTTATCCTCTGGCGGCAGCACCCGATGCGGCGGCCAAGGCGCGGGCGAAATCGGTGGCGACGGCGTTCGACACGCTCGACTGCCGGCGTCTGGTGTTCGTCGACGGCGTCTTTGTCGCTGAGTTGTCGGACCTGTCGCCCGAGCCGGGCCTGACCATCGGTACGATGGCGGATGCGCTGGCCAAAGGCGATGCTTTGGTGGCCGGTCACGTCGGCAAGACGTTCGCGACCGAGGATGTCGCCGTTGCGCTCAACACCGCGCTGATGGGTGACGGTGCGGTGATCAAGGTTGCCGCCGGCATCGAACTGAAGCGGCCGATTCATCTCGTCTTTGTCGCCGGCGATGCAACGCCGAACGCCTGCTTTATCCGCTCGCTGATCGTGGTTGAGGACGGCGCCAAGGCGGCGATCGCCGAAAGCCACGAGGGCGGTTCAGCCCAGGTCAATTGCGCGCTTGAACTGGCGATCGGCGACGGCGCGGAGGTCGATTACTTCAAGGTGACCCGGACCGGCGGCCTGCACATCGCCAGCCTGCTGCTGACCGCCGGCGCGAAGTCCCGCTTCGACACTTTTGCGCTGACCTACGATGCCGCGCTGGTGCGTAACCAGAGTTTCATCCGCTTTGCCGGCGAAGGCGCCAAAGGCGGCATGCGCGGCGTCAATTTGCAGCGCGGCAAGGAGCATGTCGACAACACGCTGTTGATCGAACACGCCGCCGGCCATTGCGACAGTCGCGAACAGTTCAAGGCGGTGCTCGACGACCAGAGTCATTCGGTGTTCCAGGGCAAGATCGTGGTCAAGCCGCACGCCCAGACGACCGACAGCAAGATGATGACGCGGGCGCTGTTGTTGTCCGATGAGGCCGAGGCCGACAACAAGCCGGAACTCGAAATCTTCGCCGACGACGTGGTCTGCGGACACGGCGCGACCGCCGGCGCGCTCGATCCGGGCCTCAAGTTTTACCTGATGTCGCGCGGTATCGACGCCCAACAGGCGGAAGCTTTATTGATCCAGGCTTTCATCGGCGAAACCGTCGAGGAGGTTACCCACGAGGGCTTCCGCGATGCGCTGATGACGGCGGCGGTGCAATGGCTGGAGGGACGCGCCCGATGACCCATCCCGCCGTCAGCAATGGAAGCTACGACATCGATCTGATCCGCGCCGATTTTCCGGCGCTGTCGATGCAGGTCTATGGCAAACCGCTGGTCTATCTCGACAACGCCGCTTCGGCGCAGAAGCCGCATCAGGTGCTCGACCGCCTGACCAAGGCCTATACCCGCGAATACGCCAACGTCCATCGCGGCCTGCATTATCTCGCCAACGAGGCGACCGAGGCTTACGAGGGCGCGCGCGAGAAGGTCGCCGCCTTCCTCAACGCGGAGCATAAAGAAGAAATCGTCTTCACCCGCAACGCCACCGAGGCGATCAACTTGGCCGCGTCGAGTTTCGGCGGCGAGCGGATCAAGGCGGGCGACGAGATCGTGCTCTCGATCATGGAGCATCATTCCAACATCGTGCCGTGGCATTTCTTCCGCGAGCGCCATGGTGCGGTGCTGAAGTTCGCGCCGGTCGACGAAGACGGCAATTTCCTGCTCGACGCGTTCGAAAAACTGCTGTCGCCGCGCACCAAGATGGTGGCGATCACCCAGATGTCGAACGCGCTCGGCACCGTCGTGCCGGTCAAAGAGGTGGTGCGGATCGCCCATGCTCACGGCATTCCGGTGCTGGTCGACGGCGCGCAGAGTTCCGTTCACATGGATATCGATGTCCGCGACATCGATTGCGATTTCTTCGTCATCACCGGCCACAAGCTTTACGGCCCGACCGGCATCGGCGCGCTTTACGGCAAGCTGAAGCATCTCGAAGCGATGCCGCCGTTCCTTGGCGGCGGCGAGATGATCCGCGAGGTCTATGAAGACCGCGTCACCTATGGCGATCCGCCGCATAAATTCGAGGCCGGTACGCCGGCTATCGTTCAGGCGATCGGGCTCGGCGCCGCGCTTGATTACATCCAGTCGGTCGGCAAGGCGCGCATCCGGGCGCATGAGGCGGAACTGGTGAAATATGCCCATGAGCGGCTGGGCCAGATCAATTCGCTGCGGATCATCGGCACGGCGAAGGACAAGGGCCCGATCGTTTCGTTCGAGATCAAGGGCGCGCATCCGCACGATGTCGCGACCATCATCGACCGCTCCGGCGTGGCGGTGCGGGCCGGAACCCATTGCACCATGCCGTTGCTGGCGCGGTTTGGTGTCACAGCCACCTGCCGGGCGTCGTTCGGCATGTATAATACCAAGACCGAGATCGACACATTGGCGACGGCTCTGGTCAAGGCGCAGGAATTTTTCGCATGAACGGCGACAACACCGCCACGACGAGTGACGACATGAGCGACAAGACACCCGAGACCGCGGCCGTGGCCGAGAAGGCGCCGGAAAACGCCGCCGTCACCGGCGCGTCGGCCTTGCCCGAGGGCGAGCTGGCGCGGATGACCGATGACATCATCGCCGGCCTGAAAACCGTGTTCGATCCGGAAATTCCGGCCGATATCTACGAACTCGGCCTGATCTACAAGATCGACATCGGCGACGACCGCGCGGTCAAGGTCGACATGTCGCTGACCTCGCCGAACTGTCCGGCGGCCCAGGAATTGCCTGTGATGGTGGAGAACGCGGTGGCCAGCGTCGCCGGCGTCAAGGACGCCAAGGTGACCGTGGTCTGGGACCCGCCGTGGGACCCGAGCCGGATGTCCGACGAGGCCCGACTCGTATTGAATATGTGGTGACTTTAATTCGCCGGCTTCAGGCTTAGATACAGGACGACCGAAAGGACGACCGCTATGGCGACAGCAAGACCCACCCCGCGCCCCCGGCCGCAAGTGATGCGGCTGACCGAAGCCGCGGCCTTGCGCATCAAGGATGTGATGGCGCGCGCCGACAAGCCGGTCGCCGGGCTGCGTGTCGGCGTCAAGAACGGCGGCTGCGCCGGCATGGAATACACCATGGAATACGCCGACGCGATCAAGCCGACCGACGAGGTCGTCGAGGACAAGGGCGTCAAGATCCTGGTCGATCCCAAGGCGGTGTTGTTCCTGCTCGGCACCGAGATGGACTACAAGACCGAGAAACTGTCGGCGCAATTCGTGTTCAACAATCCGAACCAGACCTCGGCCTGCGGCTGCGGCGAGTCGGTGCAGTTGACGCCGTTCAAGGACGAGGGCGCCGAGGCGCGCTAGCCGAACAGCAGGCCACCGCCGATGGATCGCGAGGACGTTGCCGAACTGTTTCGCGAATTCGGCCCGGTCTCGGTTCGCCGGGTGTTTTCCGGCTTCGGGGTCTATGCCGACGAGGTCTGTTTTTCGCTTTATCTGCGCGGCGAGCTTTACCTCAGGGCCGATGCCGCGACCGCTCCGCGCTTTGCCGCCGAGGGCTCGACGCCTTTCAGCTATGCGCAGGCCCGCAGTGGCAAGGTGATTGTCGTCAATTCCTATTGGCGGCTGCCTGAGCGGCTATATGACGATCCGGAGGACCTGGCGCAGTGGGCGCGGATCGCGCTCGGTGTGGCGCGCAGCACGGCGGCGAAAAAGACAAGGCCGGCGCGGAAAGCCGATGCCGGAAGCGGCGGCACGGTCCGAACGGCCAAAACGGCTGGTGCCGGGCCGCTTGGCAAAGCGCGTAAATTCACTCGGAAAAAGTCGGTCAGGAAAAAGCCGAACACGAACAATCCGGACAAGAACAAGTCGGCTGGCCCATCGTCCGGCAAGGTGCTGGCCCGGCCGGGCACGCGAAAAGCGGCTAAGACATTGGCTCGTTCGACCAAGCCCAAAGCCAAAAAAGCCAGGACGAAGTCCCGGCGCTGATCGGCAGGCTATGGGGCAGATGGATCAGGCGACTTGCTGGGTCGCCGGGTTGATCGCGACTTCGGGATCGGTCTCGCACATCACCCGGTTACGGCCGTGCCGCTTGGCGGCGTAGAGGCAGGTGTCGGCGCGCTCGATCAGGGTCTGCGCCGTGTCGCCCTTCTGCAGGGTGGCGACGCCGAGCGAGATCGTCACGCGCCCGAGATGTTCGCCGGTCGAGCGCTTCATCAGTTCCTTGGTCATCACCGCGCGGCGGATATGATCGGCAACCGTGATTGCCGAGCGCAATACCGTGTTCGGCAGCACGACCGCGAATTCCTCGCCGCCGTAGCGCGCCGCGGTGTCCTGGCCCTTGACGTTCTGCTTCACCGACATGGCGACGAGGCGGAGAACCTGGTCGCCGGTGAGATGGCCGAAACTGTCGTTGAAGCTCTTGAAATGATCGATGTCGGTCATCATCAGCGACAACGGTTCGTTGGTCGCGCGCGCATTGTCGATGGCCTCTTCGAGCGTCATGTCGAAGAATTTGCGGTTGGCGAGCTGGGTGAGCGGGTCGGTGAGACTTTCGGTGCGCACGGTCTCGAGATTGACCTGCAGCTCGTTGATCTCCTGCTTGGAGGCGTTGAGCCGCGCTTCCAGCTTCTGGTTGGACTCTTCCATTTCCTTGGCGGTATGGACCAGGCTTTCGACGATGGCGCGCAGGCCTTCGCGGTCCTTCGAATTGCCGAGCTGTTCGCTCATGCCGGCCAGGCTCTCGGTATAGGTCGAGGCGGAGCCGGCGGCGGCGTCGATCATCGCCATGACTTGTTCGATCTCGCCCATCACCTTGGTGCCGACGGTGTCGATGCGTTCGGTCAGCCGCGTCGGCGACAGATAGGTCGCGTAAATCTGTTCGAGGTCGTCGTCGGACAGGGTGCCGTGCTGGTTGAGCGTCTCGTTGATTTTCTGATTGAGCGAAGGGTGATAGCCGGTCGCGTAGGCGTACCAGATCTCGTAGTTGCGCGGCGTCGCGGGCTGACGCAATGCCTTGATCTGTCCGAGCGCGATATCGGAGAACGCCATCGTGCGCTCGTGTTCGTCGGTATGCCCGCTCATCGGCAGACCCCCTTTTGCAGGCACCATTGCCTGACTATTGCCCACGCCGGCGGCCGGGCGGCCGCCCTGCGCCCCGTGCTGGGACGGTATTAGAGGGAAGTGAATTAGCGGTAAATTTGCCCCGGGATCGGCGACGCGGTTACCGAATGGTTACCGTCACCGAATTTGCCGGCCGGAGCCGCTTTGGACCTTGGTATAAGGCCCTTCACTTCGGACCGGTTCGAATTTTGCCGTTCGAATTGGATTTACGGTCAGGCCTTGATGGTGACCGGTCGCAGCAGGAAGGCGGGCAGGTGGCTGCCGTCGGAGTCCTGCGGGTCGACCGGGCCCTGATGACGCTTCTGCGCGGCGTGCTGCGGCTTCGGCTCGTGACGCGGGCGCGGCTGTTCGCGCGACGGCCGGGCCTGTTCCTGGCGCGACGGGGCCGGCTGTCCGGATGCCTGGTGCGGCTGGTCGGACGACGCATGATCGGCGCGCGGCTTGCGATCCCGGCCACCGCGGTTGCGACCGCCCCGGCGTCCTTCGCTGCGCTCCGAACTGCGTTCGCCAGCCGGGCGTCGGTTGCCGCGTTCGGGACGCGCCGCGCCTTCCGCCGTTACCTCGGCAGTGCCATCGGCCGCGTCGGCTTGGGCCGCGTCGGTTTTGGCCGGATCGCCCATCCACGGAATCTGCATATTCATCAGCTTCTCGATGATGGCGATCGCTTTTGAATCGATCGGCGCTACCAGCGAAATCGCGGTGCCGGTCAGGCCGGCGCGGCCGGTGCGGCCGATGCGGTGGACGTAATCGTCGGCGTGGTGCGGTACGTCGAAATTAAACACATGGCTGACGGCCGGAATATCGAGGCCGCGCGCCGCGACATCGGACGCGATCAGCAACTTGGCGTCACCCTTGCGGAAAGCTTCCAGCGCGGCGCTGCGCGAGCTTTGGTCGAGATCGCCATGCAGCGCGACCGCATTGAAACCGTGGCTGACCAGCGATTTATGCAATTGCGCGACTTCGCGCTTGCGGTTGCAGAAGATGATGGCGTTCTTGAAATTGTCGGCGCCGCGGATCAACCGGCGCAGTGTGTCGCGCTTTTCGTAGCCTTCGCGGCCGACGGCGATCTGCAATTGGGTGATGGTGGAAGCCGCGGTCGCGGGCTTCGAGACTTCGACGCGAACCGGGTTGTGCAGGAAATTATCGGCGATGCGCTGAATTTCAGGCGGCATGGTCGCCGTGAAAAACAGCGTCTGGCGGGTGAAGGGCACCAGTTTGCCGATGCGTTCGATGTCGGGGATGAAGCCCATGTCGAGCATGCGGTCGGCTTCGTCGATGATGAGAAGCTCGCAACCCGACAGCAGCAGGCGGCCGCGTTCGGAGTGGTCGAGCAGCCGGCCCGGCGTTGCGATCAACACATCGACGCCGCGCAGCAGCTTGGCGTCCTGATCGCCGAACGATACGCCGCCGATGATGAGGGCGACGTTGAGCTTGTGGTTCTTGCCGTATTTCTCGAAACTTTCGGCGACCTGCGCGGCCAGTTCGCGGGTCGGTTCCAGGATCAGCGTGCGCGGCATTCGCGCGCGGGCCCGGCCTTTTTCGAGCATGGTGAGCATCGGCAGAACGAAGGCGGCGGTTTTGCCGGTGCCGGTCTGGGCGATGCCGAGTACGTCGCGGTGGGCCAGAACGTGGGGAATGGCCTGTTCCTGGATGGGCGTCGGGTTCTTGTAGCCGGCAGCGTCAATCGCGCCGAGAACCTTGTCGGATAACCCCAGTTGAGAAAATGACATAAAACCTCGAGCAAGGACCGTCTGAGGGGTCCGCGCCGGACTTAAAAACCAGTTGCAATGCGCGGGGGGCGGTCGAATCTATGAGTTCGCACCGGTTGCTTGGAACATAGGGCCGAAAGGCGCAAAGTCAATGCTTCGGCGCTGCAATAAACGCCGTTTAGGCTTAATTTTTAGGGCTTTTTCGACTGTTGGGGGGTGTTTATGACGCAGTCTTTACCGCTGGTGCTGGTTCCCGGCCTGCTGTGCAGCGCGCGGCTCTACGCGCCGCAAATCGCGGCCTTGTGGCCTCACGGCCAGGTTGCGGTGGCCGACCACCGGCGCGATGCCGACATGGCGGCGATCGCCCGGCGCATTCTGGCCGACGCGCCGCCGCGCTTCGCGCTCGCCGGTCTGTCGATGGGCGGTTACATCGCCTTCGCGATGATGCGGCTGGCGCCGGAGCGGATCGCGCGGCTCGCCTTGCTCGATACATCGGCGCGGCCGGATTCACCGGAGCAGAAAGCCGGCCGCGAGAAATTTATCGCGATGGCCGAGGCCGGCCGGTTGATGGATGTGGTCGAAACGCTGACGCCGAAATTCCTGCATCGCGAGCATGCGCATGATCCGGCGCTGGTAGAGACCGTGCGCGCGATGGCGCAAGAGACCGGCGCGCAGGCTTTCGTGCGTCAGCAGAAGGCCATCATGTCGCGCGCCGATTCGCGATTGTTGCTGACCGCGATTCGGTGTCCGACCCTCGTGCTGGTCGGCGATGGCGACGAATTGACGCCGCCGGAACTCGCCAAGGAAATCGCCGGTGGCATTGACGGTGCTAAACTCGCCGTGGTGCCGGCTTGCGGGCATCTGTCGACGCTGGAGCAGCCTGAGGCGGTCAACGCCTTGCTCGGCGATTGGCTCGCAGCGCCGTGACCTGTTAAACAGGTTGTTGGAAGCGGTCACTCACAGCGACGGCCGTCATGACCTTTCGCAGGCATCCGCAATGTTGCGGTGAGGCCGGCGAGTTGAGTGGAGCAATCAGCGATGGCCGCGGTCGATATCGATGGCAAGATTCTGGTCGGCAAGAGCAGCAAGCCGGAATACCTGACGTTGAAACTGGCGAACCGGCATGGGCTGGTCGCGGGCGCGACCGGTACCGGCAAGACCGTCACCTTGCAGGTTCTCGCCGAAGGTTTCTCGCGCGCCGGTGTTCCGGTATTTGCCGCCGACATCAAGGGCGATTTGTCCGGTATCGCCGAAGCGGGCGAGGCCAAGGAAGCTTTCGTCAAGCGCGCCAAGGATGTTGGCTTCGATTACGAACCGGATCGTTTTCCGGTGATGTTCTGGGATCTGTTCGGTGAGCAGGGTCATCCGATCCGCGCCACCATTTCGGAAATGGGCCCCTTGCTGCTGGCCCGTCTGCTCGATCTCAACGACGTGCAGGAAGGCGTGCTCAACATCGCGTTTCGCGTCGCCGACGAGCAGGGCCTGTTGCTGCTCGACCTGAAGGATCTGCGCGCGGTGCTGTCGCTGATCGCCGATCACGCCGCCGAACTGACCAAGACCTATGGCAACGTGTCGAAGGCCAGCGTCGGCACCATCCAGCGGCAATTGCTCGTTCTTGAAAATCAGGGCGGCAAGAATTTCTTCAGCGAGCCGGCGCTCAACCTCGACGACTTCATGCGCACCGACCGCGATGGCCTCGGCTACGTCAATATCCTGGCGGCCGACAAGCTGATGGAAAATCCGCGGCTCTACGCCACCTTCCTGCTGTGGCTGTTGTCGGAATTGTTCGAGCAGATGCCGGAGGTCGGCGATCCCGACAAGCCGAAGCTGGTGTTCTTTTTCGACGAGGCGCATCTGCTGTTCAACGATGCGCCGAAGGCGCTGCTCGACAAGATCGAGCAGGTGGTACGGTTGATCCGTTCGAAGGGCGTCGGCGTCTATTTCGTGACGCAAAATCCGCTCGACGTGCCCGACACCGTGCTTGGGCAATTGGGCAATCGCGTCCAGCACGCCTTGCGCGCCTTCACGCCGCGCGACCAGAAGGCGGTGCGCGCCGCCGCCGAGACCTTCCGTCCCAACCCCAAGCTCGACACCGCGCAGGTGATCATGGAACTCGGCAAGGGCGAGGCGCTGGTGTCGTTCCTCGAAGGCAATGGCATTCCCACGCAGGTCGAGCGCACCTTGATCCGGCCGCCATCGGCGCGGCTTGGCGTGATCACGCCGGAGGAGCGCGCCACGGTCATTCGCACGAGCCCGGTCAAGGGCAAGTACGACGTCGAGATGGATTCGGAATCCGCCTACGAGCTGCTGCAGCAACGCGCCAAGGACGGCACCACCAGCGTCACCGCGCCGGAACCGGGGCAGGCGCCAGGTCAACCGCAACCGCAGGATGCGCCGGCGGGCGGTGGCTGGCTGGGCGGCGTCGGCGGTCTGATCGGCGGATTGTTCGGCACCAACCGCGGCCGGGGCACCAAGTTGACGACGACGCAATATGTCGCGCGGGAAATCACCCGCTCGGTGACCAACCGGATCGCCGGTCAGATTGCTTCCGATTTCGGCAAGGCGATCGGCGGCCGCACCGGCAGCACCATCGGCCGCGCCATCGTGCGTGGCACGCTCGGCGGCATGTTGCGCCGCTGACGGGGGCCGGATAACGCGCGGGAGACGCGATGACTGACAGGTTCAATCCCGGCCGTCCGGCCGATGCCGGCAAGGCCCGCGACACCGCCGGCGTGATCGCGCCGCCGCCTTTATTGGCGCTTGGCGTCGTGGTGTTCGGCCTGCTGCTCGACCACATCCTGCCGGCTTATGTGTTGTCGCTGCTGTTGCCGATGTGGTTGCGCCTGCTCGGCGGTCTCGGCCTGATCGCATTCGGTTGCTATCTCGGCATTGCGGCGATCAACGGCTTTCGCGCCGCCGGTACTCATGTCGAGCCGTGGAAGCCGACGACCGCGCTGGTCGCCGACGGCATCTACACCCGATTGCGCAATCCGATGTATGCCGGACTGACGCTGGTGCTCGGCGGTCTGGCGATCCTGATGGCGTCGGACTGGATGCTGGTGCTGACCATATTGTTCGTGCCGCTGATGCACTTCGGAGTCGTCCGGCGCGAAGAGCGTTATCTCGTCGCCAAATTCGGCGAACCTTACCGGCGCTACTGCGCTTCGGTGCCGCGCTATGGCTGGCCGCTATGAATGTCTGAGCGAGAGCCTGGCTTTCACCCTGTAAACATTCCGTTCGCGCCGTGATGGCGAGCCGCCAAGGTCCCCGCCCGGAATCCGCATTTCGGACTGGTGGGCAGCCATGCCCATCGGCGCTGCTCCCGATCAACGTGTCCGCAACCGGCCTTGCATCATTGTCATGGGGCAATGTCGGTTAACGCTGACGAATTCGCTTTGCAACGGTAACGGTGGGTGTAGGCTTGCGATGACGCCGACGACAACAAGCGGCGAAATAACGTTATTGAACGGGGGAAACCATGAGCTTTAAATCGGGCTGGCGCCTTGTCGCGCTGGCCGCGACCTTGCTGATGACCGGCGCCACGGCGCAGGCGCAAAGCGATTATCCAAACCGGGTCATTCGCGTCATCGTCGGCTTTGCCGCCGGCGGCGGCAACGATCTGTTCGCGCGGCTGGTCGTGCAGAAGGTTCAGCAGAACACCGGATGGAACACCATCATCGAGAACAAGGCTGGCGCCGGTGGCCGCATCGCCGGCGACTACGTCGCCAAGCAAGCGGCCGACGGTTACACCGTGTTGCTCGGCGCGACCGGTCAGATGTCGATTGCCGCAGCGATCTATCCCAATCTCACTTATCATCCGACCAAGAGCTACATTCCGCTCAACATGATCGCCTCGTTCCCGCTGGTGCTGGTGGTGCCGGCGTCGAGCCCGATCAAGAGCGTCAAGGAACTGGTGGCTTACGCCAAGGCTAATCCCGATAAGTCGAACTACGGCACCTCGTCGCCAGCCTTCACCATCGCCAGCGAACTGTTGAAGCTCAAGACCGGCATGCCGGCGACCGCCATCCCGTACAAGAGCAGCAATGAATCGAATCTGAGCGTGGTCAGCGGTCAGACGCTGTTCACGATCTCCGACGGACCGCCGGCCATTCCGTTGGTCAAGGGCGGCAAGACCCGCGCCCTGGCGGTAACCGGTGCCGTCCGCTCGCCCGAATTGCCCGATGTGCCGAGCATGGCGGAAGTCGGCTATCCGAGTGTCGACAGCCAGCTGTGGAGCGGCTTCTTCGTGCCGACCGGGACGCCTGAGCCGATCGTCAAGAAGTTGACCGCCGAATTCGCCAAGGCACTGACCGATCCCGGTGTGCAGGCGTCGCTGCGCAAGATGGCGGTAACTCCGGGTGGTCCGACCGGCGAAGCGTTCAAGAAACGCATCGATACCGAAATTGAAACCTACGCCGCTGTCGCCAAGGCGGCTAACCTGACGTTCAAATAGGCGGTCGCGTTACGGCTCGCGCGGTGCGGCGGCATTGCATGACTGGATTGTTTCCGGTCGCAATTGCCGCCGTATCGTCTACTGTTATTGTCGAAAAGTTGACGCAGTTGCGAGTCGGTGGAGTTCTGAACCTATGCGAATGGCGGCGGTCTTTGTTGTCGTGGCCGCCCTTGCTCTGTCCGTTTCGATCCTCGCGGGACCCGTTCGGCCGGGCATGGCCGCCACGGCTTCAGTCGCGCCATCCAGCGGCTCTTTAAGGGTTCCATCTTCGCTTTCATTTCGGGTCCGCTCGCTGGCGGATGCAACGTCCGGACCGGCCATCGATACCGATCGCGTCGCGCCTGGTGGCGACACCGGCAACGAGGCAGGGCCTTCCGGTCCGTCCCATGCCGAGGCGGTATTCCGCAGTTTCGATCTGTTCGGGACCTGGGCCATCGATTGCGGTCGTCCGCCGACGCCGGCCAATCCCTATGTGATCATCACTGCACCGGGCGGTGGCGTCGTGCTCGAAACCACGGATTCGGGGCCGGGCTATGCCGCCAATCGTTACAGCGCCCTTGAGGCGCGACGCTTGTCGCACGACCGCCTGGAAGCGACCGTGATCTTCCGTCCCGGCACGCCGGACGAGGAGCGGCAGTTGCTGGTGTTTCAGGTTCGCCACGGCACGCGGCGCACGATGTACAACCGCGTGCTCGGCGGCGATGTTCGCGTGCGCAACGGCATTGCTCTGGCCGGCGGGGTCAAGATGCCGACACTGAAGAAGTGCGGATAGGGGAAGTGCATCGCCCGCGATAACCGGGTTCGATTGACGAACCCGGTTATCCAATTCACGGGGGATGGCTAGCCGTCAGACGTCGAGCAATTCCTCGGCCGCGAACTCGGCGTTCTCCTGGATGAATTCGAAGCGCGCCTCGGCCTTGTTGCCCATCAGCCGTTCGACCGAACTGGCGGTGGCTTTGGTGTCGGCCTCCGCCAGCGTCACCTTGAGCAGCGTGCGCTTTGACGGGTCCATCGTGGTTTCCTTCAACTGCGCGGCCATCATCTCGCCGAGACCTTTGAAGCGCGAGACCTCGACCTTGGCATTGGCGTTGAAGTCGGACTTGAGCAATTGCGCCTTGTGTTCCTCGTTGCGGGCATAGGCGATCTTGCCGCCATGCTGCAGCCGGAACAGCGGCGGCACGGCGAGATAGAGCCGGCCATCGTCGATCAGCTTCGGCATCTGCCGGTAGAAGAAGGTGATCAGCAGCGAGGCGATATGCGCGCCGTCGACGTCGGCGTCGGTCATGATGATGACCTTGTCGTAGCGCAGGTCGTTGATCGAGAAATGCGCGCCGGTGCCGCAGCCGAGCGCCTGCACCAGATCGGACAACTGGGCATTGGCGGCGAGCTTGTCCTTGCCGGCCGAGGCGACGTTGAGGATCTTGCCGCGCAGCGGCAGCACGGCTTGCGTGCGGCGGTCGCGCGCCTGCTTGGCCGAGCCGCCGGCCGAGTCGCCTTCGACGATGAAGATTTCCGAATTCTCCGATGACGAGTTCGAACAATCGGCGAGCTTGCCGGGCAGGCGGAGTTTGCGCACCGCCGTCTTGCGCGCGATGTCCTTCTCCTGCCGGCGGCGCAGCCGGTCCTCGGCGCGCTCGATGACGAATTCCAGAAGCTTGTTGGCCTGCGCCGGATTGCCCGACAGCCAGTGATCGAACGGGTCCTTGATCGCGTTTTCGACGATCTTCTGCGCGGCGGCGGTCGCGAGACGATCCTTGGTCTGGCCCTGGAATTCCGGCTCGCGGATGTAGACCGACAACATGCAGCCGGAGCCGACCATGACGTCTTCGCTGGTCAACGGCGCGACGCGCTTTTCCATGTTGACGCGCGCGGCGTGGTCCTTGAGCCCGCGCAGCAGCGCCGAGCGCAGGCCGGACTCGTGGGTGCCGCCGTCATGGGTCGGAATGGTGTTGCAATAGCTTTGCAGGAAGCCGTCGGCATCCGCCGTCCAGGCGATTGCCCATTCGACCGCGCCATGTTTGCCGGTCTTGCCGGCCGAACCGGTAAAGACGTCGGGATGCACGAAGGTCGCGCCTTCGAGCGCCGTGGTCAGATAATCGCGCAAGCCATTGGCGAAATGGAAAACGGCGTTTTCCGGGATGTCGCTGCCTTTCAGCAGTTCGGGCGCGCAATGCCAGCGGATTTCGACGCCGCCATAGAGATAGGCCTTCGAGCGCGCCATCTTGAAGACGCGCGCCGGATCGAAGGCGGCCTTTTCGCCGAAGATCTGGGTATCGGGCTTGAAGCGGATCTTGGTGCCGCGCCGGTTTGGCACGCGGCCGGCTTTCTCCAGCTTGCCTTTCGGAATGCCGCGTTCGAACGCCATCTTGTAAAGCTGCTGTTCGCGCGCGACTTCGACCTCGAGCCGTGACGACAGCGCGTTGGCGACCGAGACGCCGACGCCGTGCAGACCGCCGGAGGTCTCGTAGACCTTGGAGTCGAACTTGCCGCCGGCGTGCAGCGTGCACATGATGACTTCGAGCGCCGACTTGTTCTTGAACTTCGGATGCGGATCGACCGGAATGCCGCGGCCGTTGTCGGTGATCGAGATGAAACCGTTGGCTTCGAGGTCGACTTCGATCCAGTCGGCGTGGCCGGCCAGAGCTTCGTCCATCGAGTTGTCGATGACTTCGGCGAACAGGTGGTGCAGCGCCTTTTCGTCGGTGCCGCCGATATACATGCCGGGGCGGCGGCGGACCGGTTCGAGACCCTCGAGCACCTCGATGTGCTTGGCGCTATAGCCCTCGTCGCCTGCGGACGAAGCTTTCGCGCGCGCGGTCTCCTTCGGCGCCGGCCTGCTGGCGGGCTTTGCCGATTTGGCGGAGGGCTTGCTGGCGGCTGCGCCGAACAGGTCGTCCTGCTTGCTGGTCTTCTTTTTGGTCGCTGCTTTAGCCATAAGGTAAATCGCTGTAGTTTCTCGTGAATCAAGCCCGTAGATAGGCGGTCGGCGAATCGATTGCCACTGACTATGCCACGATCGCAGCCGAAATCGGGCCTTGCATTGGCGGCACGATCGTCCGGAACCGGGTAAGGCCGCGGTTTCATGCCGCTTCATGCCGCTTCATGGCGCTTCATGGCGCGTGGGCCGCTCTGGCGCGCCGTTTTGTGCCGGGCTAGACCCTGCGCGGTCAATGGTTCCATTAGGCGAGGCGGGCAAGGTTCTCCACAGCATGGATCTCCAAAGCTATGTCGATGCGACCATCGCCTTTGTCCGCGATCACGCGGTCTGGGCGCCGTGGATTGTATTTGGGCTCGCTTTCGGCGAGTCACTGGCCTTCATTTCGCTGTTGATCCCGGCCTGGGGCGCGCTGGTTGCGCTTGGCGCGCTGGTCGGCTCAGGGGGGCTGCCGTTTTGGCCGGTCTGGCTGGCCGGCGCGGCGGGCGCTGCCGCTGGCGACTGGCTGTCGTACTGGATTGGCCTCAAGCTCGAACATGGCGTCCAGCATATCTGGCCGCTGTCGCGGCACCCGGAACTGATCCCGCGCGGCGAACGCTTCATGAAGACCTGGGGCATTCCCGGTATTTTCATCGGCCGGTTCTTCGGGCCGCTGCGCGCGGTGGTGCCGTTGATCGCCGGTATATTTGAAATGCCGTTCTGGCGGTTCCAACTGGCGAACGTCTCGTCGGCGCTGGTCTGGTCGGCGGTGCTGCTGACGCTCGGCGACGGGATTTCGAAAGCGGTGGCCTGGGTCTGGCACTAGCGCCGGACGGCGCGAGGGCTTGAGGGCTTTTTCGGGCCGCGCCACATTGACGACGGTGCGGCGAATAAACGCGACCGGCCGGTGTTCGTTTCATGGCTTCGTCGGCTTAGCCTTTCAAACCGAAGGATGTTTGAGGCCGATCCATGCTGCATCGTCAGAATGGGAAACGCAGGGAGACACCATCATGCCAATGACCAGACGCGCGTTATTCGCCAGCGTGGCGGCGGCCGGGGCCGCCAGCGCGCTTGCGCCGCTTGGCGCCGGCCCGGCGCGGGCCGAGATCGCCCCGACCGCCGGCACCGGCATCTACCGTTACAAAGTCGGCAGCCATGACGTCATCCAGTTGATGGATGGCGCGCGCACCTTTCCGATGCCGGACAAGTTCGTTGCCAATGTCAGCAAGGACGAGGCGATCAAGGCCGCGGCCGCCGCTTACATGCCGGATGGCAAGGTGACGATTCCGTTCTCGCCGATGGTGGTCAATACCGGCTCGAAACTGGTCGCGATCGATACCGGCAACGGGCTTGGCGCCTTCGCCGCGACCAAGGGCGCGGTCGGGCAGGCGCGCGGCAACATGGCCGCCGCCGGCATCGATCCGGCCAAGATCGATGTCGTGCTGATCTCGCATTTCCATGGCGACCATGTCGGCGGCCTGAAGAATGCCGATGGCAGCCCGGCTTTCCCGAATGCGGAAATCAAGGTGCCGGCCGGCGAATTAGCGTTCTGGAGCGACGAGGCCAATGCCGCCAAGGCCAATGGTTTCAACAAGGCGCAGTTCCCCAACGTCAAGAAGATGATGGCCGGTCTGAAGGTGACGCCTTACGAGCCGGACAAGGAAGTCGCGCCGGGCATCACCTCGGTCGCGACGCCGGGGCATACGCCGGGCCACACGTCGTTTGTCATCGCTTCGGGCAGCAAGAAGATCCTGGTGCAGATCGACGTCACCAATATCCCGGCGATGTTCCTGACCCATCCGGACTGGCATGCCGCCTTCGACAATGACGGCGATCTTGCCGCCGCGACCCGCCACAAGATTTATGACATGGCGGCGGCCGAGAAGCTGACGGTGGTCGGTTATCACTTCCCGTATCCTTGCGTCGGTCACGTCGAAAAGGACGGCAAGGGGTACCGGCTGGTGCCGGTCGCCTGGGACCCCAACGGCTAGGCCGTCGTCCGGCTGCGTGGAGCAAGACCGCCGGGAAACCGGCGGTCTTTTTGGTTTCGCGCTTTCTTGACCGGCGGGACCGGCCGGCCTATATCGCCGCCATGACGATGCTGATTGAACAGTCCGGGCTTGACCGCCGCCGCCGTATCGACACGGCGCGCGCGGGCTTTGACGTTTGATTTCAAGCCCCTGTGCCGCCGGACTGAGGCTTGCGGCACCTGATCGTTTCTCCCCTTGATCCTGTCTCCGGTTGCTTTAGTCCAAACCCACTGAACCGCTGCCCCAGCGGCGCCGTCGCGATGGCCCGCTGCTCGACTGGCGCTTGAACTTGAAGGTATTAGGCTATGGCGACAAAAGCGAAAATCGGCGTGCTCGGCGCCTCCGGCTATACCGGCTCGGAACTGGTGCGGATGCTGCTGCGCCACCCCCGCGCCGAACTGGTGTTGCTGACCGCCGACCGCAGCGCCGGCAAGCAGATGCGTGACGTCTTCCCGCATTTCGCGCCTTACGATCTGCCGACGCTGGTGGCGATTGACGGCGTGGACTGGGCGGCGTTGGCGCTCGACGTGGTGTTCTGCGCCTTGCCGCACGCTACGACGCAGACGGTGTTGCAGAAGCTTCTGGCCGAAGCGCCGAAGACCAAGGTTGTCGATCTGTCGGCCGACTTCCGGCTGGCGGATACGGCGGCTTACGCCAAGTGGTATGGCCACGAACATCATGCGCCGGAACTGCAAAAGGAAGCCGTCTACGGTCTGGTGGAAATCCACCGGCGCGAGATCAGGCAGGCGCGGCTGGTCGCCAACCCGGGTTGTTATACGTCCTGCGCCGAATTGCCGTTGATCCCCCTGATCAAGTCGAAGGCGATTGATCTCGATGAGATCGTGATCGACGCCAAGTCCGGCATGACCGGCGCCGGCCGGTCGGCGAAGGAAGCGATGCTGTTTTCCGAAGTCTCGGAGGGCTTCAATGCTTACGGCGTCGGGCATCACCGGCATATGGCCGAACTCGATCAGGAGTTTTCGCAAGCGGCCGGTCGTCCCGTCACCGTGAGCTTCACGCCGCATCTGCTGCCGATGAATCGCGGCATCCTGTCGACGATCTACGTGCGGGGCAAGCGGGGGCGGACCGCGGAAGACCTCCATGCGATCCTGGAGAAGTTCTACGCCAAGGAATCCTTCGTACACGTCTTGCCGTTCGGGCAGACGCCGCATACCCGCCATGTCCGCGGCTCCAACATGACGATGATCGGGGTCGCCGCCGACCGCGTGTCGGGACGGGCGATTATCGTTTCCGTGCTGGATAACCTGGTCAAAGGCGCGTCCGGCCAGGCGATCCAGAACATGAACCTGATTATGGGCTATGCTGAAACGATGGGCATCGATCAGGTCGCGCTGTTTCCGTAAGTCGAGCGAATGTATTAAGGTCGGGCGTCCTCGCCGGGAGGCCCGACCATGTTTGATGTCGCCAACCAGCCGCCGCCGCTCGAGCCCTATAATCTGTTCGTCAGCGATCGCGTGTTGCGCGAGGCGGTCGAACGAGAGCGCGCCGGCTGGGCCGATGCCGGCCTCAACACCTTAGGTGCGACGCTCGGTCTGCCGGAGACCGTGGCGCTTGGATTTTCCGCCAACAGGAATCCGCCGCAACTCAAGAGCTACGACCGTTACGGCCATCGCCTCGACGAGGTCGAGTTTCATCCCGCCTGGCACGAATTGCTGGCGATCGCGCTACGGGCCGGCTTGCATTCGTCGCCCTGGGCGCATCCGAAACCCGGCGCGCATGTCGCGCGCGCGGCCGGCGCTTACATGCTCAACCAGATCGAAAGCGGCGTCTATTGCCCACTGGCGATGACCTACGGCTCTGTGCCGACGCTCAAACATGCGCCGGGCGTGGCGGCAACGTGGCTGCCGAAAATCTACGGACGCGACTATGACCCGCGTTGCGTGCCGATGACCGACAAGCCGGCGGTCCTGCTCGGCATGGGCATGACCGAGAACCAGGGCGGTTCCGATCTGCGCACCAATGTGACGCGCGCCGAGCCCGCCGGCGACGGTTTGTTTCGGTTGCATGGCCATAAATGGTTCATGTCGGCGCCGATGTGCGACGCCTTTCTGATCCTGGCGCAATCGCAGAATGGCCTGAGTTGCTTTTTGATGCCGCGTTTCACGCCGGACGGCAGCCGTAACGCCGTGCATATCAACCGGCTCAAGGACAAGCTCGGCAACAGATCGAATGCTTCGAGCGAGGTCGAGTTTCATGGCGCTTATGCGCAACTCGTCGGCGAGGAGGGGCGCGGCATTCCGACCATTATCGAGATGGCCGGTTATACGCGGCTCGATTGCTGCATCGGCTCGTCGTCGCTGATGCGTCAGGCCGTGACGCAGGCGGTGCATCATGCGCGTCATCGCATGGCCTTTCAGAAGAAGCTGATCGACCAGCCGCTGATGGCCAATGTGCTCGCCGATCTGGCGCTGGAAAGCGAAGCCGCCACCGTGCTGACGATGCGGTTGGCGCGTGCCTATGACGAGGACGGCGAGGCGGCGCAGGTATTCCGCCGCGTGCTGACCCCGGCGGCGAAATTCTGGATCTGCAAGCGCGCGCCGGCGGTGACGCTGGAAGCGATGGAGGTGCTCGGCGGCTCCGGCTATATCGAGGACAGCATCATGCCGCGGCTCTATCGCGAGGCGCCGGTCAACTCGATCTGGGAAGGTTCGGGCAATGTGATGTGCCTCGATGTGTTGCGGGCGATTGGCCGCACGCCGAATGCCGCCGCCGTGTTGCATGCCGAATTGATCGGTCTGGGCGATTTGCGGCTCGATGCCTTTGTCGACCGGCTCGAAAGCCGGATGAAAGGCGCCGAGCGCAACGATGAGGCCCTTGCGCGGGCGCTGGTGCGCGATCTGGTGCTGGCCTTGCAAGCCGCCTTGCTGATCAAGCATGCGCCGGCTTTCGTTGCCGACGCGTTCTGTGCGTCACGCCTGCATGGTGAGGCGAATGGCAGTGTGTTCGGCACATTGCCGCGCGGTTGCGACGTGTCTGCGATTGCCGAGCGAGCGGCGCCGGTTCATTAGCCGGTCATTCCGGGACCGGCCTTTCGAGCCGCCCCGGAATGTCGAAGCCTTCGCGCTATTGCCTTAGAGCTTGCCGAAGATCGCCAGCACCAGCGCGGCCTGGGCGAGGAAGCCGACGAAGAAGCACAGCGTCCGCAAAACCGGAATGCCCAGCACATAGACGATGACATGAGCGAGCCTCGACCAGAAATAGACCGCGCAGGCGATCACCGTGCTCATCGTCGAGTGACCCTGAATGTCGAGGATGATGACCAGCGGCGCGAAGATCATCAGGTTCTCGACCGCGTTGGTGTGCGCGAAGTAGAGCCGCTGGGCCCAAGGCGATTGCGGCTTGTCGTTGCGGGACGGGTTGGCCATCGCGCCCATCAGGCCGCGCACCATGATGCGGTCGAGCGTGTAGGGAATCCATAGAACGCCGGTCAGGATCACGGTCAGCGTCAGCCACAGCAGTTCTTTGGTCATGGTCGGCAGGCCCCGGCTTTTGAGAAGGAATCGGTGGGGCGACCATAGGAGGTCGCCACGGCGATGTCCTCGGCCAGGCAGCGGCTTCAACAAGGATTGATGGCGTGCTACGTTCGCATATCGAACATTGCGCCGAGCGTTGGAGTCCTTGAAGACGTTATGAGACAGACCGCCACCGAGACCGACGAGACGGCAGGCACCGACGCTGTCGACAAGGAGTTCATGGCCACCTTGGCCAAAGGTCTGGCTGTGCTCGGCTGTTTCGGCAAGGAGCGGCCGAGCATGACGTTGTCGGAGGCGGCGGCCGCTGCCACGGTTTCCCGGGCAACCGCCCGGCGGATCCTGCGCACGCTGTCCGAACTGGGTTATGTCACGCAGGATGGCCGGCAGTTTTCTCTGTCGCCGAATATCCTCAAGCTTGGCTTTGCCTATCTGGCGACGCAAAGCTGGATCGACCGGGCGCAGCCGTTGATGCGCGACCTGAGCGAACGGCTGCAGGAGTCGGTGTCGGCGTCGATCCTGCAAGATAGCGAGCAGGGCAGCGAGATCGTCTATGTCGCGCGTGTGCCGACGCGGCGCATCATGTCGTCGGTGTTGTCGGTCGGCAGCCGGCTGCCGGCTTTTCACACCGCGATGGGACGGATTCAGCTTGGTTTTCTCGACGCCGCCGAGATCTGGCGGCGGCTGAAGTCACGCCGGTTCGAAGCCTATACGCCGTCGACGATTACCGACTTGCAGGCCTTGTTCGACCGGGTGCGCGACGACCATGCGCAGGGGTTTTCCATTGTCGATGAGGAGCTGGAGCGCGGTCTGCGCTCGATCGCGGTCGCGGTGGTCGATCGTCACGGCCAGGCCGTCGGCGCCCTCAGCATCAGCACGCATTCGGCCCGCACCACCCGCAATGAGATGCGGGATGCCTATTGGCCGGCGCTCAAGGCGCTCGCCGCGCAGGTCGCGCTCGCCGACGCTTAATTTGTCGATCCGGGGCCCGGGCGGCCGCTTGTCTTCGGACAGCGGCGGACGTAGCCTTGACTAAAGTTCGGACATCGCACGGATGTTCGATTTGCGAACAAGGCTCAAAAGATAAGGGCCGTCGCAGTCCAATTCGGGGAAACGACCAACTCAAGGGGAGGCATCATGTCCAATCGCGCCAGTCCGGAAGCCTTTGCTGCGGAGCCTGAGACCATCGGAAAAGTCGACGTCAGCCGGCCGCAGAATGGCGATGAATATCTCGCGTCGCTCGACGACGGTCGCGAGGTCTTCATCTATGGCGAGAAGGTCAAGAAGGTCACCGAACATCCGGCCTTCCGCAACACGTCGCGGATGGTGGCGCGGCTCTACGATGCCATGCATGACCCCAAGCATCGCGACAAGATCATGGTGCCGACCGACACCGGCAATGGCGGCAAGACTCATGCTTTCTTCAAGGCGCCGAAGTCGGCCGACGATCTGATCGCGGGCCGTGACGCCATCGCCGAATGGGCGAAGTTGTCTTACGGCTGGCTCGGCCGCGCGCCGGATTACAAGGCGGCCTTTCTGGCGACGCTCGGCGCCAATTCCGATTTCTACGATCCCTATCAGGACAACGCCAGGCGCTGGTACAAATACAGCCAGGAGCGCGTGCCCTTCATCAATCACGCCATCATTCATCCGCCGATCGACCGCGACCGGCCGCCGAACGAGGTCGGCGATGTCTGCTGTCATGTCGAGAAGGAGACCGACAAGGGCCTGATCATTTCCGGCGCCAAGGTGGTCGCGACCGGTTCGGTGCTGACCAATTACACCTTCGTCGCGCATCACGGCCTGATCCCGGTACAGGACAAGAAGTTCGCCGCGATCTTCATGCTGCCGACCAATACGCCCGGTGTGAAATTCATCTGCCGCACCTCGTATGAAATGGCGGCGACCGTGATGGGCTCGCCGTTCGATTATCCCTTGTCGAGCCGTGTCGACGAGAACGACGCGGTCTTCATCATGGATAAGGTGCTGGTGCCCTGGGAGAACGTCTTCGTTTACGGCGACGTCGAGAAGGCCAACAATTTCTTTCCGCGCACCGGCTTCCTGCCGCGCTTCGTCGTGCACGGCTGCACCCGTCTGGCGGTCAAGCTCGACTTCATCGCCGGGCTTCTGCTCAAGGCGACGGAGGCGGCCGGCACCAAGGATTACCGCGGCGTGCAGGCCAATGTCGGCGAGGTTATCGCCTGGCGAAATCTGTTCTGGGCCTTGTCGGACGCCATGGTGCGAGACCCGAAGCCGTGGATCGGCGATTACGTTCTGCCGAACATGGACCCGGGCAACGCCTATTCGATCATCGCGACCATCGCTTATACCAAGGTGAAATATATCATCGAGCAGACGGTGGCTTCCGGTTTGATCTATCTGAATTCGCACGCCAGCGATTTTCAGAATCCGGAAATCCGGCCTTACCTCGATCAGTATTTGCGCGGATCCAACGGTTACAAAGCCGAGGAGCGCGTGAAACTGATGAAGCTGCTGTGGGATTGTCTTGGCAGCGAGTTCGGCGGTCGGCATGAACTCTATGAGATCAATTATGGCGGTTCGACCGAGGAAATCCGTCGATATGCCTTGTTCGGAGCGCAAGCCTCCGGTAATGCCGACCGCTTCAAGGGCTTTGCGGAAGCCTGCATGGCCGAATACGACCTTGACGGCTGGCGGGTGCCGGACCTGACCGATCCCGGAGCCTTCAGCTACCACGCCGCCAAAGCCGGGCATTGAGCCGGGCGATAACGCTTATGAAAGAGTGATGCGATGACGCCGAATGATCAGAGACCGCCGATTGACCCGATGCTGTTTCGCCGTGTCATGGGCAGCTTTGCCACCGGCGTCACCGTTATTACCGCGGAGAGCGAAGGCGGCGTGCGCGGCATGACCGCCAACGCTTTCATGTCGGGGTCGTTGTCGCCGCCGCTGTGCATCATCTCGATTTCGAAGAAGGCCCGTATGCACGAGATCCTCGACAAGGCCGGGCATTTCGGCGTCAGCATGCTGGCCAAGGGGCAGGAGGCGGTCAGTCAGCATTTCGCCCGGCAGGGCGCGACCGACCCGGACGTCAGCTTTGAACATATCGGCGGCATTCCGGTGCTTGCCGGCGTCGCCGCGGCCATTGCCGCCGAGATCGAAGCACGGCACGATTGTGGCGATCATACCCTGTTCATCGGTCACATTGTCGGGATGCGCGATGACGCCAAGCCGCCGCTCGCTTATCACGGCGGCAAATATGCCGAGTTGTTGTACAAGTCGACGCCGCCGGCCGAACCGATGCTCGATGTCTGGGAACTAGAACATCACTGAGCGCATCACGACGTAAATCCCCACCGCGATGACGATCGCGGAGAAGGTGACCGACAGCGCGTGTTTGTATTGCGACAAGTGGCGGGCGAGCCTTGTGCCGAACAGGCCGCCGAGCGCGCCGCCAATGATGAACAGGATCGCCAGCGGCCAATCGACCAGGCCGGACCAGGCGTAGCTCGCCGCCGTCGTCGCGCCGAAGGCTGTGACAGCGACCAGCGATGAGCCGATGGCGTTGATCAGCGGCATGGCGGTCGCGCCGATCAGCCCCGGCACGATCAGGAAGCCGCCGCCAATTCCGAAGAAGCCCGACAGCGCGCCGACCAGAAGTCCGGCGCCGATCAGCATCGGCAGCAAGGTCCTGGCGCTGGCGGCGGTGAGTTGGACATCCGGGTTGCCGCCGGATTTGCGTGGCCGCAGCATCAGCGCGCCGATCACGATCATCAGCAGACCGAACAGCGTCAACAGCCGGGTGCCATCGACCATCTTGCCGAATTGCGCACCGGCCGCCGCGCCGGCGATGCCGGAGAGAGCGAAGACCAGTGCGCAGCGCCATTTGACCGTACGGGCGCGGGCGTGACCGGCGAGATTGGCGAGCGCGCTGGCGGCGACCGCGATCGCGCTGGTGCCGATGGCGACATGCGGCGAGGGCACGCCGACGACGTAGACCAGGAGTGGCACCGCCATGATCGAGCCACCGCCGCCGACGAGTCCCAGCGTGAAACCGACAATGCCGCCGGAGCCGACCGATAGCAGCGCGTGCAGGATTGTCATGGTGCCCTCGTCGATGCCGCGGCGCGTAGCGGTCGCGTTGACGTTAGCCGAACAGACCGGCGAGCCGTTTCAGGAAGCCGCCCTGATCGCCGGCGGCCGCGCGCTCGCTGGACCGGCTGGTCGGCAGGCCGGCGCGCTTCCAGGCCTCGATGCCGCCGCCCAGCAAATAGACCTCGCACTGGCCGGCGGCGTTTGCCAGCCTCTTGGCGTTCATGTTGGTCCGCGCGCCGGACTTGCAGTGATAGATCAGCACGGTGTCGCCGGCGCGAACCGGATGTTGGGCATCGATCTGCGACAGCGCATGGTGGCGCGCGCCGGGAATGTTCTCGTGCGCGTGCTCATGCGACTCGCGGATGTCGATCAGTACCGCGCCGGACTTGACGAGTTCGGCGGCGCGATCGGGCGTGATGGTCTTCATGGTGCGGTTCCTGCGGATGAAATGATGGTGATGGGTGGCGTTGGCGCGCCGGCGTTACGGGCAATAGATCTCTTTCAGGTTCGCCAGCAGTCGCGCCGCGTTGGGATTGGCGATGCGGTAGTAGATCGTCTGGGCGTCGCGCCGGGTGGCGAGCAGGCCGTCGTCGCGCATCTTGGCGAGATGCTGCGACAGCGCCGACTGGCTCAGGTTCACCGCCGCCGCCAGGGCGCCGACCGACATTTCGCCGGCAATGGATAGCCGGCACAGGATCAGCAGACGGTGTTCGTTGCCGAGCAGTTTCAACAGGCCGGCGGCTTGCGCGGCATTGCGCTCGAAGTCGGCCATGCCTTTATTGAGGTCGCTTTCAACTTTATCGTTACGGGCCGCGGGCGTGGCGCGCCGGGCGGTTTGGGGTGTCATCGGATGGCTCCGGTAAATTAGATATTGCTAAATTAGGTATCTCTAATATATAAGTCAAGGCCAATGCCGAAAATGCAAAGGGAGACTCCCGTGCCGAGGACCCAGACGATGTCGCAGAGCGAAACCCGCGATGGGGCGAACAAGCCCGAGATCAAGGCGTTTTTTGACGAGCCGACCAACACCGTCAGCTATCTGGTCTGGGACAAGCAGACCATGATCGGTGCGGTGATCGATCCGGTGCTGGACTATGATTTCCGCAGCGGCAAGGCCGGCTTTGCGTCAGCCGACGCGATTTTGGCCGAAGCCAACAGGCTCGGCGTGTCCATCGGGCAGGTGCTGGAAACCCATGCCCATGCCGACCATCTGTCCGGTGCGCCCTATATCAAGCTCAAGACCGGCGCCAAGGTGTCGATCGGCGAGCATATTCGCGACGTGCAGCGCATCTTTCGGCCGGTGTTCAATGCCATCGACGTGTCGGGCGATGGCTCCGAGTTCGACCATCTGTTCAAGGACGGCGAGCGCCTCAAGATCGGCGCGCTTGACGGCGAGGTGATCCACACGCCCGGCCATACCCCGGCTTGTGTGTCCTATCATATCGGCGACGCGGTCTTCGTCGGCGACACGATGTTCATGCCGGATTACGGCACCGCGCGCGCCGACTTCCCGGGCGGCGATGCCCGGCAGCTGTATCGTTCGATTCAGCGCGTGTTGTCATTGCCGCCGCAGACCCGGCTGTTCATGTGCCATGACTACAAGGCGCCGGGCCGCGATCAATATGCCTGGGAGACGACGGTGGCCGACGAGCGCGCCCGCAATGTCCACGTCCATGAGGGCATCAGCGAGGACGAGTTCGTCGCCATGCGCCAGACCCGGGACGCCAAGCTGGCGGCTCCCTTGCTGCTGTTGCCGTCGATCCAGGTCAACATTCGCGCCGGCAAGTTTCCGCCGGCTGAAGTCGACGGCGTGCATTATCTGAAAGTGCCGATCAAGCTGGCGTCTTAAGCCACGCGCCGGATCACGGGATCAGCAACAGGCTGCCGGTAGTGTGGCCGGCCTCAAGGTCGGCTTGCGCCCGCGCCGCATCGGCCAGCGGATAATCAGCGCCGATGTCGGCGACGATGTCACGCCTGATGGCGGCGAACAGGTCTTGCGCGGCGGCGGGATAGACCGCCGGATCGGCGGAATAGGCCATGACGCTGGGGCGCGACAGCGACAGCGCGCGGACCGGTCCAAGCGTTTCGACAGAGAGCGGCGGAATGGGCCCGGCGGCCTGACCGACGCTCGCCACCGTGCCGAAGCGGCGTACGCAAGCCAGCGTTTTCTCCAGCATATCGCCGCCGATGCCATCGATGGCGTAATCGACGCCTTGGCCCTTCGTCAGGGCTCGCACTTCGGCTGCAAGATCGGCATCGCGGCCGACGCTGACATGGTCGGCGCCGTGGGCGCGAGCGGCAGCGGCCTTGGTCGGCGAGCCGGCGGTGCCGATCACGGTGGCGCCCAAATGTTTGGCCCAACGTACGAGGATGCTGCCGAGACCGCCCGCGGCGGCGTGGATCAGTAATGTTGTTTCGGGTGCGACCGGATAGACACGGTACAGCAACATATGTGCGGTCAGCCCGCGCAACATGTTGGCGGCGGCGATGCGCGTCGTGATGTCGTCGGGAAGCCGGATCGCGCGCGCCTGCGGCAGCAATCGGGTCGAGGCGTAGGCCCCGACCGGCGCGCCGGCATAGGCGACACGGTCGCCGGGCATAAGATCGGTGACGCCTTCGCCAACGGCCTCGACGATGCGGGCGCCTTCGACGCCGAGCGTGGCCGGCAGGTTCGGCAGCGGATAATGCCCGAGCCGGAAATAGATATCGATGAAATTGACGCCGATGGCGTCGTGGCGAATGCGAATTTCGCCGGGGCCCGGCGTTTGCGGCGGGCAAGGCGCGGCCTGCAAACGGTCGACGCCGCCGGGGCCGATGAGTTCAATCTTGAGGTCCATCGTCATTCTCCAAGTGCCGGAAGGTGGCGGGGCGGAAAATGATCGCTGGTTCGATGGGTGAAAATTCCCTATTATTTCACATCGTCTGGGAAATTTTTGACAATGGCCGATTGGGAGAATTTGCGGCATTTCGCGGCGCTGGCGCAATGCGGCAGCCTGGCCGCTGCGGCGAGGCTGCTTGGCGTCGAGCACGCCACGGTCGCGCGCCGGATTGCCGCGCTGGAACGGGAGATCAAGGTCAAGCTGGTCGACCGGCGTGGTCGCCGGCTCAGCCTGACGGCGGCCGGCGCGCAGATCGCGCCGCTGGTTGGCCGTATGCAGCGCGACACCGAGGCGATCGAACGCGCCGCGATCGGGGCGCGCGGCGACCTTTCCGGTGTCGTGACTGTCAGCGCGCCGCCGGTCCTGGCGGCGGCGATGCTCGCGCCGGCGATTGTCGCGCTCGGTCGACGTCATCCCGGTTTGACACTTCGCGTGATCGGTGAATCGCGTCGCGCATCGCTGGACCGGCGCGAGGCCGACATTGCCGTGCGGCTCAGTCGTCCGACCGAAGGCGATCTGACCGTCGTCAAGCTCGGTGAGATGGTGTTCCGGCTTTACGCCAGTTCAGCCTATCTCGCCGCGACCGATCCGAATGACTGGCGGTTTATCGGTTACGACAAGGATATGGAAGCGGCGCCGCATCAGGCCGCGCTGTTACGCTTTATGGCCGGGCGGGCCTTTGCGTTGCGCGCCAGTACCGCCGACATGCAGCTGGCGGCGGCCCGCATCGGCGGCGGCGTCGCGATGCTGCCGGACTTCATGGCGGCCGGTATCGACGGGCTGGTGCCGGCGGCGCCAAATCAATCGCCGGTCGCGCAAGGCATCTGGTTGGTGGTGCATAGCGACATGAAGACGGCGGCGCCGATCCGCGCGGTGGCGCAGGAACTGCGTCAGCAAATGGCCGGCGGGATTGGCAGAGGCAGCGCGAAAGCCAAGCCGTCGCGCGGCAAGATCAAGCGATAGCGTGGAGTCGGGGCGCTCTACATAAGACGGTCGGGAGTTGCGCACCTGCCGTCGTTGCGCCGGTTAATCCTTCGCCTTGACGTAGGAACCGGGCGCATCCTCGATCGGTTCAAGCTTGCCGCCGCCGATGGCGCGGGCCGGCACGGTCTTGGCGTTCAGGCTCTTGATCCAGTCGAGCCAGTCCGGCCACCAGGAGCCGGGATGTTCGACCGCGGTCGTCATCCACTCCTCGACATTCTCGCCGAAGGGCGGTGCGCCGAGCCAGTACTGGTATTTCTCCTTGGCCGGTGGATTGACCACGCCGGCGATATGGCCGGAGCCGGCGAGCACATATTTCACCGGGCCGCCGAAAAATTGCGAGCCGTAAAGCACCGACTTGGCCGGCGCGATGTGATCCTCGCGGGTGGCCAGATTATAGATCGGCACTTTGACTTTCTTCAGGTCGAGTTTGACGCCGGCGATTTCCATCTCGCCTTTGGTCAGCCGGTTGTTGAGATAACAATTGCGCAGGTAGAATGAATGATTGGCCGCCGGCATCCGGGTCGCGTCGGCGTTCCAGAACAGGATGTCGAACGGGTAGGGCTTCTTGCCGCGCAGGTAATTGTTGACGACATAGGGCCAGACCAGATCGTTCGAACGCAGCATGTTGAAGGTATTGGCCATGCGCGAGGCTTCCAGGTAGCCGCGTTCGTTCATGCGGGCTTCGAGCTGCTGGATGCGTTCCTCGTCGACGAAGACTTTCAGGTCGCCGGAATAGGTGAAGTCCACCTGGGCGGCGAACATGGTCGCCGACAGCGCACGGTTCTTCCGTTTGGCGGCGAGATAAGCCAGCGTGATCGACAGCAGCGTGCCACCAACGCAATAGCCGATGGTGTGGACTTTCTTTTCGCCGGTGACCTGCTCGATGACATCGAGCGCGGCGATCGGCCCTTCCTTCATGTATTGTTCGAAGCTCTTCTTGGCCAGATGCGCATCGGGGTTGACCCAGGAGATCACGAACACCGTGATGCCCTGATCGACGCACCATTTGACGAAGGACTTCTCCGGCGTCAGATCGAGGATGTAGAACTTGTTGATCCAGGGCGGCACGATCAAAAGCGGGACCTTCAGCACGGTCTCGGTGGTCGGCGTATACTGGATGAGCTGCATCAGGTCGTTCTGGAAGATCACCTTGCCGGGTGTCAGCGCCAGATTGCGGCCGACCTCGAAATTGCCGGGATCGGATTGCCGGATCTTCAGATTGCCTTTGCCGGCCGCGATGTCCTCGCCCAGCATGTGCATGCCGCGGACCAGATTGTCCGCGTTCGACGACAGCGTTTCGCGCAACAACTCCGGATTGGTCAGCACGAAGTTCGACGGCGAGATCGCGTTGGTGATCTGCTTGACGTAGAACTCGGCCTTCTGCCGGGTATGGGCGTCGACGCCGTCGGCGTCCTTGACCAGCTTTTCGCCCCAGCTGGCGGTCAGCAGGTAGGCCTGCTTCAGGAAATCGAAGAACTGGTTCTGCGACCATTCCGGGTCGGCGAAGCGTTTGTCGCGCGGGTCGGGGGCGACCGCCGGCGTGGACTCTTCGCCGGCCATGCGCTTTACGGCGCTGGCCCAGAGATCGAGATAGGCCCGGCCCAGGCTGGTTTGCAGTTCGAGGGCGCGCTTGGGGTCGGACAGCCAGTATTCCGCTACGTGGCCGACGGTCTTGACCACATCGGTGACGTCTTCCGACAGCTCATCTTTCAATTTGCCGGACTCGCGCGGCTTCATATAGGCGGCCAGCGCCTTGCCGCCTTCCTCGATGATCCGGGCCAGATTGCGGGCCAGGGCCTCGATGTCGATCTTGGAGGCGATGCCGGGGTCGACGGGTGCGGTTTGGGCCGGTTTGGGTCCGGTTTTTTCCGATATTCCGGCTGTGCCGCTTTTGGTCTGTTCCATGGTCATTTTGTTTCGTCCCCGCCCCAGACGTGGCCCGGACAGCATCGGATCGCAAGGCACATTTCCGCGCAGGGCTGCTCAAAAAAGCGGTCGGCGGAGCCTGCCGCGGCTTGATCATCCTTGCTGCCGCCATATTAACCCGATACCGAGTTTATGCTATAATTCATTGACTCTTCACCAGATTCTTGGTGCTGGGCGTTAGCGGTTGTGGGTTTCTCGGGGCCGGTTCCGACCGGTGGCCGTCGATCCTTGAGGCTTGGATCCAGAAGGCTTGCGTTGCATGGGGCGTTCCCGATCACGATTGACTGGCGATGACGCCCAGCGGGACCGGCGCTTGGGACGGAAATTCGTCTCAAGCCTGGCGCTTGCGCTCGGTCTGTCGATCGGGACGGGCGGACTGCTGGGCGGCTGCGCCACCGGCGTGGTGGTCGACGACCTGCCGGCCGGCGTCGGCTTACCGGCCGACGCGCCGGCGCGGCCGAAGGTCGCCTATCAGTATCCGGCCGTCCACGACATGCCGCCGCCGCGCGCCACCGAACCCTTGAGCGACGCCGCCCAGGTCCGGCTGGAAAAGGAATTGCAGTCCGACCGGGACCGGCTTGAGGGCAAACCGGTCCCGGCCAAAAAGCGGGCCGCCGCCGCCAAAAAGCGGCCGGAGGCGGCAAATAGTCAGCCGCTCAACATCAAAAGTGACCAGGGCTCTGGTGCCGCGACAAAGCCGTGATAAAAGCCAGCCGGGGTAACGCCTGCCGGCTGGAAAGGGCAGCTCGCGCTTTGACGGTGCCAAGACCGCGAAACCGAATTCGCGGCTTCGAGGCGGAAGCGCCAGGCAGGGTGAACGCGACTTAAAGGTCTAGACCGATGGAAGAATATTACCGCATCCGCCGCTTGCCGCCTTATGTGTTCGAAGAGGTCAACAAGGCCAAGGCCAAGGCCCGCAACGCAGGCGCCGATATTATCGACCTCGGCATGGGCAACCCCGATCTGCCGGCGCCGGCTCACGTCATCGAAAAGATGAAGGAGACCCTCGGCAAGCCGCGGACCGACCGTTATTCGGCGTCGCGCGGTATTCCGAAGCTGCGTCTGGCCCAGGCCAAATATTACGAGCGCCGTTTCGGCGTGAAGCTCAATCCCGACACCCAGGTCATCGCTACTCTCGGCTCCAAGGAAGGCTTCGCCAACGTCGCCCAGGCGATCACCGCGCCGGGCGATGTCGTGCTGGTGCCGAACCCGAGCTACCCGATCCATGCCTTCGGCTTCCTGATGGCCGGCGGCACCGTGCGTTCGGTGTCGTCGGAGCCGGTGCCGGAGTTCTTCTCGTCGCTGGAACGGGCGATCGTTCACTCGATCCCGAAGCCGATCGCGCTGGTGGTCTGTTATCCGGCCAATCCGACCGCCTATGTCGCCAGTCTGGATTTCTACAAGGACCTGGTCGCCTTCGCGAAGAAACACGAAATTCTGGTGCTGTCCGATCTGGCTTACGCCGAAGTCTATTTCGACAACGATCCGCCGCCGTCGCTGTTGCAGGTGCCGGGCGCGACCGATATCGCGGTCGAGTTCACCTCGATGTCGAAGACTTATTCGATGGCCGGCTGGCGTATGGGTTTTGCGGTCGGCAATGAACGCGTCATCGCCGCGCTCGGCCGGGTCAAATCCTATCTCGACTACGGTGCCTTCACCCCGATTCAGGTGGCGGCGATCGCGGCCTTGAACGGTCCGGACGATTGCATCCAGGAAATGCGCGACACCTACAGGAAGCGTCGCGACGTGATGGTGGAAAGCTTCGGCCGCGCCGGCTGGCAGATCCCGGCGCCGCGCGCCTCGATGTTTGCCTGGTCGCCGATCCCGGCGCCGTTCGCCTCGCTCGGCAGCGTCGAGTTCTCGAAGCTGTTGATCGAGAAAGCCGATGTGGCGGTCTCGCCCGGTATCGGCTTCGGCGAGCACGGCGAGGGCTATGTTCGCGTCGCGCTGGTCGAGAACGAGCAGCGCATCCGGCAGGCCGCCCGCAATATGCGCCGCTTCTTCGAGACCGCGCCGGGCCAGTTGCACAACGTCGTTCCGCTCGCGACGCGGCGGTAGGGCATGATCCTGAAATGCGGTATCCGGTTTTCGGATCGGATCATGCGCAAGAGAGAAGTGTTTTTATGAGTGGACCCCTTAGAGTGGGCGTCGCCGGCCTTGGTACGGTCGGCGCCGCCCTGATCGCCCAGGTCGCCGGCCAGCGCGACCAGTTGACGGCGCGGTGCGGCCGTCCGATCGAGGTCGTCGCGGTCAGCGCCCGTTCGCGCGGCAAGAACCGAGGCGTCGATCTCAAGAAGATGAAATGGTTTTCCGATCCGGTCGAACTGGCCGGTGACGATAGCATTGACGTTTTTGTCGAACTGATGGGCGGCGATCGCGACCCGGCCAAGTCCGCGGTTGAGTTCGCGCTCGCCTCCGGCAAGTCGGTGGTCACCGCCAACAAGGCGCTTTTGGCCAAACACGGCGTCAAGATGGCGCAACTGGCCGAGAAGGCCGGTGTAGCGCTGAACTACGAAGCGGCGATCGGCGCCGCCATTCCGATCGTCAAGACCTTGCGCGAGGGACTGGCCGGCAATTCGATCAACCGGATCTACGGTATCCTCAACGGCACCTGCAATTACATCCTGACCCGGATGGAGCAGGAGGGCCTGTCCTTCGCCGAATGCCTGAAACAGGCTCAGGCGCTCGGTTACGCCGAAGCCGATCCGACCTTCGACGTCGAGGGTCAGGACACCGCGCAGAAGCTGTCGTTGCTGGCGAGCCTGGCTTTCGGCACCAAGGTCGAGCCCTCGGCGATTTATCGCGAAGGCATCTCCTCGATCGCCTCGGCCGATCTCGCCGCCGCCGATGAGCTCGGGTATCGCGTCAAGCTGCTCGGCGTCGCGGTGCGCACGCCCAAGGGCATCGAACAGCGCGTGCATCCGACCATGGTGCGCAAGGATTCCTCGATCGCGCAGGTGATGGGCGTTACCAATGCGGTGACGATCGACGCCGACGGCATCAACCCGATCACGCTGGTCGGTCCGGGTGCCGGCGGCGCCGCAACCGCGTCCGCCGTGCTGTCGGATATCGCCGATGTCGCGCGTGGCGTGAAGGTCCCGCCATTCGGCCGTCCGGTCGCCAGGCTGAAGGATGTCCGCAAGGCGCCGATGCAGCGCCACGAAGGCGGCTACTACATCCGCTTCCAGGCGCGCGACAAGCCGGGCACGGCGGCGAGCATCGCGACCCGGCTGGCCGAGCAGGACATTTCACTGGAGTCGATTGTCCAGCGCCACGCCAAGGGCGCGCCATCGTCCGAGACCAAGAACGGTTCGGTGCCGGTCATCCTTATTACTTACGCCACCAGCGAAGACGCCGTGCGCAAGGCGCTCGCCGCCGTCGGCCGCGATAAAGTGATTTCCGGTCGTCCGCAGGTCATCAGAATTGAAAAGAATTAATCCGCGATATTGATAGAGGGTGACACAATGTCTTCGATAACGATTCAGCCCGAACTGCTGCTCGAGCGCATCCTGACGCTGGAGATCGTGCGCGTCACCGAGCGCGCGGCGGTCTCGGCGGCGCGTCTGCGCGGGCGCGGTCTCGACAAGGCGTCCGATCAGGCCGCGGTCGACGCGATGCGGCGCGAACTGAACAAGCTGCCGATCGACGGCACCGTGGTGATCGGCGAGGGCGAGATCGACGAAGCGCCGATGCTGTTCATCGGCGAGAAGGTTGGCAACAAGAACGGCCCGAAGGTCGACATCGCCGTCGATCCGCTCGAAGGCACCGTGCTGTGCGCCAAGAACATGCCGGGTTCGATCGCCACCATCGCGATGGCGGAAGGCGGCACGCTGTTGCACGCGCCGGATTGCTACATGGACAAGATCGCTATCGGCCCGGGCTATCCGAAAGGCACCGTCGACCTCGACGCTTCGGTCACCGACAACATGATCAGCCTGGCCAAGGCCAAGGGCGTCAAGCCGTCGGAACTCAACGCTATTCTGCTCGACCGGCCGCGTCACGCCGACAAGATCGAGGCGATCCGCAAGCTGGGCGCGGCCGTGACCTTGATCAGCGACGGCGACGTCGCCGGTGTCATTCACTGCGCCGAACCGAAGACCGGCATCGACATCTATCTCGGTTCGGGCGGTGCGCCGGAAGGCGTTCTGGCGGCGGCGGCGCTGCGCTGCATCGGCGGCCAGATGCAGACCCGGCTGGTCATCGACACCGAGGCCTTGCAGGAGCGGATCCGCAAGATGGGCATCAAGGATGCCAAGAAGAAGTACGAGATCGAGGACATGGTGAAGGGCGATTGCCTGTTCGCCGCGACCGGCGTGACCACCGGCGCGATGCTGCGCGGCGTCGTGTTCGGCAAGGACATGATCGAGACTGAAACGGTGGTGATGCGCTCGGCCACCGGCACGGTGCGCCGCGTGGTCGGCGAACACCGCCAGCTTGATAAGTTCTATCTCGACTAGAGCGGGATTTGGCGCAGCTCATCCGCGCTATGACATCTGCGTGGTATGACGATGGTGTGGCCGGCAACGGCGGTGAACGAGCCGGATCGTTTTTTCCTCGGCGTCGAGAAGTCGGCGACCGGGCGGGCGTGGAAGGACCGTCTTGACGCGCGCGGGCTGGCGCGGGCGACCACCATCGTTCAGCGCAACGGCACCCCGGAATTGCTGGCGCGGGTGCTGGCGGGCCGGGGTATTGAGGCCGACGAAGCCGCCAGCTATCTTGATCCGACGATCAAGAACTTGATGCCCGATCCGTCGGTGCTGTCGGGCATGAGCGCGGCCGCAGGCCGGCTCGCCGATGCGATTGTTCGGGCCGAGAAGGTCGCGATCTTCGGCGATTACGACGTCGACGGCGCGACCTCGTCGGCGTTGCTGGCGCGCTATCTGCGTCAGTGCGGTCTCGATCCCATCGTCTATATCCCGGACCGGATCTTCGAAGGCTATGGGCCCAATGCCGACGCGATTGAAGGCTTTGCCGCGCAAAGCGTAAAGCTGCTGGTCACCGTCGACTGCGGCACCACCAGCATTGCTGCGCTGGGCGAGGCGGCCAAGCTCGGCCTCGACACCGTCGTTCTCGATCATCACCAGGCCGACGTGGAGCTGCCGCAGGCGGTCGCCATCGTCAATCCGAACCGTGCCGATGATTTGTCGGGCCTGGGTTATTTGTGCGCCGCCGGCGTCGTGTTCATGACTCTGGTGGCTTTGACGCGCGAATTGCGCCAGCGCGATTTTTTCGCTGCGACGCGGCCGGCGCCGGACCTGTTGTCCTGGCTCGATCTGGTCGCGCTCGGCACGGTCGCCGACGTCGTACCGTTGAAGGGCCTGAACCGTGCCTTCGTCGCCAAGGGTTTGATCGCGATGCGGCGGCGCGAGCAGGTCGGGTTGACGGCGTTGATGGACGCCGCCCGGCTCAACGGTCCGCCGGAGGCTTTTCATCTCGGCTTTCTGTTGGGGCCGCGCATCAATGCCGGCGGGCGGATCGGGCGCGCCGATCTCGGCGTTCGCCTGATGCTGGAAGACGATCCGATCGAGGCCGGGCGGATTGCCGCCGAACTCGACCGGCTGAACGGTGAGCGCCGCTTGATCGAGGCCGCCGCGGTCGAGCAGGCCGAAGCCGAGGCGATGGCCGCGCTTGGGCTTGAAGAGAAGGGCGCGGTGGTGGTGACGGCCCAGGCCGGCTGGCATCCCGGCGTCGTCGGTCTGGTGGCGGCGCGACTGAAAGAGCGTTATGGCCGGCCGGCCTTTGCCATCGCGCTGGAACCGGGCGGCACCGGCACCGGTTCGGGTCGTTCGATTGCCGGCGTCGATCTCGGGCGCGCGGTGCGTCAGGCGGTGCATGAAGGGTTGCTGGTCAAAGGTGGCGGTCACGCCATGGCGGCTGGCATCACGCTGGCCAAGGGCGGGCTTGGTGCCTTCCGTGCCTTCATGGAAGAAACCTTGGCGGCTTCGGTCGAAATCGCGCGGCGCGACCGGTCGCTGATGATCGATGGCGCGGTCAGCGCCGGCGGTGTCACGCCGGCGCTGGTCGAGATGCTCGGCAGGGCCGGACCTTATGGCGCCGGCAATCCCGAGCCGGTGCTGGCGCTACCAAGCCACACGCTGGCATATGTCGATCCGGTTGGCGAAAATCATATTCGTGCACGTTTCCGATCCGGCGACGGCAATTTCGTCAATGCCATCGCGTTTCGAGTCGTCGGAACGCCATTGGGCAAGGCGTTGATCGATAATCGCGGCCGGGCCATGCACGCCGCAGGCTATCTCACCGTCGATCGCTGGCAGGGCCAGGAGCGGGTTCAGATGCGGCTGACCGATGTCGCTCCGGCGTAAAAGCCGCGCCGATTAAGCTTCTCGTTGCATCACATCGTCGCGCGAATGTTCGCCCCAGACGCCAAGGGTGTGGACTTTTTCCGGCGATAGATCGATCCACTGGTTGATGGCTGCGTCGGTACCGTCGCAGCGTTTGGGCGCGACCGCTTCCAGTCCGGCCTTGCTATCGGGATCGTGCATCGCGTTGGCGAAGGCTTGTTCGTCACGCCAGACCCAGTGACCCTGGTGCAGGCGGGCATAGATCGCGCCGGTTTCGTAATCGGCGAAATTGATCGTCGGGATGAAGCGCGCACAGCGCTTGAGAAAATCGGTGTTGGCCTCCGGCGCCAGATTGTCGCCGTCATAGACTTCATTAGCCTCATGCGCGTGGATATTGATTTTGCGGAAGCGGTCGATGTCGAGCATCGCTTTGATATCGAGCACCGTCATCTCGCCGCCCCAGCCGAAGGCGACGGTGCGGGGCGGCCGGCCTTCGGCGACGCTGTTGTCGAGGAATTCATAATGCACGCGCTTGCCGGCAATGAGCGCCCAGGTGAAGAACAGTTCCGGCATGCCGGTGAAGGCTTCGACGTTATGCGCCAGCAGGTCTTCCACGGCCTTATAGCGGCCGACCTTGAGGCCGCGCGCCCAAGCCCGCTCGACCGTTTGTTCGGGCGGCGTGATGACGAAAAACATATAAACCAGATCGCCGAAGCGGGTCAGCAGCGTGCTGGAGCCCTTGCCGTCGGTCACCGGCGCGAAGCTGTCGAAACGGAAGCGGTCGATCAGGAGATGGGACATCTCGCCGCGTGCGGCGCGGGCCGCCATATAGCGGTCGAGTTTCTTGTCGATGATTTCGACTTCATGCCCGGTCATGGTGCCGGCGTATTTATAGGCCGGGCCGAGAGCCTCGTAGTCGAGGAGAAACTTGCGCCAGATATCCGGGCTGATCAGGGCGAATTCGTCCCAGGGGAAATTCAGCTTGCTGGCGAGACGCCGCTGCAACGGCCGCATCGTGCTCTTGCCGGCGGCCGAAGCACCCTTGACGTTCATCACCACCGGCTTTTGCTGCGCCGGCAAACGCTTGTAGCCTTCCTGGGTCACCGCCTGCTCGACCATAGGTTCGATGGCATGGCCGATGACCTCGCTGCCGTAATCGTTCCCGACCAGTGTGATGGCGATCTCGGCGATCAGGTCTTTGTCGATATAGAGGCGACCGCGTCGGGCGACGATGGCGGTGGCGACGCGGGCGAGGGCGGCGTAGCAGGACGATGCAAGACGGTCGTCGGTGCTTTCGGATTTGTCGCGCCACCGGGCGATCGTGGCCTGATCGCGCATCTCGGCGGTTTCTTCCGTCGTCCGCGGCGGGAGTCTCGGTGTTTGGTTTTTCGATCTGCGTTTGGCGAAAGGCCACGGCCAGAGCCGGCGAGGAGGCGCCGTGTCGGACGTGCGGCGGTCGGTGGCCAGCGCCGCCGTCAGTTCGGCATCGATCAGGGTTGCGGCATCGCGGATCGTCCGGTCGAACAGTTGGCCAAGTTCGGCGCGATGCGGCGCAATGTAGCGATTGAGGACGGTCGCGGCGATCTGACGGAAATTGGTGCCGAGGTCGACATATTTGGTGCCGTCCGGCACGGCGATGCCGGCGGTAACCCGGATCAGCAGTTCGTGAACGATCAGGCGCTCGACCCGGAAGGCGACGAGATCGTAAAGCGGCAGCCCGCAGTAATCGCTGAGTTCTTCGGCTTTGGCGATGCCGGTCGACACATTGTCCGGCCGGAACATCGTTGAAAGCGGCATGTACCGGCGCGGCAGCTCGGATTCCAGGCCCGGATGCCACGCGCTGTACCCGCCCGGTCCCGGCTTGGCATCCATCCTGTCGCCGCCCGTTGAGCTGACTTTGCGCAGTGGGATGCTAGCAGACTATCGATGGCGCGGAAAACGACCGCCAACGCAGGGCGCGTCAAACGCGCGAGGCGTTTGCAATGATCCGTTATCGAACGTGATCAGGCCGAAACGCTGCGTGCCGGACGGTTGGCCGCCGGGATAATGCGCCGCGTCGTCTTGCGCTCGACGACGAAGGTGCGCGGCGCCGACGCCGGGCCGGTAAAGGCGACGGTGCGGACGACATCCTTGGAGCGGGGCGCCATTTTCTGGAGTTCAGCATAGACCTGTTCGCGCGGCAGACCCATCAGCGAAGCGGCGATGTCGGCCTGTTCGTCGATATTGTCCGAAAGACCCTGCGCGGCAACGATGGCTTCGGCCAGAACCGGTGCTTCCTCGCGAACCCGGCGCGCGCCGTATTTGGTGTTCCAGGTCTTTTTGCTGTTTCCGCTCATCTCAGGTCTCTTTTCGACTCGACGTCCAAATTCAAACTAGCACGAATGCTGCACTGCAACAATACGCATTCCGGGGTTAGGTAGTAGCCCTATTCTTGGGATAGAGGGTTGCAAATGTGGCTCATTTGCGCCGGCTGCGGCCGGTGCCGCGTTCTAGCGGCCGATTGTGTTCAACTGACAACAATAATTTACCAAGAAGTCTCGCCAGCAGGTCGCGGTCCGGCTGCTCGAGTCCGGATAGCGATTGCGCCAGCGACTCGAAATGCAGCTTGATGGCGCGGTCGGCCAAAGCACGGCCTTTCGGCGTCAAACGGACGATGGTGCCCCGCCGATCGTTCGGATCGGGCAGGCGTTTGACCAGTCCCTGCGCTTCGACCCGGTCGATACGGTTGGTGATCGCGCCCGACGACAACAGCGACTCGCGGTAGAGCGCCGTCGGGTTGAGTTCGAAAGGTGCGCCGGCGCGACGCAGCGTCACGATGACGCTGAACGACTCGAAGGTCAGTCCGATCGGCGCCAGCCAGTATTCGGCATCGCTCAATAAACCGGCAGACAGCCGCCAGATCCGCCCGAAGATTCCGAAGGGCGAGGGGTCGAGGTCGGGCCTTTCGCGCCGCCATTCGCTGAGCAGCGCTTCGATGGAATCGCCGGTCGCTGTGGTCTTTGTCGACGACGGCGCAATGGTTTGCGACGCCTCGGTCGCGCCCGCCGCGGTGGCGCGCGCGGCTGGCTGTTTTTTGGGCTTCGGACGCTGCGGCGTTTGTCTTGACATTAAGATACTCGATGTCATGATTTATTGAAGCTTGCGGGATAGCCCGGCGTGGCGCCGGAGTCGAGCCGGGAGCCGAACAGAGCGCCGCGTTCGGTGCGGATTTACGATCAGGAGCATGTTTTGCAAAAGACCTTCGTTCGCGGCACTTGGCAACAGAAGCGCGCGTTTTCCCCAGCGGTTGTTATTTCCGGCGCGGCGAAAACAATCTACGTCGCCGGCCATACCGGTCAGACGGCCGGAGACGGCTCGTCGCTGGCCGGCAATTTCGAGGCGCAGTGCCGTCGGACGTTTGAAAACATCGCCGCCACCTTGGCCGATGCCGGCGCCAAATTGTCCGACCTCGTCACCATGACCGTGTTTGTGACCGATGTGCGCCATACCACGCCGATGACCCAGATTCGGGAAGAGATCTTCGGCAAGGATTTCCCGGCCAGCGCCGCCATCACCGTCACCGGCTTTGCCCAGCCGGAAATCCTGATCGAGATTCAGGGCATCGCGGTGATCCCGTGATGATCAAGCGCGGCCACCGAGACGGACGGATCTGATGGACATCGTCGTCGATAACCTCAGTCAGGTCTTTGGCGATTCATCCCACCAGGTCGTGGCGCTTGACCGCGTCAGCCATCGGTTTCCGTCGCAACGCTTCTCCTGCATCCTGGGACCGAGCGGTTGCGGCAAGAGCACGATGATCCAGATCGTCGGCGGTATCGAGCCTTTCACCGGCGGCAGCGTCACGATCGGCGGCCAAGACCAGGCCGGTCAGCCGCTCGGTAGCCACTCGGTGATGATGTGGCAGCACCTCAATCTGTTTCCCTGGCGCACCGTCATCGACAATGTCGCCTTCGGGCTTGAGATGCAGGGCGTCGGCAAGTCGGAGCGTTATGAGAAGGCGACCCGGCTCTTGGCCTCGGTCGGCCTGCGCGGTTTCGAGCGGCATCGCCCGCCGCAATTGTCGGGCGGCATGCGCCAGCGGGTCGCGCTGGCGCGCGCGCTGATCATGGAACGTCCGATCATGTTGATGGACGAGCCGTTCGGCGCGCTCGATGCCCAGACCAAAATCGTCATGCAGGAGGAGCTCGCGCGCATTTACGAGCGCTCGAAGATGACGGTGTTGTTCGTCACCCATGCCATCGACGAAGCCATTTTGCTCGGTGACGAGGTGGTGGTGATGACGGCGCGGCCGGGCCGGATCAAGGAAGTCATCAAGGTCGATCTGCCAAGGCCACGCTCGCAGGACATGGTCAATACCCCGGAGTTCGGGAGGCTATATGACCGGGCGCTGCATCTCATTCGCGAGGAAGTGCTGTCCTCGATGCGGCAGCAGGAAGAAATGGCGGGTTGACGATGAGCGGCGGCGGCAAATCCGGCAACAGGGTCACGGCGGCGCTTTACTGGCTGGCGCCTTATCTGGTGATCGCCGCGTTCCTGCTGGTCTGGGAGCTGACGGTTCGCATCCGGGACATTCCGCCGATCTATCTGCCGGCGCCGAGCGCGATCGTCAAATACCTGATCGAGATGACGCTCGATGGCTCGATGCCCTACCATCTGTCGATCACCTTCCTGCGGATTATGGCCGGCTTCCTGGTCGCCGGGTTCTTCGGCATTCTGGTCGGCATCGCGATGGGCATGTCGGCTCTGATCGCTCGCATCGTCGATCCCTGGATTGCCGCGCTTTATCCATTGCCGAAAATATCGCTGATTCCGCTACTGATCATCTGGCTCGGCACCGGCGAGTCCTACAAGATCGTCATTAGCGCCGTGACGGCATTTTTCCCGGTCGCAATCAGCACGTTCGCCGCGATCCGGCAGGTCGACAGCGGCCTGATGAAAGCCGCGAAGGATCTCGGCGCCAACGCGCGGCAGGTCCAGTTCAACGTGGTGATCCCGGCCGCGCTGCCCGGCATCTTTTCCGGCCTTCAGCTCGGTATGGGCGTCACCATCATCATGATCGTCGCGGCCGAGATGATCGGCGGCACCAGCGATAGCGGCATGGGTTATCTGCTGATCCATGCTGGTCAGGTGCTGGAGACCGAGAAGGTCTTCGCCGGACTGATCGTGCTCGCCATCTTCGGCGCCGTCATCACTTACGGACAGAAACGCATCGACCGCCTGATCGCCCCCTGGGCGCATCGGGATCACTGAAACCTTACCGGCATCCGTCATCAATGGAGTTGTTCTATGAGGTTCTCTAACGTGTTCGCTGCCATCGCCGCCTTGGGGGTGGCGTTGACCGGGTTTTCGCCGGCGCAAGCCAAGGACGTGGTGCGGGTCGGCGAGGGGCCCTTTATCACCGGCGGCGGCTTCTTCGTCGCGCAGGAGAAGGGTTATTTCGACAAACTCGGCATCACCGTCGAGCCGAAGATGTTCATCGACGGCGCGCTGGCCGTGCCCTCGCTGATTTCCGGCGAAATCGATATTTCCTTCATGACCGCCAATGCCGGGCTGTTCAACAGTATCGCCAAGGGTGCGCCGCTGGTCTTCGTGCTCGACCGCGGCAATAACAAGAAGGGTCGCGGCTACACCGTCATCAATGTGACGAAGGAGCTTTACGACGGCGGCGTCAAATCCCTGGCCGATTTCTCCAAGCTCAAGGGCAAGCGGATTGGCCTGTCGGCGACCGGCAGCATCAACCAGTATCTCTTCGCCAAGGCGTTGCAGAATGCCGGACTCGATCCGCGCAAGGACGTGACCTGGGTGACCAATGTGCCGCAGCCCGACCTGATGAAGATGCTCGGCCAGAAACAGGTCGATGCAACCGATCTTGCCTATCAGTTCGGCTTCTTCGCCCAGAACAACAAATGGGGTCCGATCGTCGCGGTGGACGATCAGATCGATCCGGACGGCGCGGTTGGCCTCTACGCCGCACGCAGCGCATTTATCAAGGAACACCGGGACGTAATGGTGCGTTTTGCCATGGCCTATTTGCAGGGCGTCAAGGAATTCAACGCGGCCGCCGGCGCGCCGGACAAGCATCCGGACATCGTTGAAATTCTCGCCAAGCGGACCGCGTTGAAAAAGCCCGAATTGGTCAAGGCGATTGCGCCGAACTGGTCCTATACCAACGAAGACGGCATTCCGAACGTCAAGTCGGTGATGGCGATGCAGGATTATTGGGCTGACTATTTCCACCTGGTCGAAAAGAAAGTTCCGGAGAACAAACTGTTCGATCTGAGTATCGCGCAGGAAGCCGTGAAGCGGTTGGCGACCGAGAAGCCGTTCGGGCAATAGCGCAGAGGCCGCGCGCCCGCCGTTCGGGCTGCCAACTGGCCGGTTGTGGATTGATGCGCCGCAGCGTTCCGTCGCTGCGGCGTATTCATTGGCGGTTCGGTATGCTTTAGTCGTCGACGACAGGCGTTGTCCTGACGAGGGAGCTGCATCATGCCGAAAGCTTATTGGGTCACGTTCTATCGCTCGATTTCCGACCCCGACAAGCTGGCGGCCTATGCCAAGTTGGCCGGGCCAGCCACGGCGTCGTTCGGCGGACGTTATCTGGCGCGCGGTACGGCGGCGGCGGTCTACGAAGCCGGCATCAAGGAGCGCACCGTCATCACCGAGTTTGATAGTCTGGAGCGGGCCAAGGCGGCCCATGACAGTCCGGCCTATCAGGAAGCCGTCCGGGCTTTGGGCGATGGCGCGGTGCGCGATGTGCGCATCGTCGAAGGGCTGGACTGACGCGGGCCGGGGAAGAATAAGCATGGCCGCGACTGGCAACCTGCAAGTGTTATTGAGATCGCGGCCGGCCGGAATTCCGCAAGCCGGCGATTTCGAAATTGTCGATTCCGCGCTCCCGCAGGTCTGCGAGCGGCAGTTTCTGGTTCGCAACGAATATCTGTCGGTCGAGCCGGCGATGCGCGGCTGGGTCAGCGCGGTCGCGAATTATTCGGCGCCGGTCGCGATCGGCGAGGTGATGCGGGCTTTCGCCGCCGGCACCGTGGTGGCGTCACGCCATCCCGATTATGCCGAGGGCGACAGGGTCATGGGCAAGTTCGGCTGGCAGCTTTATGCGTTGTCGGACGGCAGCGACGTGACGCGCAAGGTCCGGGAAACCGATCTGCCTTTGTCGTTATCGCTCGGCGTTCTGGGCCTGAACGGCGTTACCGCGTATTTCGGTCTGCTTGAGAAAGGCGAGCCGCGGCCGGGCGATACGGTCGTGGTGTCGACCGCCGCTGGCGCGGTCGGTTCGGCGGTCGGCCAGATCGCCAGGATCATGGGCTGCCGCACTGTGGGTATTACCGGCGGCGAGACCAAGGCGCGGCTGTGCCGCGACGATTTCGGTTACGACGTTGCCATCGACTATAAAGGCGAAACGGATATGGCCGCGGCGGTTGCGACGGCTTGCCCGAATGGCGTCGATGTCTATTTCGACAATACGTCGGGGCGGATCAGCGATGCCGTGCTGACGCAACTTGCACCCGGTGCACGCATCGTGATCTGTGGCACGGCGTCGATTGCATCCTGGGATCCGCCGCCGCTTGGCCCGCGGGTCGAACGACATATTCTGGTCAAGCGCGCGCGGATGAGCGGCTTTCTGGTCTTCGACTATGCGCACCGCTACGAGGAGGCGGTGACGCGTCTGGCCAACTGGGTGCGGGCCGGCGCGTTGAAATATCGCGAGGACATCGCCGACGGCATAGATCATTGTCCGGGTGCGATCGCCGAGCTTTATCGCGGCGACAATCTCGGCAAGAAGCTGATCCGGCTCGCCGTGGCGTAAGCGAGCCGGCCTGTCCGTTGCCGATCAGAGTTCGCCGCGCGCCGGCATTTTACGTTCGGTGGCGATGTCGATGCCGCGCAGCATCTGGTCGAACGGCGGGCGGCCCCAGGGCGCGCTGGTGCGCGACGAGAAGAACAGGGTGCCGTCCGGCTTGACCAGAAACAGACCGGGTTCGCTGAACTGCGGCGGTTCGCCGTCGCGGATCGAACTGGAAATGAACAGGTCCCAGGCGCGGGCGGTCTCGATCGGCAGGCCGTAGCCGATCTTCAAATGAGTCAGTCCCCAATCGGCTTTCGCCTGTTCGGCGCGTTCCTTGGTGTCGGTCGATAGCGCGATGACGTTGACGCCACGCTTGGCGAATTCCGGAAGCCTGGTTTCCAAGTCGCCGAGATAGGTCTTGCAGATCGGACAATGCAGGCCGCGATAGACCACGATCATATCGAAGGCTTCGGGCTTGACGGCGCCGAGCGTCCACGCGCCGCCACCGGCAAGCGGAACCGACAGGGCGGGGGCGGGCTGGCGTGGTTTGACGGTCATGATGTCGGTCCTTGTCCGGGTTCTGTCGTGTCGTTTGGCTTTGGCGAGTTTGTGTCGGGCGGGCCGAGCACCTGCAACATGGTGTTGGCAATATCGGTCAGCACGGCGCGGTCGGGATTGACCTTGCCGAACAGGCGCAGCCCCTGAAAAGCCGACGTCAAATAGCGCGCCAGCGCCCGCAGGTCGGCCTCGGCGGCCAGTTCGCCGCGTTGCTGACCGCGGACCAGCGCCTCGTGGAACAGCGTCTCATTGGCGAAGAGACCTTCGCGAACCTTGGCCAAAGCCGCGCGTTCGCTGCGCGGCAGTTCGGCGGCGCAATTGCCGAAGAAGCAGCCGCGCCGGCCGGGACCGGCGACGATTTGGTCGATGAACTGTTCGGCGAGCCGACCGAAGGCCTGGCGCAGCGGCAGCGGTTGCGCCAAGGCCTTGGCAATGATCGGCGTGCGCTGTTCGCCATAGCGCGCGACGCTTTGCAGCAGCAGGTTCTTCTTGCTGCCGAAGGCGGCATAGAGGCTCGACCGGCTCAGCCCGGTGGCTTCGCACAGATCGTCGAGCGAGGTCGCCTCGTAGCCCTTGCTCCAGAATACGTCGAGCGCGCGGTCGACGGCGTCGTCGGGTTCAAAGGTGCGGGGGCGGGCCATGGCGGTGGTGCGTTCATGCAGCGGATGTTTTGGACCATATAGTCCAGAATGACTTCGGGCAAGAAGGGCGCGCGATATGGACGGGTTTGTCGGTGAATAAAATCGCCGGCGAGCTCGCGGGACGACCCATGCATCCCGCCAATGACTTGCCGTTGCCGCCGTTGTCCGGCGAGGTTTCATTCCGTGAAATCACGGCGCGTTGGCGAGGAAGCAAACTTGCGATGGCAGCAATCGCGGCAAAGCGCTAAGCCATGACCATCAATAACCGGTCAAACAAAGTGCCGGGTCATCTTGGGCGCAAGGGGAGAGAGATGCCGACCATGCCAATCAATTCACGAATGCTTTGCCGTTGGGCCGGCATGACCGCCGTTGCCGCTTGCCTGTCGGGCGCGGTCATCGGCAGCGCGGCGGCGCAGGACTTCCCGGCGCGCGACGTCACCTTCGTCGTCGGTTTTGCCCCCGGCGGTGTCGCCGACACGGTGGCCCGATTGGTGGGCCAAGGGCTCAGCACCAAACTCGGGCGCACTGTGGTCGTTGAAAATCGGGGCGGCGCCGGCGGCAATATCGCGGCGTCGTCGGTGAGCCGCGCCAATCCCGATGGCTATACTCTGCTCGTGACGACGACGGCGCTGGCGATCAACCTGACCCTGCGCAAGAACAACGGCTTTGCCGCCGGCGACTTCAAGACGGTGGCGGTCGTTGCCTCGTCGCCGGAATCGCTGGTGACCAGCGCCAACAATCCGGCGAACAGCCTTGCCGATTTCGTCAAGGCGGCCAAGGACAAGCCGATTAATTTCGGTACGGCCGGTGTCGGCAGTGGGTCGCATATCGCGGCCGAGTATTTCTTCAAGAACATCGCCCATATTAAGGCGCAGCACATTCCGTTCCAGGGCGGCGCGCCGGCGATGAATGCGGTGATGGGCAATCAGATCGATCTGCTGGCGACCACCTTGGGCGGCGGCGCCGCGGCGCAGATAGCCGCCGGCAAACTCAAGGGGCTCGGCGTTGCCAGCGCCAAGCGGGTCAGCGTGGTGCCGAACGTGCCGACTTACGCCGAAGCCGGCTTCCCGAAATTCGAGGCCTCATCCTGGGTCGGCATTTTCGCGCCGGCGAAAACCGATCCCGCCATCGTCGCCAAGCTCAACGCCGCGGTCGAGGAGGTGATGAAGGACCCGAAATTGCAGGCCAAGCTGACCTCGATCGGTTTCGATCCGATGCACGGGTCGCAAAGCGAGGCGGACAGCTATTTCCGCGCCGAAGTGGCGAATTGGGGGAAGATGGTCAAGGCGGTCGGCCTGTCGATCAACTGAGACGCAGGCTTGTCGGCCGATGCGGCCGGCGGTTCTCGATGCGGTTGCGCCCCGGCTTCGGCCGGGGCGACGACTCTTGCGTTAATGGTCGATGTCGCGATGGCTTAGGGAGCGATCGGACTGGTGTTCGGTCAACGCTTGCGGATGCGCTTGCAGAAGACGTCGTAGATCGCGCCGATGACGACGCGGGCTTCGTCGCTGGCGAGGCTGTAGAAAATCGCTTTGCCGTCGCGCCGGGTCGAAACCAGGCCGTCGGCACGCAACCGCGCCAGTTGCTGCGACACGGTCGGTTGGCGGAGCGACAGGATGTCTTCCAGTTCGCTGACCGATTTTTCGCCTTCGGCGAGAATGCACAGAATCATCAGCCGGCTTTCGTGCGCCAGCGCTTTCAGGAATTCGGCAGCCCGGTTGGCGTTGTCCACCATTCGTTCAAGTTCTTGCGAATGTGGGCTTTTTTCGAGTTGCTGTAGTTCCATGCGTATACCAACATTCCAGGCCGGAGCAGCGCAACGCGCTGTCTCAAGAACGATCAATTATACCGCCGGCCGGCGCCCGCCGTCACTCAATCCGGCGCGTGTAGCGAAATTTTTACCAGCGGCGGCGCCAAAGCGCCGGTTTTGGGCCGATTGAGCTCTTTCACCAGTTCGTCGAGCAGGCCCCAGAAATTGGCCTCGCCCGGATAGCCGCGGATCCGGCCGATTTCCCGGCCATTGTCGATCAGGACAAAAAGCGGTGTCAGCCGCTCGATCTGGATGAATTTCAGATCGGGCGGCAGCGGCGCGTCGATATTCACGCGGCGCAACGGCGCCACATGGCCTTCGTCGGTTTTGGGATAGATCGGACTGATTTCCCGGTCGAACACCTGGCACCACGGGCAGCCGCGCTGCTCGAACATCACCAGCTCGGCGGCAGCGGCTCGATACGGTTCGGCCGCCATCGCCATCAAGACAACGGCGATGGTCAGGCCAATGGCAAAAAATTTCGGTGTTGAACGAGGGGGCGTTAGCTTCATTCTCTTTGGCGTCACTTTCGCGCCGTTCGGTCGGGTCGGCCCGCCGGTGTGGATAAGCGCCGGGCCGATTGCTTTATCGCTATATATATCATTCATTGCGAATATGTCGAACCGGCAATTGCCATTGTCAGGGTGTTTGCGATGAACCTCGATGTTTCGGCCGGCGGCGCTTTTCTGGCGGGTCTGCTGTCGTTCTTCTCACCCTGTGTGTTGCCGCTGGTGCCACCTTACCTGGCTTATATGGGTGGCGTATCGATCGCCGAATTGCAGAACGAAGGCGGTGGCAACGGTCAGCGGCCGGTGCGCCTTGGCGTTCTGCTGGCGGCGTTGAGTTTCGTCGCAGGCTTTTCAACCGTGTTCGTCGCGCTCGGCGCGACCGCTTCGGCAATCGGCCAGGTCGTCAGCGGCTATCTCGGTATCCTGAGTTATATCGCAGGCGCGCTGATTGTCGTGATGGGGCTTCACTTCCTCGGGCTGTTCCGGATCTCGTTCCTGGACCGGACAGCGCGCGTTGGCGTTGCCAATAAACCCGCCGGATTGCTCGGCGCTTATGTCATCGGGCTGGCCTTCGGCTTTGGCTGGTCGCCCTGCGTCGGACCGGTGTTGACGGCGATCCTGCTGATGGCTGGCGCTTCCGATAGCGCCGGCGAGGGCGCGCGCCTTCTGCTCATCTATTCGCTCGGCATCGGTGTGCCGTTTCTTGTCGCCGCCGGTTTCGCCGGCGCCTTCATGCGTTTCAGTGCGCGTTTCCGTTCAAAACTCGGGCTGATCGAAAAGGCGATGGGCGCGTTTCTGGTGATCGCCGGCGTCCTGATCTTTACCGGCCAGATGTCGACGATTGCCTTCTGGCTGATCGAGACGTTCCCGGTCCTGAGCAAGATGGGCTGAGCTAGCCGAAGCGGAACGCCAGCAGATTATCGAACGAGCGCAATTCGATCAGCACGCGATGCAATAGATTGGTATCGCGGGTGGCAATCGCTTTCGGGATCAAGGCAAGGCCGGCCCGGGCGCCGTCAACCAGCCGGCGGAAGTCGGGGCTGTTGTGGACCGTGGCGCTGGCGATGCCGTCGCAGCGGTCGAGCACGTAGCCATAGATCGAGGCCTTGTTGGCGATGCCAAAGCGCGTTTCCGGCTTGGTCCAGTCGAGATCGCCTTTGTTATAGACCATGATCGCATCGGCGACCGCATTGGCGTCGCGCACGCAATCGGCCAGCACGACGATGCCGCTGGCTTTGCGCATCTCGTAAAGGTCGGTGCGGATCGCGTTCAGGGATTGGCTGGCGGCGTCGGCGCGGCCCGATTTGAGCATCATGTCGGCGGTGACCAGGCGGGTGCTGATGTCGACCAGGGTCGTGCCATAGAGCTTGTTGCCGTCGAAAGCGTCCGGCCGCTTGCCGGCAAAACGCGCGGTCAGCGCACCCCAGGAGTCGCGCAACCGGTCCAGCTCGAGCGAGGCGAGGTCGAGATTGCCGGTGCGCAGGTAGCCGATGGCGACCCGATTATGATCGGCGGATTTTTCAATCGCGGCGTTGAAATCGGCCAGATCGCCGGCCAAGGCCGTTCGACCGCTCGTGACAAGGATCAAACCGAGGAATGCGATACGCGCAAAGCTGGTCAGCATGTCTGTTCACCGGACTGTGAGACGAAGATATAAACGATTATGAATATAAGTGGCGTTGGCCGGAACGGCGAGGCTAATCTGGCGGCGAGGCTTTTCGGACGATGTCGGAGCCGACAGTTTCAGCGAAGTCTTGAGTCGGCAATTGAGCGAGTGAATGGCATGGCGAAGAACTTGGCGAAAGGCTTTACGGCGGAAAACGTGGCAAAGACCATGATAACGACACGGCGTCAGCTTCTGGTCGGTGCGGCGGCGTCCGGTTTGATCGCGGCTTCCGGTGGCTTTCAGGCACAGGCCGAGCCCGTTCTGACCGACGATGGTCTTTATAAAGAGCCCTGGTTTCTGGAAAGCTTTCTCGTTCTGCCGGAAGACCTGGAAGACGCGCATAAAGCCGGCAAGCGTTTCGTGATCATGTGGGAACTCAAGGGCTGTCCTTATTGCAAGGAAACGCATTTCGTCAATTTCGCCCGGTCTGACATTTCATCCTATATCCGCGCCAATTTTGAGGTTTTGCAGCTCAATATCATCGGCTCACGCAAGGTCACCGATTTCGATGGTCAGGAGTTGTCGGAGAAAGACATGGCCGCGAAATATGGTGTGCGGTTCACGCCGACCTTCCAGTTCTTCGCCGAACGGGCGGCGCCGTTGAAGGCCTTGGCGCCACAAAAGCGTGAAGTGGCGCGGGCGCCGGGCTATCTGCGGCCCGATGATTTCCTCGCGATGTTCCGCTACGTGCGTGAAAAAGCCTATGACGGCAAAAGCTTCCGCGATTATCTCAGGACGCAGCCGAGCTGACGGCAGGACGATTGTTGCGTTGCAGCGTGGAATTCTGTGCGGCGCAAGATCGATTCCATATTCTTTTTCGTGAATATGAATTGACCAATTCGCGGCCATAGCTATGGTCAGCGTGGGTGGAGCTTTGTTCTGCTCCAAAATGATTTTCGGAGGAAATACCGATGCGTCATATGACACGTCGCGCAGCGCTGGCGCTCGGCGCCGGAAGCGCGGCGCTCACCGTGATCGGCTGGAACGAAGCCGCGCTGGCGACGCCGAAGGCCGCGGCCGACGACATTGCCAAGTTCACTGGCGGCAAGACCGCCGAGGCCGGCAAGGTTTCGATC
>WGNB01000068.1 GCA_016124795.1 Rhodopseudomonas sp. | reverse complement strand
GTCGCGGGACGCTTGAAAGTCCCGAGGCCCTTCGGAATGCCCGAAGGCCTCACCCGGTCGAAAACGAAGATGATTTTGTACGCCAGTTGCTCTTCGACACTATACGTAGGATGACGCTATAGGCTCTGCAAGTAACGCCGGCAGTTCAAGTTAAAACCGGCTAACCAACGAGAACGACACCACAAAAGGCGCGATTCGGCGAACGATATGCCGTACTGGGGTACTAATTCCCGCCTTTGTCGAACCCGGGCACGGGCGAAGCGGGGTGGTCCACTGACCGAAAAGGCGGCTCCGGGACGGGCGGCCTCAAGCAAGCTTTTTAGGGTTCGAACCGGGGCGGTCCGATGCCACCACCGGGAACCCGCCCGGCGGCCTTTCGGGCCGCCGGATCGGGATCGGATTGGAACAGGATCAGGCGCTGGCCGAGCCCTGATCGGCCGTCCGGTCGCTGCGGTCGGCGTAGATGTAAAGCGGCCGCGCCGTGCCTTCGACGACTTCGCGCGAAATCACCACTTCCTCGACGCCTTCCAGGCTCGGTAGGTCGAACATGGTATCGAGCAGGATGCCCTCCATGATCGAGCGCAGGCCGCGCGCGCCGGTCTTGCGTTCGATCGCCTTGCGGGCAATCGCACCCAAGGCCTCGTCGGCAAAGGTCAGCTCGATCGATTCCATTTCGAACAACCGCTGATACTGCTTGACCAGCGCGTTCTTGGGATCGACCAGGATCTTCTTCAGCGAGTTCTCGTCGAGATCTTCGAGCGTGGCCACCACCGGCAGACGACCGACGAATTCCGGGATCAGGCCGTACTTGAGCAGATCCTCGGGCTCGACCTCGCGGAAGATTTCACCGGCCTTGCGATCTTCCGGCGCCGCCACCGCAGCACCGAAGCCGATCGAGGTCGACTTGCCGCGCGACGAAATGATCTTGTCGAGGCCGGAGAAGGCGCCGCCACACACGAACAGGATGTTGGTGGTGTCGACCTGGAGGAACTCCTGCTGCGGATGCTTGCGGCCGCCCTGCGGCGGCACCGAAGCGACCGTGCCTTCCATGATCTTGAGCAAGGCCTGTTGCACGCCCTCGCCCGACACATCGCGGGTGATCGACGGGTTATCGGACTTGCGCGAGATCTTGTCGATTTCGTCGATGTAGACGATGCCGCGCTGCGCACGCTCGACGTTATAGTCGGCCGACTGCAACAGCTTGAGGATGATGTTCTCGACGTCCTCGCCGACATATCCGGCTTCGGTCAGCGTCGTCGCGTCCGCCATCGTGAACGGCACATCAAGAATGCGCGCCAGCGTCTGCGCCAGCAACGTCTTGCCGGAACCGGTCGGACCGATCAGCAGGATGTTCGACTTGGCCAGTTCGACGTCGTTGTGCTTGGCCTGATGGTTGAGGCGCTTGTAGTGGTTATGGACGGCGACCGAGAGCACGCGCTTGGCATGCATCTGACCGATCACATAATCGTCGAGCACCTTGCAGATTTCTTTCGGCGTCGGGATGCCGTCGCGCGACTTGACCAGCGAGGATTTGTTTTCCTCGCGAATGATGTCCATGCACAGCTCGACGCATTCATCGCAGATGAACACCGTCGGACCGGCGATGAGTTTGCGTACTTCGTGCTGGCTCTTGCCGCAGAACGAGCAGTACAGGGTGTTCTTGGAATCGCTGCCGCCGACTTTGCTCATTCCATTCTCCGTATCACTCGATCGAAAATCGCTCGATCAAAACTAGACTTGATCTAAAGACCATCCGCTTGGGCTCTCCGCAGCCGGCCGCTCCGGTGAGCGCCGATAACAGCGAAGCAAGTTTCGCGCCGAAACACCAGCACGGCAGCCACTATCGGGAGGCCTGCATTCCCTTCTCACGCTCCCACACCCTAAGCCAAGCATGCTAACGGCATGATAATCAAGAATGTATTAACGATAACCCTAACCGGTGCCGCGCCTCTGGATAAGACGGAAGGACAAGACGGCGGCGGACGGTACCGCAGGGAACCCGGGCCAAACTCCCGCCGCGCCGTCATAAACTGGCGACGCGGCGCCCCGATATCAAGGTGACGCCCTGGCCCCGGTCTTGCGGCTCGCCCCGAAGCAAAAGCCGCAAGCTGCGTCAGCCATCGACAGATCAGGCTGGCGGCTTCGGCAGCAACTCCTGAGGCCGCTTGTCGATCACCTTGTCGACCAGGCCGAAATCCTTGGCCATGTCAGCGGTAAGGAAGTAGTCACGCTCCAGAGCATCCTCGATCTTCTTCAGCGACTGGCCGGTGTGGTGCACGTAGATTTCGTTCAGTCGCTTTTTCAGGTTCAGGATTTCCTGGGCGTGCAGCATGATATCGGTCGCCTGCCCCTGGAAACCGCCGGACGGCTGGTGGACCATGATGCGGGCGTTCGGCAGCGCGAAGCGCATGTCCTTGGCGCCGGCGGCGAGCAGCAGCGAGCCCATCGACGCGGCCTGGCCGATGCACAAGGTCGAGACCTCCGGCCGGATGAACTGCATCGTGTCGTAGATCGCCATGCCCGACGTCACCACGCCACCCGGCGAGTTGATATACATCGAGATTTCTTTTTTCGGATTTTCCGCTTCCAGAAACAGAAGCTGCGCCACGACCAGCGTCGACATCCCGTCCTCGATCGGACCGGTGATGAAGATGATGCGCTCTTTCAGCAGCCGCGAGAAAATGTCGTAAGCGCGTTCGCCGCGGTTGGTTTGCTCGACCACCATCGGGACGAGGTTCATGTAGGTCTCGACGGGATCTTTCATTTCGGCTCCACCAGGCAAATTGACGCGAATCGCTCCGGCTAGATTAGCCAAACGTCGCGTCCCGACGATCTATTTTCGCAACCGGCTAAACGCAAGCCCCTAAAAGCGGCCGGCAAATGGCCGGGCCGCACGCCGCGACTCATCAGGTCGTATTCCGCGCCCGCAGGCCCGGCAATCCGGGTTCGCGGCAAATCCCGATGCTGGTGACAGATCGGTTAATGACGAAGCGCGCGCCGCCCTGCCGGCGGTTAATCTTCGACCCGCCCCACTGGCGCATAAAAAAAATCCCGGCGCGCCTGCGCGCACCGGGATTGTATCTCTGACAGCCCCGCTTGCCGCACCGACGATCAAATCGACGGTAGCGGCGTGGGGTAACGCGGCTCAGGCCGCCTTGTCGTCGTCTTCCTTGAACAACTCTTCGCGCGACACCTTCTTTTCGGTGACGTCGGCGAGTTCGAGCATGAAGTCGACGACCTTCTCTTCAAAGATCGGCGCCCGCAGCGAAGCGACCGCTTCCGGGTTCTGCCGGAAATAATCCCACACCCGCTGCTCCTGACCGGCGAACTGACGCGCCCGCTCGGCAACCGCCCGGCTGAGTTCGTCGTCGGTCACGGTGATCTTGTTCTTCTCGCCGATCTCGGCCAGCACCAGACCGAGCCGCACGCGGCGGGCGGCGATCGCCTGGTATTCCTCGCGCGCCTTTTCCTCGGTGGTGTTCTCGTCGGCGAAGGTCTTGTTCTCGTTCTTGAGTTCCTCGGTGACCGAGGTCCAGACCCGCTTGAATTCTTCCTCGACCATGCTCGGCGGCGAATCGAACTGATGCAGCTTGTCGAGTTCGTCGAGCAGCGCGCGCTTGACCTTCTGGCGGGTCATCGCCTGCTGGTCGCGGCCGATGCGATCCTTGACCGCCTCGCGCAGCTTGTCGAGCGACTCCAGGCCGAGCGACTTGGCGAACTCGTCATCGACCTTGACCTCGCCGGGCGCGTCAATTGACTTGGCGGTGACGGCGAATTCGGCCGCCTTGCCGGCCAGCGCCTCATTGGCATATTGCACCGGGAAGGTCGCCTTGACGGTGCGCTTCTCGCCGGCGGCGATGCCGATCAGCTGTTCTTCAAAACCCGGGATGAAAGTGTTGGAGCCGATCTGCACGGCGATGTCATCGCCGGTGCCGCCTTCGAACGGCGTGCCGTCGATGGTACCGACAAAGGCGACATTGACGCGGTCGCCGGTCTCGGCCTTGGCGCCTTCGGCTTTCGGCGCGTAAGGCCGGTTCTGCTCGGCGATGCGGGCGATGCCTTCATCGACTTCGGCGTCGGTCACTTCGGCGACCGGCTTGGTGAGCTTGATCGATTTGAAATCGGCGAGCTTGATCTCGGGCACGATTTCCAAGCCGACGGTGTAGCTCAGATCGCTGCCGCCATTGATCAGCTTTTCGACCGCGTCCTTGTCTTCCGGCAAGGTCACTTTCGGATCGGCAGCGAGCTTGTAGCCACGATCGGTGACGATCTGGTTGTTGGTGTCGCGCACGGTGGCTTCGATCACCTCGGCCATCGCCGAGCGACCGTAAACGCGCTTGAGGTGGGAGACCGGCACCTTGCCCGGGCGGAAGCCGTTGATCCTCACGCGGTCCTTCAACTCGTCCAGCCGGGTGTTGACCTTGGCTTCGAGTTCGGCGGCCGGGACCACCACCGAATATTCGCGCTTGAGGCCGTCGGAGAGTGTTTCGGTAACCTGCATGATCTCACTTCGTTGCTTGTCGCGCGCGCGCCGCCGGATCGATAAGTCGCGCGGCGCGGCGGAGGTGTCTGGATGCGGGGCCTGACCCGCGTTTGTCAAAACTCTGTCGCCTTCGGGCGTTAAGCCCTGTTGAACTCGTGCGCGCCCGGTCCGCTTTGCTCCGGTCCCTAAAAGCCAATGGCTGGTGCGGGCGGAGGGACTCGAACCCCCACGACTTTCGCCACTGGAACCTAAATCCAGCGCGTCTACCAATTCCGCCACGCCCGCAATGGGCCGTTAAAAACCGTCCTAGCGCTGCGAGGCGGGCATAACTCGTGGTCCCCGTCAGGGCAAGACCTGACCGGGCGCCAAATGACCGCCTCACCGGCGGCGCGGCTTATAGCACGCTAAAACCCAGCTCCTAGGACAAAAATAGGCCCGGATTGCGCCAGCTCAATAGCGGACGACCGGATTTGGGTCACCACGATCCGGGGCTGCTCACGCCAGATGGGAAACCGACCATGACCAATTCCCGACCGACCGCGCGCCAATGGCTTTCGCCGACAAGGCGCCATCTCCTTGCCGGCATCGGCGCCAGCCTGACCGTTTTGGCCCTGCCCGGATCGAAGGCCGGCGCCGCCGAAGCGGACGGCGACGGCTTCAGGGTGCTGCACGCGCGCAGCGGGCTTGCTCACCTGCGCGGCCCCGGCGCGGCGCCGACCCCGATCTGGGGCTACGACGGCCTGTCGCCCGGTCCGACCTTGCGGGTCAAGCAAGGCGAGGAACTCAAGGTCCGCCTGGTCAATGACCTCGATCAGGCGACCGTCATCCACTGGCACGGCTTGCGGATCGCCAACGCCATGGACGGCGTTCCTTATTTGACGCAGAAGCCGATCGAGCCGGGCCAAAGCTTCGATTACCGCTTCGCCCCGCCGGATGCCGGCACCTTCTGGTACCACACCCATTTCGGCTCCTCCGAGCAACTGGCGCGCGGGCTCTACGGCGTGCTGATCGTCGACGAGCCGAAAGCGCCGGCGGTCGACCGCGACCTGGTGCTGGTGCTCGACGACTGGCGGCTATTGGACAACGGCCAGATCGAACCGAGTTTCGGCAATATCCACGATGCGATGATGGCCGGCCGGCTCGGCCAATATGTCACGCTCAACAGCCAGGACAGCTTTGAACTCGCGGTCAAGACCAACGAACGGCTGCGGCTGCGCATCGTGAATACCGCCAATGCCCGCATCTTCAGCCTGCGCATCCCCGACCATGTCACCCGGATCGTGGCGGTCGACGGTCAGCCCTGCCCGCCGGAGATCGTGCACAACGGCGTCCTCACCTTCGGCCCCGGCACTCGCTATGATCTGATCCTCGACGCCAGCCTGAAGCCCGGCGCGCGCGCGCCGATCCAAGTCGCCGATATGCGCGACGGCTGGCTCGATATCGGCCGCTTCGTCTATGACGCCGGCGAACCGATGCGGGCCGACGCCCTGCCCGCGCCGCAACCGCTGCCGGCCAACCCATTGCCGGCGACGCTCGATCTCGCGCAGGCGCTGGTCGTCGATGTGCCGCTCGATGGCGGCATGATGATGGGCATGATGGGCGGTGGCGGCATGGGAGGCGGCATGGGAGGCGGCATGGGGCGTGGCATGGGTGGCGGGATGGGGCCCGGCCGCTTCAATGGCTTCGGCATCCCGCCGCAACAACGGCTCTGGGCGCTCGCCGGCATTGCGGCGACCGGCCACGACGGCCCGCCGATGTTCACGGTCGCGCGCGGCCGCACCGTCGTCATCAACTTCGCCAACCGCAGCGCGCTGGCGCACGCGATGCATATCCACGGCCACCATTTCCGCCATCTCACCGCGGGCGGTGGCCACGCGCCTTATTGGCTCGACACCGTGCTCGTCGATGTCGAGCGCAGCGAACGGATCGCCTTTGTCGCCGACAATCCCGGCAAGTGGATGATGCATTGCCACATGATCGAACACATGGCGGCCGGCATGGCGGCGTGGTTTCAGGTGACCTAGCCGGCCCGGTCTAACGTCGCGAATAATTGCCGATAAACAGCCGGCAGCGCCTCGGTCAGGTCCTCGGCGATCAGACCCGGCCCGAAAGCGCGGGCGGCCTCGCCATGCAGCCAGACGGCGGCGCTGGCCGCTTCGAAGGCCGGCATATGCTGCGCCAGCAGGCCGGCGATCATGCCGGCGAGGACATCGCCGGCGCCGGCGGTCGCCAGGTAAGGCGGTGCGTTATCGGCGATCGACGCTCGGCCATCGGGCGCAGCCACCACCGTGTCCGCGCCCTTGAGCAGCACAACCGCGCCACTCAGACGGGCCGCCAGCCGGACCTTCTGCAGCTTAGATGAAACTTTATCGTTTTTACTCAATATCTTGAATAATCTAGTGAACTCACCGTCGTGCGGCGTCAGAACTGCGCCCGCCGCGCGCCCGGTCAGCGCCGCGAACAGAGCCTCGGGCCGGTCGGCAAAGCTGGTCAGTGCGTCGGCATCGAGCACAACCGCCGCCGCGCTCGACAGGGCCGCCAGCACCACCTCTCGCGTTAGCTCGCCGACGCCGCCCCCCGGCCCCAGCACCACCGCGTTATGGCGCGTGTCGGCGAGAAAGGCCGACAACTCGGCGGCGCCATCGACGGGCCGCACCATCACCGCCAGACTGGCCGCGGCGTTGACCATCAGCGCGGCACGCGGGCTGGCGATGGTGGCAAGACCCGCGCCGGCCCGCAGCGCACCGCGCGCCGCAAGCCGGGCAGCACCGGTGCTTGCCAGGCCGCCAGAACAGACCACCGCATGACCACGGGCGTATTTGTGACCATCCACGCGCGGCACCGGGAAGCGTGGCCCCCACAGCGCCGGACCGTTGGCGAAAGCTTGCGGTCTGATGCTTGCCAGCACAGCGGCCAGAATTCCGATATCGGCGACGTCGACGGGGCCGCACTGGAGCCGGCCCGGCAGTAACAGGTGACCGGGCTTGCGCCGGAAGAAGGTCACGGTACGGCTGGCCTTGACGGCCACGCCCATGACCGCGCCGGTCGCACCGTTGACACCGCTTGGCAGATCGACAGCGATCACCGGCGCACCGCTGTCGTTGATCGCCCGGATCATCGCGGCCCCCACCCCTTCGACATCTCGGTCGAGCCCGGCGCCGAACAGCGCATCGACGACGATGTCGCCCCCGGTTAAGGATGCCGGCGAGGCTGCTTCGGTCGGCCCGCTCCAGCGATCGAAGGCCATCGCCGCGTCGCCCTTGAGCCGCTCGGGCGCGCCCACCAGACAGACCCGCACGTCATAACCCCGCTCGGCCAACAGCCGCGCCGCGACGAAGCCGTCGCCGCCATTATTGCCGGGCCCGGCGACCACCGCCACTCGCCGGCCGGCCGGCACGGCGCCGACCGCGTCGGCCACCGCGGTCCCGGCCGCCTCCATCAGCGCAATGCCGGCAACACCACCTTCAATTGTAAGACGGTCGACTTGCGCCATTTCCGATGGGGTGAGAAGCTCGTTCATCGGTGGCAGCCTACCGATCCGTCCGACGCCGAACAAATCGTAAGAAGTCGCTGCGCCGCAACATTTTCTTGTGCATACGTCTAAAATTTAATCAGATTGATGACTATCGAGGCACCGAACATTAGGCAGTGTTGCCCATGACTGGCGCGCAAAGGACCAAACCATTGCTGGCGCTTGGGTTTTGGGCAAATTGTGGCGGCATGAAGGCTTGGCACGGGACCTGCAAACCGGATGCCCAACCCGGCCAGCGATACATGCGGCCGCCGTCGATTTCAACGCAGGCCGGTTTCGGCTGATTCAGGTTTGATTGGGAGAAAGATCCGGGAAATGAAGAAAATCGAGGCGATCATCAAGCCCTTCAAGCTCGACGAGGTGAAGGAAGCGCTGCAGGAAGTCGGCCTGCAAGGCATTACCGTCACTGAGGCCAAGGGCTTCGGCCGCCAAAAAGGCCATACCGAACTCTATCGGGGGGCCGAATATGTCGTCGATTTCCTGCCCAAGGTGAAAATCGAGATCGTCCTCAGCGACGAATTGCTGGACAAGGCGGTCGACGCCATCCGGCGCGCGGCGCAGACCGGCCGGATCGGCGACGGTAAGATTTTCGTATCCAATATTGAGGAGGCGATCCGGATCAGAACGGGTGAATCCGGTATTGACGCCATCTGACGCTTGGCCAAATGTCCCCGCTGGATAAGTCCAGCCACAAGGGGAACCGCTACCCATGACGACAGCCAAGAATGTCATGAAGATGATCAAGGATAACGACGTTAAATACGTCGATTTCCGCTTCACCGACCCGCGCGGCAAGTGGCAGCACGTCACTTTCGACGTCGGAATGATCGAAGAAGATACCTTTGCCGAAGGTCAGGCATTCGACGGTTCCTCCATCGCCGGTTGGAAGGCGATCAACGAATCCGACATGAACCTGATGCCGGACCCGGCGACCGCCTGCATCGACCCGTTCTTCGCCGAGACCACGCTGGTGCTGGTCTGCGACGTGCTCGAGCCGACCACCGGCGAGCCCTATAATCGCGACCCGCGTTCGATGGCCAAGAAGGCCGAAGCGCTGGTCAAGTCGATGGGCCTGGGCGACACCATCTACTTCGGCCCCGAAGCCGAGTTCTTCGTGTTCGACGACGTCAAGTACGCCGCCAACCCCTACAGCACCGGCTTCAAGCTCGACTCGATCGAACTGCCGATCAATTCCGACACCGACTACGAAGGCGGCAATCTCGGCCACCGCATCGGCACCAAGAAGGGCTACTTCCCGGTGCCGCCGCAGGATTCGGCGCAGGACATGCGCTCGGAAATGCTCGGCGCCATGGCCCGCATGGGAGCCAAGGTCGAGAAGCACCACCACGAAGTGGCCTCGGCCCAGCACGAACTCGGCCTCAAGTTCTCGCCGATGACCTATATGGCCGACCACCTGCAGATCTATAAATACTGCATCCACCAGGTCGCCCAGATCTACGGCAAGACCGCCACCTTCATGCCCAAGCCGGTCTATGGCGACAACGGTTCGGGCATGCACTGCCACCAGTCGATCTGGAAGGACGGCAAGCCGATGTTCGCCGGCGACAAATATGCCGGCCTCTCGGACATGTGCCTGAGCTACATCGCAGGCGTCATCAAGCACGCCAAGGCGATCAACGCTTTCACCAACCCGTCGACCAACTCCTACAAGCGTCTGGTGCCGGGCTTCGAAGCGCCGGTGCTGCTCGCCTACTCGGCACGCAACCGTTCGGCGTCGTGCCGCATCCCCTACACCGAGAGCCCGAAAGCCAAGCGCGTCGAGGTCCGTTTCCCCGATCCGCTGGCCAATCCGTATCTCGCCTTCTCGGCGCTGTTGATGGCCGGCCTCGACGGCATCAAGAACAAGCTGCACCCCGGCGACCCGATGGACAAGGATCTCTACGATCTGCCGCCGGCCGAACTCAAGCAGATCCCGACCGTCTGCGGCAGCCTGCGCGAAGCCCTGGAGAATCTCGACAAGGATCGCGACTTCCTGAAAGCCGGCGGCGTGTTCGATGACGATTTCATCGACAGCTACATCGAACTCAAGATGACGGAAGTGATCCGCTTCGAGCACACGCCGCATCCGGTCGAATTCGAGATGTATTACTCGGGCTGACGCCCGCCGACCGAAACAACGCACGACGACGAAGGGCGCTTCCCGCACGGGAGCGCCCTTTTTCTTTGACGTGTCTTTTTAGGATGAGTTTTCCGTGGCGACTGAGTTCAGTTCATTACAGCCAAGCCGGCCGGCCAAACGCCCAGGCATTTCCTTTTAAGTCACACGCGATCCGACAGCGGATTCTGCCCGAATCGCCCGCTCCCAAAGACGACTAACCACGGACAATGTGCAAAATAGCGGTGCTTTGACCGCGCTCAACTTTGCCATGTGTCACCACGAGATCGCGCACTACCTCCCGCGCCGGCCTCTTGATCGTGGCAAACGTGGCGCCGCCTTTCAGTTGTGCCCGCATCCGTTCCGTCGCCTGCTTACTCATCTTTCGACTTGTCGCAAGCGCGATGACGTAGTCGGCGCCGACAGGTCCATCCACGGTGATCGACCAGTCGTCCTTTTCACCCGGTATTGATATTTTTGCACCAGGCTTCAGGCGCGCGTTCTCATGAAATTTGTTGGGAAACAAAAGCGTGGTGTGACCGCTCGTGCCGATATCGAAAACATAGACGTAGGCCGGCTTGTCAACCTCGACCGACAAGCGCATGGCGTCGCCGATCTTATAGACGTGCTTGTCAGCCGAAACGCTTACGTGAATGTCGCTGTCCTTGGCGCTGAAGTATTTCGAGACTTCGGAATACCAGGACCGCTGTTCCGGCCTGGCATCGCGTGTGGGGCCATTATCAGCGGACTGGGCCAGCGCAACGGTCGCCGTTGCCAGGCAAAGCGCCGCGCCAAGAAAAGCCAACTTCACTCCCGCCGCCTTCTCCATTGCATGTCTCCCTTTGAACTTTCGTCTCGCAACGAAATCGTGCCGTACCTGGATTCACCTTTACTGACCCATCGGCGAAATTTCAGATTACTGAAATTTCGCGCCGCCCAAATTCCAGTTCGGAGGAATCAAAGCAGGACAATCCACCGCGAGTCGGAAAATCTTCCGAAATGACGCTCAAGCGGGTTGATGATAGTCACAAAAAAACGCTTCGAAAACCGGTAAATTTATTTTATCGTTATGTCGAACCAGATTCCTGCCGTTCGAACATTTCCGGACAACACTGTTCTCGGGTTGCTAGTCGCTACAATGTCTCGGTCGCTCCCATGACAGAATTGCGCAGGCATTTCGCACCTGGGACGGTGCGCCGCCTGCTCGTCGCGGCGTCAACCGCAATCGCGTGTTATGCCGCTTTCACTAACGATTGCGCCGCGGCGACAGCGAAACGAATAGCGCTTGTGGTTGGAAATTCCGACTATCGCCATGTCGCGCATTTGCCGAACCCGGCGAATGACGCCGAGCTGGTCGTCAAAACCCTGAAGGGCCTCGGCTTCACATTTATCGGGCAAGGCGCTCAACTCAATCTCGACAAAGATGCGTTCGACCAGGCGGTGATGGACTTCGGCAACGCGGCGCAAAACGCCGACGTCGCCTTGTTCTATTACGCGGGTCACGGCCTGCAGATCAAAGGCCACAACTATCTGGTCCCGGTCAGCGCCAATCCGCGCAAGGAAGCCGACGTCGATTTTCAGATGCTCGATGTCGGCTTGGTGCTGCGGCAGATGGAAAGCGCGGGGACCAAGCTGAACATCGTTATCCTCGACGCCTGCCGAAACAATCCCTTCTCCGGCCGGGGGCTGCGCGCCATCAGTGGGGGGCTTGCGCAAATGCAGGCGCCGGAAGGGACCTTGATTTCATTCTCGACCCAACCCGGCAATGTCGCGCTCGACGGCAAGGGCGATCACAGTCCATTCACGACAGCTCTGACCAAAGTTCTGCCTCGTCCCGGGCTTGATATATTCCGGACCTTCAACGAAGTCGGGCTGCAGGTTTCCGCCGCCACGGGCGGCGAACAGCAGCCATGGGTTTCCAGTTCGCCGATCCGAGGCGATTTTTATTTCGGCGGCCCGCCCGGCCCCAGCCCGGACGTCGTCTTACGGCAACACTTTCAAGCGGCGGAACGCATCGACACAATCAAGGCTTGGGATTCGTTTTTAGCTACCTATCCATCGGGCTACTTTTCCGATCTGGCGCGAGCCGAGCGGGAGAAGATTGTCGCCAATGAACGCGCCAAAGCGGCCGCCGTCGCTCAAACCAAAGCCGAAGCAGAAGCCAAAGCGAAGGCCGCCGCTGAAGCCATGGCAAAGGCGGAAGCGGAGGCAAAGGCCAAGGCAGCAGCCGCTGCCGAACGCGCCCGCGCCGAGGCCGAGGCCCGCAGCAAGGCCGCGGCCAAAGCACAGGCGGAAACGGCCGCCAAAATCGCTGCCGCCAACAAGGCCCGCCGCGACGAGGAACTCAAGGCCGAACAGGCCGCGTCCCAGAAAGCCGCCGCGCTCGACCAGGCCCGGCGCGATGCCGAGGTCAAGGCGACACAGGCCGCAGTCGAGAAGATCGCCAGCGACATCGCGGCCAAGACCGCACGCGAAGTCGCCGAGAAGGCAGCGCGTGAAGCGGCCCAACAACTGGCACATCAGGCCGCTACGCCCGCCTCGGCGCCGCCACAACAGGTCGCGACACTGGCCTCGCCGGCCACCAGACCCACGGCCAATTCGCTTTATTCAAATCCAGCCGATCTCATCCGGCTGCTCAAGATTCATTTGCGCGACGTCGGCTGCGACCCCGGCGACGACACAGGGGTCTGGGATACATCGGCGCGGCATGCACTCGCCGAATTCGACAAATATGCCAAAGCTCATCTCGATGCCGATGCGCCGAGCGTAGGCGCGCTTGATGCCGTCGCCGCCCAGAAGGGCCGGATCTGCCCACTCGTCTGCGGCTCCGGCACCCGCCGCGAAGGCAATCGATGCGTCGCCATCAGAACAACTCCCAAGAGCCCCTCCAGATCGCGGGGGTCGACCGGACCGTCAGTGAGCCACGAACAATTACGCAATCAGTGCCGCGGCAATGTCGCCAGCGCCTGCCGTACGCTTTGCTCGACCGGCCACCCCCGCGCCTGTCAGAAACTGCGCCGCCTTGGCGGCTTGTAACGCCATGAGGACCGATCCGGACGAACTCCGTCGATAACGTCCAAACCCGGACGACGCGCGTTTGCCGTCCATTCACCATAACGCCTTACCGGGACTTAACGTCGCAGGCGCTAGCGTTGCCGCCCTGACAACCCACGCACCGGTCGGGCCCGCTGCCCACCGTTCCGCCGCGACTTTCAAAACCGGATTCGATGTCGCACACGATCTTCATCACCGGGGCTGCCGGCTACGTCGGCGCCATGCTGTGCGATCGGCTGTCGCAGCGTGACGACGTCGGCGCGATCGTCGCGCTCGACAAGTCGGCGATGCCGGACCTGCTGCGTGGCAACGGCAAGATCCGCTGGATCGCCGCGAACACCGTCGATGACGACTGGCAGGACGCGGTCGCCGCCGCGAAACCCGACATCGCCATCCACGCCGCCTGGCAGATCAGGGACATCTACGGCCAGGCCGCGTTGCGTCATGCCTGGAATGTCGACGGCGCGCGCCGGGTGATCGACTTCGCCTTCGCCACCGGTTCGATCGAACGCCTGATCCACTTCTCGTCCGTCTCGCCCTATGGCGCGCGTGCCGATAATAGCCGCGAACGCGCCTTCACCGAGAGCGACGAATTGCGCGCCGACGGTTTCGCCTATGCCGACGAGAAGCGCACCGCCGAAATCTATCTCGCCGAAAAATTCCAACAGGCCCAACAGGAAGGCAACGCGATCACGGTCGCCGTGTTGCGGCCGGCGGCGATTACCGGGCCGCGCGGTCGCAGCCGCCGCTCGACATTCAGCCTGCAATCGGCGCTGTCGGGCCAGTTGGGCGGCAAGCTGGCGCATCGCCTGGTGACGCTGCTGGTGTCGGTGATGCCGGTAACGCCGCGCTGGAGCCGGCAATTCGTGCACGAAGACGACATCACCGACATCGTTGCGCTGCTGGCCTTCGGCGATCTGGCGGCGCCCTTCGATCATTTGACCGCCTGCCCACCGGGCGACGCGATCGGCGGCGCCGACATGGCGCGCGCCTTTGGCAAACGCCGGCTCTGCGTCCCGCCGCAACTGGTACGGCTGGCGTTCTTTCTCGCCTGGCACCTCAGCCGTGGCCGCATTCCGACCTCGCCCGGCGCCTGGCGGCACTATTCATATCCTGTCGTTGTCGACGGCAGCAAGCTGACGCGATGCTATCAATATCAGTACCGCATGGCCGCGCTCGACGCGCTGACGCAAAACGTCGGGCACTACGCATCGGTCATGCCGTGAGACGCCGGCGCCAGGCTGGCGCATCGGCCAGCCAGGCGATGGCCCCAACCGCGTCGTCCTGCAACGCGGCCTCCGTCGCGAAATGGCGATGCGAGACATCGCCGGTCGGAAACCAGCGACCGCCGTCCTCCGGATCGCGCCGGAATTCGCGATAGCTCAGGCTGCCGTCCGGCCGCTGTAGAATGTCGATGCAGCGCCGCGCATCGGCATCGTGAATACTGGCGATCACTTTCAACGGATGCTCCCTGCAAAGACCGTCATGGCCGCGGGAGTCCCGCTAAGCCGCGAGCGTCTCGGCCATCATGATGTCGAGCATGAACGACCCATCGTCCTCGATGGCGAAATGATCGCGCACCGCCGCTGACGCCGCCATCTGCAAGGCGCGGATGGCCTGCGCGTTGACGTCGGGCGTCCGCATCCGCGCGATCCAGACCGGATAGTCCATGCGCAGTTGCCACGTCCGCAGCGCCTTGACGGTGAAGCCGGCCGCCGTCAGCTTCGTCACCCATTCGGCGACCGAATAATTGCGGCCGTGCGAGGTGTCGCGCAGCAACTCGACCGCCTGCAAATGGCTGTCGAGCAACGGCCGACCCGGCGAACAAGCATCGATGAACACCGCCGGCGCGCCGTCTCGCAGCACGCGCCGCGCCTGCCGCAAGCCGACGTCGACATCGGACCAGTGATGCGCCGAATAACGACAGGCCAGAAAGTCGAACGCGCCGTCGTCGAACGGCAGGCCTTCGGCCGGCGCCTCGACCGTCTCGATATTGGCGAGCCCCTTGCCTTTCGCCGTCGCCGCGACCGCCGCCAGCATCTCGCCCGACAGGTCGCAGGCCGTCACGCGCCCGGCATATTCCGCCAGACGATAGGCGACGTGACCGCCGCCGCAGCCGAGATCGATTGCATTATGCGGACGCTCCCTTTCGACGATCGCCGCCAAAGCGTCGAGGTCGCCGCCGGTGGCGTGAACCTGACTGTCGACGTAAGCCATGGCCCTTGGGCCATATTGATCGGTAACAACCGTCTGATGCGCGCGCGCCATTTTCAAACTCCGGCTGGTGGACGATGCCGAGACTGTGGCGCTAGAATTTAACCTGGTACAAGAATAGAGTTTATCCTAGTATCAAAAATGCCAGCGCACGGCAGGAAACGACCCGCCCGCACCATGACCGATCCCGTCCAGCGAAGCCTCCTCGGCGAATTCGTCCGCGCCCGCCGCGAGCGATTGACGCCCTCGCCCGGCGATGGCCGCCGCCGGACCCCCGGCCTGCGCCGCGAGGAGCTGGCCGAGCGCGCCCGGATCAGCGCCACCTGGTGCGCCTGGATCGAGCAAGGCCGCGACATTCAGGCGTCGCCACAGGCGCTCGACCGGCTGGCGCGGGCGCTCGAACTGACGCGGGCCGAGCGGACCTATCTGTTCGAACTGGCCGGCCGGCGCGATCCCGCCTTGCCGGCCCCCGCCCCGGTGCACGATGCGCCGGACTCGTTGCTGGCGGCGGTCACCGCCATCGCGAGCCCCGCTTACGGTCTCGACGGCTTATGGAACGCCTGCTGCTGGAACAAGGCTGCCGGGCGTCTGTTCACCGGATGGCTAAGCGAAAATTGCCAGCGCAACCTGCTGCGCTTCATGTTCGTCGATCCGGCGGCGCGCAAACTCATACCGAAATGGAAACAGCGCGCGGTCCGCCTGCTTGCCGAGTTTCGCGCCGATTACAGCCGTGGACTGAATGACCCTCGCCTGCGCGATATGGTCGAAAGCCTGCGTCGCGACAGCGCCCTGTTCGAAACCGCCTGGCATGCGCAAGGCGTGCTCGAGCGCGAAGGCGGCCTGCGAACTTTCAGCCATCCGGACGATGGCCCGCTGCAATACCGCCAGCACACTTTCACGCCATCGGAACGCTCCGATTACAAACTGGTCATGCTGGTGCCGGTCCCACTGGCCTGACCGTCGCTCGGCCGAAAGGCGCTCTGGCGCGAAACTTGAAATGTGTTTATCGGCAAGCCGCGATCCTCCTCGATTCCAGCCGACAGAAAGCCCCCGTGCACGACCTTCAAACCGCCGTTAAAGAAATCGTCGACGAGATGCGCGGCCGGCCGGACCGTGGCACGGTCGCGACCTATATTCCCGAACTGGCCTGCGTCGACCCCGCCGCCTTCGGTCTGGCGGTCATCACCGCCGATGGCGAGATCGCCTGCGGTGGCGATTGCGACAAGCCGTTTTCGATCCAGAGCGTGTCCAAAGTTTTCACCTTCACCATGGCGCTCGGCCGCTATGGCAATCTGCTCTGGAAGCGCGTCGGCCGCGAGCCATCCGGCAGCCCGTTCAATTCGATCGTCCAGCTCGAACGCGAGCGCGGCATCCCGCGCAATCCCTTCATCAATGCCGGCGCGATCGCCGTCACCGACCTGATCCTGTCCGGCCACCAGCCGCGCGAAGCGCTCGGCGAGATCCTGCGCTTCATGCAGTTCGTCTGCGACGACCCGTCGGTTTATATCGACGAGGCGGTCGCGGCATCCGAACAACGCACCGGCTTTCGCAACGCGGCGCTGGCCAATTACATGAAATCGTTCGGTGTGCTCGACAACCCGGTCGATCTGACGCTCGGCGTCTACTTCCATCAATGCGCGATCGCAATGTCCTGCGTGCAACTGGCCAAGGCCGGACGCTTCCTGGCGCTGCAAGGCCGCAACCCCACCACCGGATTGTCGGTGGTGCCGGCCGAACGCGCGCGCCGCATCAATGCGGTGATGCTGACCTGCGGCCACTATGACGGCTCGGGGGAATTCGCTTATCGCGTCGGCCTGCCCGGCAAGAGCGGCGTCGGCGGCGGCATCCTGATGATCGCGCCCGGCAAGGCTTCGGTGGCGGTGTGGTCGCCGGGCTTGGATGACGCCGGCAATTCGCATCTCGGCCGAATCGCGCTTGAAAGCCTGAGCCAACGCATGGGCTGGTCGATCTTCGGCGCTTGAGTCCGGCACGAACCGGCCGGCATGACGCCGGCCACACGGCCGGTCCAGAGACACGTAAGGCGCCAATCGGGATGATCTGGCGCCACTAGATTTCGTGCGCGGAACGAAGCGCACAGTCATGTCGGATCGCGATGGCACTCAGGCCATCGATGCGTCAGCCGCGATCAGTTCTTGCGCGGCTGTTCGGCTTCTCGGACGGCTTCTTCGTGATACCAGCTGCCGCCGACGACGATGTCGTCGAACGCGGCCTGCGTCAGGGACGAAGCCGGCTTGGCGCCGTCTTGCCGACGATAGGCCGCCCTGCCGCCCACCGGAAACTGGTAGATGATCGCCGACTCGCGATGGTGGTTTGTCGTCATTGTCGTCTCTCCTCCGAAGCTGCGGACCGGAACGCCGGACCGCCAGATATTCGAATGGCGTGGGTCAACGCCCAGGCTGGACAAATCGTCAGACGCAAACAGCAATTATTCCGCGTCCAGCATGAGCCGCCACAATGAAGATAGTGTTGCGGTCGTAGATTCTGAATATGGCCTGGGCAAGAAATGTCCTAAAAAATGCGCAATTGCCTATAATATCAGCAAAATGAGGCTTGCTGCTTTGGCTGGCAAAACATCGGACCACACGTCCGTGGCGACCGGCGTCGCGGCACCCCGACACCGCAACGTCACGGTGTCCTGGTAAAATCGTCCGGCTGCCTTCTTAAACGGCGATTTTTCAGCCGGATCGGTCGCTACCGCAACCGGCGGGGTCGGCGCCCCGACCGACCGTGCGAAAACCTGCGCCAATTTGCCGCCGGTCGCCCCCCGCTTGGCATATAAAATGCTTAGAAAATACCAGTCGTTGACGGCCGGGTGCGCCTTTAGCGGCTGAACTAGGCAGCAAAGGCTTCTCTAACCTCCCGTCGTCAGACAATACGTCGGACATATCGTCAGACTTGGCGTCATCAGCATGAGAGATCCGCAATGACAAAGTACAAGCTCGAGTACATTTGGCTCGATGGCTACACGCCGGTGCCAAACCTGCGTGGCAAGACTCAGATCAAGGAATTCGACAGTTTCCCGTCCCTCGCCGAGCTTCCGCTCTGGGGCTTCGATGGCTCGTCGACCATGCAGGCGGAAGGCCATTCGTCCGACTGCGTGCTCAAGCCGGTTGCGGTCTTCCCGGACGCGACGCGCAAGAATGGCGCGCTGGTGATGTGCGAAGTCATGATGCCGGACGGCGTCACCCCGCACCCGTCGAACAAGCGCGCCACCATCCTGGACGACGAAGGCGCCTGGTTCGGCTTCGAGCAGGAATACTTCTTCTACAAGGACGGCCGCCCGCTCGGCTTCCCCGAGCACGGCTACCCGGCGCCGCAGGGCCCTTACTACACCGGCGTCGGCTTCAAGAACGTCGGCTCGGTCGCCCGTCAGATCGTCGAAGAGCATCTTGAACTGTGCCTGGAAGCCGGCATCAACCACGAAGGCATCAACGCCGAAGTGGCCAAGGGCCAGTGGGAATTCCAGGTGTTCGGCAAGGGCTCGAAGACCGCCGCCGACCAGATGTGGATGGCGCGCTATCTGATGATGCGGCTCTGCGAGAAGTACGAAATCGACATCGAATGGCACTGCAAGCCGCTCGGCGACACCGACTGGAACGGCTCGGGCATGCACTCCAACTTCTCGACCAAGCACATGCGCGAAGTCGGCGGCAAGGAGTACTTCGAGGCGATGATGAAGCAGTTCGAGAAGAACCTCGACGAGCACATCGCCGTGTACGGTCCAGACAACGACAAGCGTCTGACCGGCAAGCACGAAACCGCGCCGTGGAACAAGTTCTCCTATGGCGTTGCCGACCGTGGCGCTTCGGTCCGCGTGCCGCACTCCTTCGTGAAGAACGGCTACAAGGGCTATCTGGAAGATCGCCGCCCGAACTCCATGGGCGACCCCTACCAGATCGCTTCGCAGATCCTCAAGACCATCTCCGAGGTTCCGACCACCAAGTCGGCGGCGGCCTAACGGCCCCACTTCATTCGTCAAAGTCTCCCAACTTCTGGGGCGTCCCTGCCAAGGGGCGCCCTTTTTTATGGCGCGCGACTGATAGCCCGGCCGCATTGTTCGCCGGCTCCCTAAGGCTCACCTAAGTTTCCATCGTCAAAACCGCTCCCGAATTTCCCACCAACCGCGACCGGGAGCGACCGATGACAGACTGCAACCCCATACCTCACGCGCAAACGCCGGCCTGGCTCAACAAAGTGCCGGAAGTGACGTTGATCTTCTGGCTGGTGAAGATGATGTCGACCACGGTCGGCGAGACCGCGGCCGATTACCTCAATGCCGACCTGCATTTCGGCCTGACCGCCACCTCGATCGTCACCGGCGTCCTGCTGGCCGGCGCGCTCGCCCTTCAGCTCCGTGCAAGCCGCTACATCCCGTCACTGTACTGGCTCGTCGTTCTGCTGGTCAGCGTGTTCGGAACCCTGATCACCGACAACCTGACCGACAAGCTCGATGTGCCGCTGGCTTTGTCGACCGGCGTGTTCGGCCTCGCGCTGCTCGCGACCTTTGCGATCTGGTATGCACGGGAGCGGACGCTCTCCATCCAGTCGATTGATACGCCGACACGCGAGACCTTCTACTGGATCGCAATCCTGTTCACATTCGCGCTCGGCACCGCCGCCGGCGACTGGATCGCCGAAAGCCTCGGCCTCGGTTTTGCCTTTTCCGCGTTGTTGTTTGGCGGCCTGATCGCGGCCACTGCCTTCGCCCGATTTGCCCTGCGCGCCGACAGCGTCATTTGCTTCTGGGTTGCTTACGTCCTGACCCGCCCGCTCGGCGCCTCTTGCGGCGATCTATTGTCGCAATCGACCGATAACGGCGGGCTTGGCCTCGGGACCACGGGGACCAGCGCTTTGTTCCTGGCGGTCATCGTCGGACTTGTTGCCTACCTGTCGGCCGCGCAGACGCGCCTGCCCGCCGCCTCTTAATTCAAAGATCGGAAGAATGACTGTCATGAACGAAGTGCAACAACAGGCCGTCAGCAAAGTCCCGGCCGTCACGCTGGTTTTCTGGATCATCAAGATCGCCGCCACCACCCTCGGCGAAACCGGCGGCGATGCGGTATCGATGTCGATGAACCTCGGTTATCTCGTCGGCACCATGATCTTCGCCGCGGTCTTTCTGGTCGCGGTCGCGGTCCAGATCAAAGCCAAGGCCTTTCATCCGGCGATCTACTGGATCACCATTATCGCCACCACCACGGTCGGCACGACATTGGCCGATTTCGCCGACCGTTCGCTCGGCATCGGCTATGCCGGCGGCACTTCGTTGCTGCTCGCGCTGCTGATCGCATCGCTGGCCGTCTGGTATCGAACGCTCGGCACCGTCTCGGTCGCCAGCATCAGCACCGCCAAAGCGGAGATCTTCTACTGGGTCACCATCATGTTCTCGCAGACGCTCGGCACGGCGCTCGGCGACTGGACCGCCGACAGCGCCGGCCTCGGCTATACCGGTGGCGCGATGATCTTCACCGGCCTGCTGGCACTAGTGGCGGCCGCCTATTTCTGGACCAACGTCTCACGGACACTGCTGTTCTGGGCGGCTTTCGTCCTGACCCGTCCGCTCGGCGCCGTAGTCGGCGATTTCCTCGACAAACCTTTGAACGCCGGCGGTCTCGACCTGAGCCGCTTTACCGCCTCGGCCGCTTTGGTCGCCTTGATCGTGCTGTGCATTCTGATTTTCGAGAACAAGCCGGCGCAGCAGGCCCATTGAAGGAGCACTTTGAGCGGCGGCGCCGCGCGCGAGCCAACTCGGTGACGCGATCCGACAAAACCTGCTACGACCGTATCGGGAGGCGCCATGCGGGTTCTGCTGGTCGAAGACGACCCGATGATCGGCGAAGCGGTCCGGGATGCGTTGAAGGACGCATCCTATGCCGTCGACTGGGTCAAGGATGGCATCACCGCGTCAACCGCATTGATCGGACAGCATTACGATCTGCTGTTGCTCGATCTCGGTCTGCCCGGTCAGGACGGCCTCGACCTCCTGCGGACGATCCGCGGCAACGACAATCCGGTACCGCTGGTCATCGTGACAGCCCGCGACGGCGTTCACGACAGGATCGGCGGCCTCGACGGCGGCGCCGACGATTATGTCGTCAAACCTTTCGAGATGGCCGAATTGCTGGCCCGCATTCGCGCTGTCCTGCGTCGGAAAGGCGGTGAAGCCAGTCCGGTCCTGAGCAACGGCGTCGTCTCGCTCGATCCGGCGACGCGCTGCGCCGCCAGTGCCGACGGCGAACCGATGCCGCTGTCGAACCGTGAGTTTGCATTGCTGCAAGCTTTGATGATCCGCCCGGGCGCGATCCTGTCGCGCGGCGATCTAGAAGACAGGGTCTATGGCTGGGGCGAGGAAGTCGAGAGCAACGCCGTCGAATTCCTGATCCATTCATTGCGAAAGAAGCTCGGCAGTCATGCCATCAAGAATGTACGAGGTGTCGGGTGGATGGTCATCAAGCCAAGCTGACGGACTCGCTGAGAATACGGCTGTCGCTGTGGCTGTCGCTGGCCATCCTCGCCGTGGCGCTCGCGGCCGGCGCCTTCAGCTTTGTCTCGGCCTATCGCGAAGCCCATGAACTGCAAGACGACGTTCTGCGCCAGATTGCCCGCTTGTTCGATCAACGGCACTTGCCGCTGGCCCATTCCGGCGACAGCGGACGGCTCGCCAATAGCGATGAGGAATCGCGCGTCGTCGTCGAATATCTCGACACGCCGTCCCGTAGCGGATCGGCCTTCGGCACCAAGCCACGCCCGGACAACGGCCCAGTCGGATTTCCCGCCACGCTGAGCGATGGTCTTCAGACCTTCGTCGTCCGCGACGAGCCGTACCGCGTGCTGGTTAAGACACTCAGCTCCGGCGATCGGATTGCCGTTGCGCAGGAAACTAGCTTCCGCGACGAAATCGCCCGCGACAGCGCCTTACGCACGACGATGCCGCTTCTGGTGCTGGTGCCGGTTCTGCTGCTGGTGACCGCCGACCTCATCCGGCGGATGTTCGCGCCGGTCACGACCCTGGCGGGAGAGATCGACCGACGCAGCGAACACGCCTTGCATCCGTTCGACGCCCGACCGCTACCGGCCGAAATTCGCCCTTTCGTCAGCGCCATCAACCGGCTGCTCGGGCGGGTCGCCGAAGCGATGAACGCCCAACGGCGTTTCGTCGCGAATGCCGCTCATGAACTGCGTTCGCCGATGACAGCCTTGTCGTTGCAGGCCGAAAGACTGGCGCAGGCCGACATGTCGGACGTCGCCCGCGACCGGCTGGCGACCTTGCGCAAGGGTATCGAACGCGGCCGCGGGCTGCTCGATCAGTTGCTCAGTCTGGCGCGGGCGCAAATGCCCTCGGAAACGCGCTCCGACGCCTTATCGGTGCATCACGTCTTTCGCTCCGTGCTGGAAAATCTCATGCCGCTGGCGGAGACAAAAGCAATCGATGTCGGCGTCACCGGTCAAACGAACCGGGACGAAGCGGACTTGATGCTGGCGGCCACGCAAGCCGACCTGACGTCTCTCGTCCAGAATCTCGTCGACAACGCCATCCGCTATACACCGGCGGGCGGACGTGTTGACCTGTCGGCGCGCCGGAATCACGACCGCGTCGTCATCACCGTCGCCGACAATGGCCCGGGCATTCCGCCGGACGAGATGACGCGGGTATTCGACCCGTTCTACCGGATCCCCGGTCAGGTCCAGACCGGCTCGGGGCTGGGCCTGTCCATCGTCAAAACCATCGCCGACCGGATCGGCGCCTCAATCACACTGGCGCCCGCCGACAGCCGCACGGGCCGTGGCCTCGCCGTCTCGGTCGCCATACCGCGCGGGACATGAAATAAGGCGTGCGGACAGGGGCGGTCACCGGGCAAAACAGGGCCAGGTTCTTCCAACCGGCGGCCCGAGGCGTTAGATAGCCGGCAGGAGAGCCGCGATGACCCCGAACACCAGCCAGCCCGCCCCGCACAAAACCGGCAACCAGAAGACCGCGAAGGCGCAGGGGGCCAAAAGCCCGGCGACGAAAGATCCCAATGACTGGCGCACGATGTGGCCAAGCCGGACGCCGGAGAAATCCGCGCCGCTCCTGAAGGCGCTGCACATCCTGACCCGTGACGGCGCGCTCAATGCCGACTCGCGGCGCAAGCTGACCCAGGTGCTGCATCTCACCCAGTTGTTGCGGCCCGCGCTCGAAACCTTGTTGAAGGACGACGGCAATCCGGTACTGGCCGATGTCGGCGCCGGCAAATCCTACCTCGGCTTTATTCTTTACGACCTCATCTTCGGACCGGCCGGACGCGGCTCCGTCGTCGGCATCGAAGCCCGCGACAAGCTGGTCGAAGCTTCGCGCGAACTGGCGGCGCAATCCGGATTTGACCGCATGAGCTTCATCGCCTCGCCAATCGCCGAGGCGACCCTCGATGGCGGCCGGGCCGATATGGTCACCGCGCTTCATGCATGCGATACCGCGACCGACGACGCCATCCGCTTTGCCTTGCGCCACGAGGCCAAGGTGATCGCACTGGTGCCGTGCTGTCAGGCCGAAGTCGCGCGCCTGCTCGACGGCCAGCATGGCCCGATGCGGCAGCTCTGGCGACATCCGATCCAGCGCCGCGAATTTGGCGCTCACGTCACCAATGTCATTCGTGGGCTGGTGCTGGAAGCGCACGGCTACAAGATCCGGGTCACCGAATTGACCGGCCTCGAACATTCGATGAAGAACGAATTGATCCTGGCCGAACGCCACCAGCGCAGCAACGCCCAGGCCCGCGGCGAGTTGAACCGGCTGATCGATCAGCTCGGCGTCAAACCAGCGCTGCTCGACGTGATGGCGGAATAACGATTTGAACACCGGGCCCGACGACACGCCGGATCGCGGCGCGATGACCGCAATGGCAGGTCTTTACGGCACGCCGCCGGCCGATCTCGTCGACGTGCCGCGCGACGCCGTGCAGTTCTCACCGCTGATGCCCGGCGCGGCTTCGCTCGAAACCATTGCGCCGGGCAGCCTCGCCACCCTCATCATGCTGGCGCCGCCCGGCACGCTGGAACGACGCTATGCGCTGGCTTTAGCGTTGCGCGCGTTGCATATCGGCGGTGTGCTGCGGGTGCTGGCGCCAAAGGATAAAGGCGGCACGCGCCTGCGCAAGGAACTCGAAGGCTTCGGCTGCGCGGTCGAGGACATCTCGAAGCATCATCACCGCATCGCCACCACGCGCCGCCCGGCGGCGCCGACCGGGATCGATGACGCGGTCGCCGAGGGCGGTCCCCGCCTGTCCGACGAACTGAAGGTCTGGACCCAGCCCGGCGTGTTCAGTTGGGACCGGCTCGATCCCGGCACTGTTCTGCTGATCGAACACCTGCCGGCGCTTTCCGGCCGTGGCGCCGATTTCGGCTGCGGCCTCGGCTTCCTGTCGCACGCGATCCTGACCTCGCCCGCCGTCACCCAGCTGACGCTGATCGACATCGACCGGCGCGCGGTCGAATGTGCCCAGCATAACATCGCCGATGCCCGCGCCGCCTTCGTCTGGGGCGACGTGCGCGACGATCATGCCGGCCTCGCCAATCTCGACTTCGTGGTGATGAACGCGCCGTTTCATGACGCCGGCAAGGAGCAGCGCGGTCTGGCCTTGCGCTTCGTGCAGCGCGCCGCCGAGAGTTTGCGCAAAGGCGGCACCTGCCTGATGGTCGCCAACCGTCACCTGCCTTATGAGGCGGCGATGACGCCGCTGTTCAAACACATCGTGCCGGTGATCGAGACGCCCGGTTACAAGATCTTCGAGGCGCGCAAATGAGCGTGAAGACCGCCGCGCTGCGTCTCGACCGCCTGCTCGCCAATCTCGGCTATGGCTCGCGCCGCGAGGTCCAGCAACTGATCTGGGCCGGTCTTGTCACGCTCGACGGCGAGATCGTCGACGACAGCGACGCCAAGATCGCGGTGACCGCCGATCTTGCGGACCGCATGACCGTCGACGACGAAGCGCTCGATCCGCCGCCCGGTCTCTGCCTGATGCTCAACAAGCCGCTCGGCGTCACCTGCTCGCATAAGGAGCAGGGTCCGCTGGTCTATGGCCTGTTACCGGAGCGCTGGCGGCGGCGCGAGCCGGCGATCTCGACCGTCGGCCGGCTCGACAAGGACACCTCCGGCCTGCTGCTGATGACCGACGATGGCGCGCTGCTGCACAAGATCATCTCGCCGCGCAGCAACGTCACCAAGCGTTATGACGTCACACTCGACCGGCCGCTGCGCGGCGACGAAGGCAAACTGTTCGCCGCCGGCACGCTGATGCTCGACGGCGAGACCAAACCACTCGAACCGGCGCTGCTCGAAGTCGCGACACCGACCCGGGCTTATGTGACGGTGACGGAAGGCCGTTATCACATGGTGCGGCGCATGTTCGCGGCGGTCGGCAACCATGTCGTCGCCCTGCACCGCGACCGGATCGGAGCCTTGACCCTGCCGGACGATCTGGAACCCGGCCGCTATCGCCTGATGAGCGCAGCCGACATCGCTCAGGTGTTTCAGGCGCCGGACCCGACGCCGGTAGCCTGACCGTCAGCCGGCCGCCGGCGCATCGCCGGGTTTGGGCCGGCGCGCCACCCAGCGTCGCTTGAGCCCGGCAGCCTTCGACGCTTGCGCCCTGGCGCGCGCCTGTTCGCTGCCCGGTTCCTCGTCGGCGCAGACGAAACGGTTCCGACCGTCATTCTTGGCGCGATAAAGCGCGGCGTCGGCGCGCAGCAGCAAACTGTCGATATCCGGTTCGACGCGGTACGACGTCGCCAGCCCGCTCGATACTGTCGCGCCGATCGCCAACCCGTCGACGATGACGCCGGCGGCTTCGAAGCCAGCGCGCAGCCGCTCGGCGACATTGACCGCGCCTTCCATCGGCTCCGGCACCATGGCGACGAATTCCTCACCGCCGAGCCGGCCGAGAATATCGGTCGCGCGCATGCTGGTGCGCGCCACCTGGGCAAAGACCCGCAACACGCTGTCGCCAATCGCATGACCGAACCGGTCGTTGATCGACTTGAACTTGTCGAGGTCGAACATCAGCAGCGTCACCGGCTCGCCGCGCGGCCCCTGGCGCGCCTGCAACGCATTGGCCGCCGCCAGAAACGCGCCTCGATTGAGCAGCCCGGTCAGGCTGTCGGTGGTGGCGGCCTGACGATAGAAATGGACGTGATGGTCCTTGACCATCAGCAGCACGATGAAGGCGGTGCCGACCGCATAGATGATGGTCTCGAGCGCCATGATCGTCAGCCAACGCTCGGCGACGACGTCCGGAAACAGCATCCGCATCGCCAACGGCAACAGGAAGGTAACGGTGTAGAGCAGCGGCACCGCGATCGCCGTGCCGCGCGAATAAAGCGACCGGCGGCGCTCGCGCACCAGCTCGCCAGCGATACACAGCGAATAAACGGCGACGATAACGACGCCGGCCATGATGCGGGCGTAACTGCCCGGTTCCAAACCCGGCAGCCAGGCGACCGCCAGCCAGAGCCCGGCGCCGGCAAAGATCGCCGCCGGCCACAGCTTGCGGCCGTGGAACAACCGGACGCCGTTCCACACCATGCCGCAGGCAACAAAGACCAATGCCTCCGGCCACACCGGCGCGATCGCTACCATCGGCGTTGGCGCGCCGCGCAAACCGATCGCCGCCGCGCCGATCAGATAGGCCGCGCCCCACCAGGCCAGCGCGCCGACCTCGCGCTGCTGCAACCAGTTGACGACCATGAACAGGCCGAGAAAGCCGATGATGCAGGCGGCCGCGAACATCAACGTCGGCACGTCCAGCAGATCGGGATTGATCATCGCAGCGTCGAACATCAAGATTCCGGCTTGCCGCGCGGCCCGTCCAGCGGGCGGCGATGAACCGACGGCTTTTCAAAAAAACTACAGCCGAATCCTGCCGAAACCTTTGTCCGCATCCGCCGCATTCGATGCAACTTGTTTGCGAAACCGATTATTTAAATGTCGCGTCAAATGCGGTTCAGGCGACCGCCGAAATCCGGCGCCAGCGCCGCGGCGAACCGTCGTCGGCCGCGTCGTCATTGTCGTCCGGCGATGACGGCGCGATGCCGGGCGCCGACGTACCGCACTCGACGCGATTGCGGCCATTCGCCTTGGCCAGATAGAGCGCCTGGTCGGCAGCCGCCAGCAGACCGGCGATCGTCACCTCGGCGTCGGAGGCCAGCGTAACGCCGACGCTGCAACTCGGCGTCAGCGTGCCGGCGGCGTGACGCGCGGCGGCGGCTGCAAAACGCCGCCGCACCCGCTCGGCCACAGCGACAGCCTCGCCGAGATCGCCGACCGGCGCCATGGCGGCGAATTCCTCACCGCCGATCCGGCCGAACAGCGCATCGGGCCCGAGCGTTTCGGCCGCGATCGCAGCGAACAACTGCAACACGACGTCGCCGGTGGCGTGGCCGAGCCGGTCGTTGATCCGTTTGAAATGATCGAGGTCGAACAGCAGGACCGTTACTGGCGCGTCGGCGAGATCGCGGCGCGCCAGACGACGGTTGACCCCATCGATGAAGGCTCGGCGATTGGCGACGCCGGTCAAGGGATCGATCAGCGACGCGATCTTGTGATGCAGCTCGGTGCGCTCCTTGGTCATGTTGAGCAGCAGGAAGGCCAGCACGACGGTAAACACCAGCGTGCCGAAGGCCAGCAACGCGAAAGGCAAGCCGGTCAGCACCGACGGTCCCCGCATCGACGGCAGCAACAGCGTCGCCACGATCCGTGCCAGCAACATGGCGGCATAGGCGAACAGCACCCATAGCGTCGGCCAGCGCGACATCAAGGCTTCGGCCCGGCCACGCCAGATTTCCCGGGCGCTGGCCAGCGTCAGCAGGCCGATCAAGGCGGACGACAACACCACGCGCCAATGGATGTCGTTGGCAAAGAACGGCGTGGCACAGGCAACCAGCCAGATCGCGATCGGCGCCACCATCGTGGGCAGCACCGGGCGTATCGGACGCCGGTCGAACTGCCGCGCACCGGCCCACAGCATGGCATAGGCGGTCAGGCCGAAACTATTGCCGACTTCGATCGACAGCCAGTCTGGAACGACGCCACGCAGACAGACCAACCCGAGACCGAGACCGCCGACCATGAAGGCCGCGCCCCAGAGGATCGGTTCGCGCATGGCGCGGTTCTGCCAGCCGGCAAACACCAGCAGACAGCCGACCAGCACGGTCACGAAGACCGTCACAACGGATAAAGTCTGGATATCGAGCAACATGACAACCCTGACGCCGCGTCGGCGCACGGCGACGATATAGTCACATTGTTTGGGCGTTCCTTACCGCGGTAACACTCAACGGCGGTTAGCCTTGCCGGGCGGTAAACGGCGGCACGACAATTGTCGCCAATCTGCCGGCCGCGCCGGCGCCGACAAAAGAGCCGGCCCCGGCAAAGCAAAAGGGCGCACCTTGCGGCGCGCCCTCTGCATTTTTCGCGATTGTCGAGACGCGACTTAGCGCTTCGAGAACTGGAACGAACGGCGGGCCTTGGCCTTGCCGTACTTCTTACGCTCGACCACGCGCGAGTCGCGGGTGAGGAATCCACCGCGCTTGAGCACGCCGCGCAGGTCCGGTTCGAAATAGGTCAGCGCCTTGGAGATGCCATGACGCACGGCGCCGGCCTGACCCGACAGACCGCCGCCCGACACGGTGCAGACGACATCGTACTGGGTGACGCGGTTGGCGGCGACCAGCGGCTGCTGGATCAGCATGCGCAGCACCGGACGGGCGAAGAACGTTTCGATCGTGCGGGTGTTGACGGTGACCTTGCCGGAACCCGGCTTGATCCAGACGCGGGCAACCGCGTTCTTGCGCTTGCCGGTGGCATAGGCGCGGCCCTGGGCGTCGAGCTTCTGCACGTAAGTCGGCGCTTCCGGAGCTTCCGGCTTGAGGGACGCCAATCCTTCCATCGACTGAATGGTCTCGGCCACGATCAGGCACTCCTCACGTTCTTGCGATTCATCGCGGCAATATCGAGCGGCTCCGGCTTCTGCGCTTCATGCGGATGCTCGGCGCCCGGATAGACCCGCAGGTTTCCGAACTGGACACGGCCCAGCGGACCGCGCGGCAACATGCGCTCAACCGCCTTCTCGACGATCCGCTCCGGGAACTTGCCCTCGAAGATCGAGCGCGCGGTGCGCTCCTTGATGCCGCCGATGAAGCCGGTGTGGTGGTAGTAGACTTTGTTGTCGCGCTTGCGGCCCGTGAACACCGCCTTGGCGGCATTGATGACGATGACATTGTCGCCGTCGTCGACATGCGGGGTGTAAGTCGCTTTGTGCTTGCCGCGCAGGCGCATCGCGACCAACGTGGCGAGACGGCCGACGACGAGCCCGGAGGCGTCGACGATCAGCCATTTCTTTTCAATGTCGGCGGCCTTCGCCGATTTGGTCGTCTTCATGACAAATCCTTGGGGATAGGCACGCTTTTATCCGTGTGCCGAAGATGGCGGGTTCTAGCCGTTCGCCCCGTCGCGGTCAATGTCCGCGCGCTTAAATTAAGTTATGTATATCAATGCTTTATACGAAAGGTATTTCAGTACCTACCCTCTAAGCCACTTTTAACACAGGCAAAAATCAAGACCGCACAGGCAGCGAATAAGTCGAGGTGACATGGGCCACCGGCTCGTCTTCGCCATCGGAATAGAGACTCACCTCGCCGACCGCCAGCCGTTTGCCGACTTTCATCAGCCGGGCTTCCGCGATCAGGTCGGCTTGCGCCGGCTTGCGCAGGAAATTGATGTTCAAATTGGTGGTCACCGCCAAAGCCTGCGCGCCGACCGCCGAAAACACCGCGACATACATCGCGAAATCGGCCAGTTCCATCATGGTCGGGCCGGAAATCGTGCCGCCCGGCCGCAGATGGTCTTCGTGGAACGCCTTGCGGATGCGGACGTCGCCATAATCGACCCGCTCGATGGTCAGGCCGCTGCCGTCGTAAAAAGCCTGCGGAAACTCAACCGCCAGGATCTCGGAAATCTCCGCGGCCGAAAGCGCTGGCGCCGGTTTGGCCTTGCTCATGGTCGCCCACTCCCTGTCCGGTCGCCGGCTGATCCGGCGTGGCTGTCATAAACCAAGCGGCCGGCCCCTCCGTCAATCGTCCGCGTGCAACGGCGCGGCCTTGCTTGTCACCGGCATCGGATTAAGTTTGCGGCCATGACCAGCCAGACCGCTCGCGCCATCGACCCCGCCGCCACCATCCTGTTGCGCGAGACCGACGGCCCCGTCGCCATCCTGACACTAAACCGTCCGAACGCGCGCAACAGCCTGTCGATGGACTTGCTCGCCGCGCTGGCGCAGGCGCTCGACGACATCGCCGCCGACAAGGACGTGCGCGCCGCGGTGATCGCGGCCAACGGACCGGCCTTCTGCGCCGGCCACGATCTGAAAGAGCTGACCGCGCAGCGCGGCGACGCCGATGGCGGCCGCGAATTCTTCCGCACCACCATGCTGACCTGTAGCGAAATGATGCAGAAGATCGTCAATCTGCCGCAACCGGTCATCGCCGCCGTGCAGGGCGTCGCCACCGCTGCCGGCTGCCAGCTGGTCGCAAGCTGCGACCTGGCGATCGCGGCCGCGGCCGCCAAGTTCGCCACGCCCGGCGTCGATATCGGCCTGTTCTGCTCGACGCCGATGGTGGCGCTGTCGCGCAACGTATCGCGCAAGCACGCCATGGAAATGCTGCTCACCGGCGAAATGGTGCCGGCCGCGCGCGCCGCCGAGATCGGTCTCGTCAACCGTGTCGTGCCGGCCGGTGACGAACTGAAAGCCGCCGTGGCTTTGGCCAAGCAGATCGCGGCGAAGTCGGCTTATACGTTGAAGGTCGGCAAACAGGCTTTCTACCGTCAGGCCGAAATGGGGCTGGCGGAGGCCTATGCCTATGCCTCCGGCGTGATGACCGAGAACATGATGGCGCGCGATGCCGAGGAAGGCATCTGCGCCTTTATCGATAAACGCGAACCGAAGTGGCAGGACCGGTAAGTCCGGCTTTCTTCTGTCACGCCAGCCTTCACCCACCCGCCGGAGACGACCTTGGACATCACCCTTTATTACGCGCCGATCGCCTGTTCGCTGGCGCCCTATATCACGCTGACCGAGGCCGGCGCCGACTTCAAGGTCGAAGCCATCAACATGAAAAAGGGCCAGCACAAGTCGCCCGATTACATGAAGCTCAACCCCAAGCACAAAGTGCCGCTGCTGGTGGTCGACAGCCAGACACTGAGCGAAAACATCGCCATTCAATTCTGGATCGCGCGAACCTTTCCGCACGCCAGACTGTTGCCGGCCGACCCCTGGCAGGAATTGCAGGCGATGTCGCTATTGTCGTGGTGTTCGGCGGGCATCCACCCGTTCCTGAGCCGGCTCAATTCGCCGGCCGCCGTCTGTCCGCTGCCGGAAGCCGCCGACGGCATCCGCAAGAGCGCGACCGAACATCTGTTCGAGAACTTCGCGCTCGCCGACACCATGCTCGCCGGCCGCGATTATTTCTTCGATCATTTCACCGCGCCGGATGCGCTGTTCTTCTGGTGCTTCCGCCGCGCCGCGTCGTTCGATCTCGATCTGTCAAAATTCGCCAACTGCATGGCACATTTCGAGCGCATGAAGACCCGGCCGAGCGTGCAGAAGCTGCTGGATTTCGAGAAATCGGTGCTGGCGGATTTCAGCAAGGCCGCGTGAACAGGGCGATGTGAGCCACGCGGTGTGAACAGCGCCGCGTCGGCTTCAGTGACAGGACCGGCCATGAACAACGCCACCCTCGTCTTCACCCCGGCCGCCCAACGCGAGATGGCCGCGCGCGGTTCGATGAAAGCCTATGCGCGGCGCATCGCGGAAGGCTTTCCCGATATGGTGACGCCTGAGCTGGCGAGTTTCATCGCCGAACAGGACACGGCGTTTCTCGGTACCGCCAATGCGCTGGGAGCGCCGTATATCCAGCATCGCGGCGGACCGAAGGGCTTCATCAAGGTCGTCGACGCGCATACTCTCGGCTTTGCCGATTATCGCGGCAACCGGCAGTACATCACGCTGGCGAACCTGAGCGAGAACGATCGCGCCTTCCTGTTCCTGCTCGATCCGGCGCGCCAGCAACGCATCAAGATCTGGGGCCACGCCCGCGTGGTCGAGGACGATCCGGCGCTGATCGAAAGGCTGTTCGACGCCGGCTACAAGGCCAAGCCCGAACGCGCTATCCTGTTCAACATCGACGCCTGGGACGTGAACTGCCAGCAGCACATCGTCACCCGTTTCACCGAGGCCGACATCGCCGAAGCGATGGCGCGGGTTCAAACGAGGATCGCCGAACTCGAAGCGGAGAATGCCCGTTTGCGGGCGGCGCTGGCAACAAAGACGGGCGCGAGTTAGTTCATCGGTCATTCCGGGGTGCGCCGGAGGCGCAAACCCGGAATCCAGAACGATACTCCGAATAGGTTTCTGGATTCCGGGTTCGCTCGCTAAGCTCGCGCCCGGAATGGCGAATGGGTGATCAAGTTGAACCACGACTCCTACCCCGACAATTACATCCGCGGCATTCTCAATACCGTGAAGACCATCGCCATGGTCGGCTTCTCGCCGAACACCTCGCGGCCGAGCTATTTCGTCTTCAAGTATTTTCTCGAGCGCGGCACCCGCGTCATCCCGGTCAATCCGGGCCACGCCGGCAAGGAAGTGCTCGGCCAGAAGGTCTACGCACATCTGGCCGACATTCCCGAACCGATCGACATGGTCGATATCTTCCGCGCGCCGGAGCACGTGATGCCGGTGGTCGAGGAGGCGCTGGCGCTTAAGCCTTTGCCAATGGTGATCTGGATGCAGCTCGGCATCCGCAATAACGAAGCCGCCGCGCTCGCCGAAGCCGCCGGCATCAAGGTGGTGATGAACCGCTGTCCGAAAATCGAATATGGCCGTCTGTCGTCGGAGATTTCCTGGATCGGCGTCAACTCGCGCACGCTGTCGTCGAAGCGCGCGCAGATCCTGCCCGGCGGCGTTCAGCGCATGGGCCTGGGCAGCGGGAATGGTAACGACAAAGGCAAAGAAGGCGACGGCTAGGCCCACCTGCGGCAACGCGCCGGATTTTCTCTTTTCAGACGGTTTGACAGCAGACGCCCCGCTTTTTGCGCGCCGGCAGCGACGCCGCCTTGACGGCCTGCCCACTGGCCCCGTTTAATCCGGCCCAACCAAGCGCCAACCGCACAAGCGAGGAAACATCATGGCCGACGTCGAACGCACCCCCGGCTTCAACACCTTGGCGATTCACGCCGGCGCCAAACCCGACCCGGCGACCGGCGCGCGCGCCACGCCGATCTATCAGACGGCATCCTATGTCTTCGACGACGTCGAGCACGCCGCCTCGCTGTTCGGGCTGCAAGCCTTCGGCAACATCTATACCCGCATCGGCAATCCGACCTGCGCGGTGCTGGAGGAACGGGTCGCCGCGCTCGAGGGCGGCACCGCGGCGCTGGCGGTGGCGTCAGGCCACGCCGCGCAAGTGCTGGTGATGCACGCGATGCTGACGCCGGGCGACGAGTTCATCGCCTCGACCAAGCTCTATGGCGGCTCGATCAACCAGTTCAACCACTCATTCAAGAGCTTCGGCTGGAACGTGGTCTGGGCCGACCCGGACGATATCGGTTCGTTCGAGCGCGCGGTGACGCCGAAGACCAAGGCGATCTTCATCGAGTCGATCGCCAACCCCGGCGGCATCGTCACCGATATCGAAGCCATCGCTCAGGTCGCGCGCAAGGCCGGTGTGCCGCTGGTCGTCGACAACACGCTGGCGACGCCCTACTTGTGCAAGCCGATCGATTACGGCGCCGACGTCGTGGTGCATTCGCTCACCAAGTTTCTCGGCGGTCACGGCAACTCGATCGGCGGCATCATCGTCGATGCCGGCACCTTCAACTGGTCGCGCGACCGGAAATATCCGATGCTGTGCGAACCGCGCCCGGAATATTCCGGCATCGTGCTGCATGAGACCTTCGGCAATTTCGCCTTCGCCATCGCCTGCCGCGTGCTCGGTCTGCGCGATCTCGGACCGGCGCTATCGCCGTTCAACGCCTTCCTGATCGCGACCGGCATCGAAACGCTGCCGCTGCGGATGCAGCGCCATTCCGAAAACGCGCTCGCCGTCGCGCAATGGCTCAGCCAGCGCCCGGAAGTCGCCTGGGTGTCCTATCCGGGTCTGGCGTCCGACAAATATCACGCGCTGGCGCAGAAATACGTGCCGAAGGGCTGCGGCGCGGTGATGACGGTCGGCCTGAAGGGCGGCTACGACGCCGGCGTCAAGCTCGTCTCCAACGTCAAGCTGTTCTCGCATCTGGCCAATATCGGCGACACCAAGTCGCTGATCATCCATCCGGCCTCGACCACGCACAAGCAGCTGTCCGACGAGCAGAAGACCAAGGCCGGCGCCGGCCCGGACGTGGTGCGGCTGTCGATCGGCATCGAGGATGTCGCCGACATCATCGCCGATCTCGAACAGGGCCTGAAGTAACCTCAGGCGCCCTGTTCGACCAGCCGCGGCGCGGCGGCGACGACGGCCGGCCGCGCCAGCTTCTGGGCGTGAACGATCGCGGCGGTCAGCACCACGACCGCCAGCAATTGATGCGGCAGCGCCAGTGCGATCGGCGCGGCGTGCAACAGCGTGAAGATGCCGAGCGCGGCCTGCGCCGTCACCAGCAACGCCAACACGATCGCCGAGCCGGCCGCCTGGCGCGAACGCCAGGCATCGGCGGCATGCAACACCGTGATCAGCCAGATCGTATAGGCGACCATACGATGGTCGAACTGCACGGTCAGCCGATGTTCGAAGAAGTTGCGCCACGCCGGCGTGATGTAAAGAAGCTTTGCCGCATCCGGCACCAGGTGACCGTCGATCAGCGGCCAGGTGTTATAGACGAGGCCGGCGTCGAGGCCGGCGACCAGCGCGCCAAGATAGATCTGCAACAGCACCAGGCCGGCAATCGCCAGTGCGCCATAGCGCAGCCGGCCGGGCACAGCTTCCGTCGTCCGCGCCACCAACCCCTGCGCGGTCCACAGCACGGCGGCATAGATCGCGCTCGCCAGCGTCAGGTGAAAAGCCAATCGATATTGCGATACGCTGACCAGCTTGGAACCGGCCAGCCCCGACGACACCATCCACCAGCCGACCGCGCCGAGCGCCGCGCCGCCACCGAAGATGATCCACAGCCGCGCCTTCAGGCGTTGCGGCACCCAGCCGCGCCACAGCAGGAACACGAATGGCAGCAGGAAGACGAAACCGGTGGTGCGCGCCAGCAGCCGGTGCGTCCATTCCCAGAAATAGATCACCTTGAACTGGCCGAGCGACATGCCCCGGTTGAGTTCCTGGTATTGCGGGATCGCCTTATATTTGTCGAATTCACCCTGCCAGTCGGCCTGCGACAGCGGCGGCAGCACGCCGGTCACCGGCTTCCATTCAGTGATCGACAGCCCCGATTCCGTCAGCCGGGTCGCGCCGCCGATTACCAGCGTCAGGAAGATCATTGCCGCGACACAAAGCAGCCAGACGCGGACGGCGCCAGGGCGCCCTTGATGGCGCCCTTGCGCCTTCGGGGCGGACGGAGACGAAAATTCGGCCATGAAATGCGAGCCCATTCGATGCTTGCGGCAGGGTGCGCGGACCATATAGTCAGGGGACACGAAAACGCAAATCGCCGCGCCCCGCGCCGTCGCTCAATTCGGTGCGGCATATTCGGCCTGCTCCCTTCCCCCGCACGCGGGCGGGATCATGCCCTGTTCGCCACGTATTCTTGTGCCGGTTTCAACCGGCAGACTATTTCGTAAGGACCCTGCCCCATGCCCTCCCGTCTGCGAAAATTCATCGGCTCGATCCTGCTGATCGTGCTGGTCTGCTTCTGGGCGCTGCTGACGATGGCGCTGGCGCAATCGGCGCTCACCGACATCAATGGCTGGGTCGCGGCGCTGTTCTATATCGTCGCCGGGCTCGGCTGGGTGCTGCCGGCGATGCCGCTGATCGCATGGATGGCGAGGCCAGATAAGGCCAAGGCCTGACCTTAGCGCCGGCCCGCCCGCCGCCAAATCCCGCTTGCCGTCGCCATCGTCCGCCGATACCGTGGTTGCATTCTTTCCTGGCTGCAATTGCGGGGGACCACCATGGTGGACATTGCACGCAAGCTGGAAATTGAACGCGAGGTCAACGCGCTGATTGCGAAGGCGCGCAGCAATATCGGGATCAGCGCCCTGACCCGCGACGACACCGATCGCGACGAACAGGAAATACGCAAAACCGAACGTGACATCGCCGCAATGGTCGAACCGCGCCGGGCGCCGAACGGCCGGCTGATGCTCGTGCCGCGCGGCACGCCGCCCGACGACCGCATCCTCGAAGCGCAAAGTTTCCTCAGCATTCCCGACATCCTGGAATGGAAGCGGCCGGCTAAACGTCGCCGCTATCTGAAGAAGATCGCCGACCCGGCCTATAAAGGCCCGCGCATCGTCGGCGAAGGCGATTCATGGCTCGAATATCCGTGCAACAAGGACAACGGCGAGTGGATCGGCGACGATTATGCGCTGCTCAGTCTCGCCCGTGCCGGCGACACCTGGGCCGATGTCATCAACGATGAAAACGAAACATACGCTGACGGCACGCCTAAGGGCCTGTTCAAGACGGTGGCCATCGAACATCCGGAGATCGTCATCCTCAGCGTGTCGGGCAATGACGTCGTCGGCAATCTCGCGCAGTTCCTGACCAACTTTCGGGATGGAAAGCCGCCTCAGGATTACGTCACCAGCGACTTCGACCTGACGCTGAATTACGTCGAATATAACTTCCGCCAATATACCCAGCGGCTCATCGCCGCCGGATGTCACGTCATCATCCACACTTACGACTATCCCGACCCGCGCCCGTCGCGCGACGGCGGCCAATGGCTCGGCGGCCCGATGCAGAACAGCCGTCATATTCCCGGGCCGACCCTGTGGCGCGACATCATTAATTACATGCTCGGCCTCTATCGCGACCGGCTGCGCCGCGTCGCCGCCCTGCCGGAATCGCAAGGCAATGTTCATCTCATCGAATTGTTCGGAACGATCGGCACCGCCGACACCTATGCCGGACCGAACCGCGCCCTGTGGACCGACGAAATGCACGGCAACGCCGACGGCTTCAAGCTGATCGCGCAGCAGTTCAAGAACGTCATCGCCACGATCCCGCGCCGGGTCGCCTGAACGACGGTGGCCACACAGGCTAGGTTTACCAATAACGACCCTGACCCATACCGCTCCGGACCGGTAAATTTGTCGGTTCGATCCTGATGATCGTACAGGTCTGCTTCTGGGCGCTGCCGCCAATGGCGCTGGCGCAATCGGCGCTCACCGAGATCAATGGCTGGGTCGCCACCCTTATTCAATATCATTGCCGGGCTCGGCTGGATGCTGCCGGCGATGCCGCTGATCAGTTGGATGGCAAGGCCGGATAAGGCGAAGGTCAAGCCATGTCATCCTGAGGTGCGAGCGCAACGAGCCTCGAGGGACGACGTCCTCTGACCCGCGTCCGGCATGGCCGGGCTTGTCCCGGCCATTCACGAATAGTGCCGCATTGAAAATAGTACGGGTGAATACATTTACGCGAGTCCCAATCAGGGTTATGTTCAGAACCACAGCCAAAGCAACGAGCCATTTTTAAAAGGCCGGATATTACTTATCGCCCCCAAACGCCCGGCGGGACGCCGAGCTCTTTAGCCACACAGAACGCTCAGGAAAAAATGCGATTTCCGTCGTTTGACACTTTTTTCATTCCCCTAATTCATTCGCTACGGGCCCGAGGTGGCTCCGCGACTATCGACGAGCTCGAAGAAGCCGTCTCAACCGCAGCGAATCTATCGGACGAGCAACGAGCGCAATTGCACGGTGACGGCCCGCGAACAGAGTTTAGCTATCGACTCGCATGGGCACGCACCTATTTGAAAAAAGGTGGCGCTTTAGAGAATTCAGAACGTGGTGTCTGGCACCTCACTCCGGCAGGCTATGAAATGTCGGATCAGGAAATTCGCGAGATAAAATACCAGGTCCAACAACAAAATAGAGCAGACCGCGCCGCCGCAGCTCTGGCTGCAAATAATAACGAAGAAGAGGAAGAGAACGACGTCGAGGAAATTACCCTTCCTTGGAAAGAGATTTTACTAGAGACCCTTTTAGCTCTGGAACCATGGCCTGCACCCGGTTCGGATGACACCCGGTTAAGCTAATCCTGCCTTCATCTCAAAGTCCATTGGGCTCACATATCCGATGGTGGAGTGGCGCCGTTTTGGGTTGTAGAAGCGTTCGATATAGTCGAACACGTCGGCCC
>WGNB01000049.1 GCA_016124795.1 Rhodopseudomonas sp. | reverse complement strand
CGGTCCAAGCCGCATCGTCCCGGCCGCCCATCAGGCGGTCACTGGGGCGGACATGAACGTGCGCCAAGGGGCTGAAGTCTTGCCGTTGAACGAACTCGATACCAGGGTTCGGGAAACGCCAGGGCGAGGGAGTTCCCCGCCACGTTCATCGAGGCCCCGCAGCGGTGGTTAGGTTCGCCTTCGGTAACGAAGGGGGCCTGAAATGTTGGGACCACCGGGGGCGATGCGGAGCAAACCTACAAACACCGCGCGCGGAATGCCGGGGAACCGGCGGTTTCGTGGTGACTACTGCCTGTGTACTTCGTTTACTTTCGTACACAGGGCTGCGGGGTCGTTGGGACCCCGGCGTTCCGCGCGCCCTCGTTCTTAAGGGGCGAAGACGGAAGACCTTCTCAAGCGACGGCTCGCCCGGGGCCGCAAACAACACGGGCGATGACGCATGTCCGCACGACGGAGCGCATGATCCTCGTCGTCATTCCGGACGACGCGATAGCGGCGATCCGGAATCCAGCCCAGTTCTCATGCGCCTCCGGAATCCGAATTGCCGCTATCGCGTCGTCCGGAATGACCATGGAACGGTCGCCCGGTATTGATCGGGATCAATGCCGCGCGGTCTCCGACAACCGACTCTTGCAAAAAACAGGAGGAGTCTTCCATGCGCGCATCTTCACGGATCTCTTCGCTTGCCACTTGGGCCGCGGCCTTCGGCATCGTCGCCATTCTGACCGCCAGCACCGTCCCGACATTCGCGGCGCCGGTCCCCTCGGCGACGGTGGCTTTGAAATCCGCCACCGCCGATAGCGTCACCGAAGTCCGCTGGCGCGGCCGGCGGGGCGGCGGCGTCGCGGCCGGTGTCGCCGCCGGCCTGCTGTTCGGCGGCCTCCTCGGCGCGTCGCCTTATTATTACGGCGGCCCGCCCGCCTATTACGGTCCGCCGGTCTATTACCCGCCGGGCTTCTACGGTCCGGTCTACGGCCCGCGCTATTACGGCGGCTCGCGCAGCTGGCTGTCCTATTGCTTCTCGCGTTACCGGTCGTTCGACCCGCGCACCGGCACCTACATGGGCTATGACGGGCGGCGGCATTACTGCCGCTAGCGCCGGCTGAGCCGGAGAGCAACGACGCGACACAAAAATGCCCGGCAAGCCTGCCGGGCATTCGACGTTATCGACGGACGCGATCGGCGTCGTCGTCCTTGCCATCCTGCGCCGTGGGACGGCTCAGTCGTCGCGGTAAACCTTTTCCCGGCGCTCGTGGCGTTCCTGGGCTTCCACCGACAAGGTCGCGATCGGGCGGGCTTCCAGACGGCGCAACGAGATCGGCTCGCCGGTTTCCTCGCAATAGCCGTAGGTACCGTCGTCGATGCGCGCCAGCGCCTCGTCGATCTTGGAGATCAGCTTGCGTTGCCGGTCACGGGCCCGCAGCTCGATCGAACGGTCGGTCTCCGAGGAGGCGCGGTCGGCCAGATCCGGGTGATTCTGGTTCTCCTCCTGCAAGTGCTGGAGGGTTTCCTTGGCTTCCTTGAGAATATCGTCACGCCAGGCAAGCAGTTTCGCGCGGAAATAGTCCCGCTGGCGCTCATTCATAAAAGGCTCCTTATCGGACGGCCGATAAGGCTTCACTTTGGCCAACATCCCACTGACTCCTTGTCTTTTTCTTATATGGACCGAGAAGTCCCCTCCCGTTGCGGCGAGCTTATATACGCGCGCCACGCGGGCGACAATATCCTAGTAAGGATATGCGCTTTGCCCGATTTGTGCGAAAGTTCAATGACTTCGGTTAATGGCGGGGAGCCCGGCCCACAGCCTTATTTAGCCGGATCGGCCGAGTCTTTCGGCTAACGGCGGCCGGCTTTGGCCAGTTCGACCGCCACCCGCAGGTCGATGGCGCTCAGGACATCGTCCAGACCGGCGTCGCCGGTGTCCTCGGCCAGCCCTTCGGACGCCAGTTTGAGCCGGTCGATGGTCGCGCTGTCGAGGCTGCCATCGAGCAGGCCGAGTTTAAGGTCGTCGAGCACGTCGAGCGCCTTGCGGCCCCGGACCACCGCCCGCTTCTTGCGTTCGGTCGGCGTTTCCACGCCCTGCAGGGCCAACAGTCCATCGAGACTGGCCACCGAACGCATCGGCCCGGCCCCGGCGGTGCTGCGTGGGGTTTCCGTCTCATTGAGCGAAAAGCCGCCCGCCGCGGTCCGGCGTGCCGAGCCGGACTTGGTCGAAAGCGCCGTTCCGTTTGGACCAGTAATGCGCATGAGGCCTGTGACCTTGGCGAAGACCGCAATCCATTGTCGGATTCCGGGCGTCTAATTGCGATCAGCCTGCCGATTTATGGTTAAGCTTGCGTAAACGGCCCGGCAAAATATGCCCGACTGGGCCTTTGCTGCCGCCCTGGCGGCATCCTCCGGACCCGATGCCGAATATTATTTCGCAATAATTTCAAACACTTAATCAGATTTCCCGATTTGGCACGGCATTCGCAAAGCCATCCGCAGTCAACCGTCACATTGGGGAGCAGTGATGACGCGGACGTGCCTCACCGCCCTTGTGGCGGCATGTACCATTTCGTTTGCCCTGCTGGCGCCCGTGGCGCCGGCCGGAGCGACGTCGCGCATCAAGGACCTCGCCAATATCGAGGGCGTGCGGCAGAACCAGTTGATCGGCTACGGCCTGGTCGTCGGCCTCAACGGCACTGGCGATACGCTGAACAACATCCCGTTCACCAAGCAATCGCTGCAAGCGATGCTGGAACGGTTGGGCGTCAATGTCCGCGGCCAGACCCTGCGCACCGGCAACGTCGCCGCCGTGATGGTGACCGCCAACCTGCCCGCCTTCGCGACCCAGGGCACCCGCATCGACATCACCGTGTCGTCGCTCGGCGACGCCAAGAGCCTGCAGGGCGGTATGCTGCTGGTCACGCCGCTGCTCGGCGCCGACGGCAATGTCTACGCGGTCGGCCAGGGTTCGGTGGCGATCGGCGGCTTTCAGGCCGAAGGCGCAGCCGCCAAGATCGTGCGCGGCGTTCCGACGGTTGGGCGCATCGCCAATGGCGCGCTGGTCGAGCGCGAAATCGAGTTCAATCTCAATCGCCAGAGCCAATTGCGAATGGCGCTGCGCAATCCCGACTTCACCACAGCCAAGCGCATCGCCGCGGCGATCAACGATTACATTGGCGTGCCGACCGCTGAATCGCTCGACCCCGGCACCGTCGGCATCACGGTCCCGCAGCAATACCGCGGCAACGTGATCTCGCTGCTGACCGAAATCGAACAGCTTCAGGTCGATCCCGACCAGTCGGCCAAGATCGTGATCGACGAGCGCTCCGGCATCATCGTCATGGGCCGCGACGTTCGGGTATCGATGGTGGCGGTCGCGCAGGGCAACCTCACCGTCACGATCACCGAAACCCCGCAAGTAAGCCAGCCCAACCCGCTATCGCGTGGCGGCACCACCGTGACGGTGCCGCGCACCCGGATCGGCGTCTCCGAAGAAGGCAAGAAGCTCGCTCTGGTTCATGACGGCGTGTCGTTGCAGCAACTGGTCGACGGTCTCAACGCGCTCGGCATCGGCCCGCGCGACCTGATCGCGATCCTCCAGGCCATCAAGGCCGCCGGCGCGATCCAGGCCGATATCGAGGTGATGTAATGACCGCCAGCTTCGCCTCCGCCATGACCGCCACGATGGCGAACACCATGTTCCAGTCACCGCTGTCGACGCCCGGCGCCAACGCCGCCGATCTGCTGCGCGCCAACGCCATGAACAAGGCTCTGGCCAAGGCCAAGGAAAATACCGGCACCAACCTGCTGAAGGTCGACGACAGCAAGTTCTCCGAAGCCACCAAGGCCAAGGCCAAGGCCGCGGCGCAAGACTTTGAAGCGGTCTTTCTGAAATCGATGTTCGAGCAGATGTTCACCGGCCTGAAAGGCGAAGGCCCGTTCGGCGGCAACGGCGCCGTCGGAGTCTGGCGCTCCTTCCTGACCGACGAATATTCCAAATCCTTCGCCAAAGCCGGCGGCATCGGCATCGCCGACGCCGTCTATGGAACGTTGCTTCGCCAACAGGAAGTCCGCCAGTGAACCAATCAGCCCCTTCGCCGGCGCCCGCGCTCGCGCCGATCAGCACCGCAGCCGAAGCCGAACGCGCGATCGCTAATCTCAATGCGATCATGGATCGGCTGGTTATTACCGTCGAAGAAGAAACCGCGCGGGTGCGCGCCGGCCACCTCAGCCGCGCCGTCGAACTCGACGAAAGCAAAGTCGCACTGGCCCGCGCCTACGCGATCCAGACCGAACGGCTGAAGGTGGCCAAGGACCTCGTCGTCCAGAACATGCCGGACGCATTCGACCGGTTGCGTGACCGGCACACGACCTTTCGCGCCATGTTACAAACCAACCTGACCGTCCTGGCGACGGCACACGCTGTATCCGAAGGCATCATCCGCGGTGTGTCCGGTGAGTTGGCGCGCAAGCAGGCCCCCTCGACCTATGGCGCAAGCGGCCGCGCCAATACGCCCGGCGCCAGGGCCAGTCAGCCTCTGGCGATCAGCCGCGAACTCTAACCCCGACAAACGAAACCGAACCGGAGGGTGAGGACATGCCACCGATTAGCCAAAGGTTAAAAAAGCACGCAATTTTTGCGAGCTTAATTGGCGATTGTCCTTAGCTCGACATTAACCAGTTAACCATAAGCTTCGGTTAACCATAAACGACAGTCGCGCCGCAGGCGATGTTTCGCGCGATGCCTGCGCTGAAATTCGCTGCTCACGGCCCGCTCAAATTCAGTTGTATCAAATCCAAGAGGTTAACACATGACATCGGGTATCACACTCTCGGCCGGCGTTCGTTCGAACCTGCTCTCGCTGCAGAACACCGCCTCGCTGATGGCGACCACTCAGAACCGCCTCGCTACCGGTAAGAAGGTCAACTCGGCCCTCGACAATCCGCTGAACTTCTTCACCTCGTCGTCACTCAGCGCACGCGCCAGCGATCTCAGCGGCCTACTCGACAACATGTCGAACGGCATTCAGACCATCCAGACCGCCAACAACGGTTTGACCGCCATCACCGGTCTGATCCAGCAATTGCAGGCGACGGTCGCCCAGGCCCGGTCCGACGCCAGCGCAGGCACCGTTTCGGCCACGCCCGGCACTGCCGCGGTGTCCGGTACGGACGCCGGCGCCAATACCTCGACGCAGACGAATAACGCTCTGACCTTTAACATCGGTAGCGGCGTGACCGTCTCGGTTGCAACCCAGACCCACACCAACGCAACCGTCAGCACCGTCACCGGTACCGGCGCGCCGGTCGGTACGGACGCGACTGGCGCCACTCTGACCGTCGACGACGGCAGCGGTTCCGGTCCGCAGACGGTGACCTTTGCCACCGGCGACATCACCACTGCCGCCAAAATTACGGCGATCAACACGCAGTTGACGGCCGCCGGCTCGACGGTGAGCGCCTCGCTCGACAGCGCCGGCAAGGTGGTGTTCACCAACTCGACCGGTAAGGCGGAGACAGTGACCGCTTCGGCCGCGATCCAGACCGACTTGGGCCTGGCCGCTACCGCGACCTCGACCGACGGCGCGGTTGCCACCGACCACGCCCTGACGCTGACCGAACTGGCCGACTCGATCAATAACAACACGCAATTGGCCGGCAAAGTCTCGGCCACGCTGAACAAGAACGCCAGCGGCACCGTCACCGGCCTGACCTTCAACAACCTGTCGACGACGACCAATGTCTCGGTGACCGGTTTTGACGGCACGAACCTGACCGGTGCGGCCGCCGACACCACGACGATCAACAAAGGCACCGGCGGCACCATCAGCAACGTCCGGCAGAGCCTGTTGAACCAGTTCAACAGCCTGCTGACCCAGATCAACACCACGGCCGCCGATTCGGGCTACAATGGTATCAATCTGCTCAACGGCGACTCCCTGAAACTCTCCTTTAATGAATCGGGCAGCAGCTCGGTCGACATCCAGACCCGTGACGCCAATGGCAACAGCATCGCCATTAATGCCACCAACCTCGGCATCACGTCGCAGACCGCCGCCGACTTCGGCAACAACACCACGCTCGACAACCTGAGTTCGACGCTGAGCGACTCGCTGACTTCGCTTCGCACCCAGGCTTCGGCGCTCGGCTCGTCGCTGTCGGTCGTGCAGACCCGCAAGGATTTCACGAACTCGATGATCAACTCGCTGCAGACCGGCGCCGACAATCTGGTGCTGGCCGATGCCAACCAGGAAGGCGCCAACCTGCTCGCGTTGCAGACCCGCCAGTCACTGTCGACGACGGCGCTGTCGCTGTCCTCGCAGGCCGACCAGGCCGTGTTGCAGCTTTTCCAGTAAGCGCGACAACCCGACTAAAACAAACGGCGGGGCGCAAGCCCCGCCGTTTTGCTTTCTAAGCGTACAATCCAACCGAGTCCGCAAACGCTCTATTAACGACATCGGCAGGCAAAGCGATCCGCCGAAAAATTATTTTTCAACGCGCAAACTCACATCAGCATCTCAAAGCGCACCGCCGTACAATGCCGACTTCAATCATTCAGCACGTAAACGTCACTCACCAGACAAAAAAGCCGCGCTAGAGGCTGTAAATCATCGCAACAGCCACGGTCTCATCCAATCGGCGGCAGCAATGCGAAGCGACCACAACGCGTACGCGCGCAACACAGCCTCAGCGATCGGCCGACCAATCCAGAACGAAGGTTTTCATTAACTATACTTCTTGACGTTCCGTTACATCCCCTATGCGAGCTTCGCCGCCGGCCAACGCCGATCATATCGGTCGGTGAGCCATTACATGCCAAACGGCAAAAACCAGAAAGGTTTTTAAAATGACTGCGGGTATCACTCTTTCGGCTGGCGTTCGTTCGAACTTGCTCTCGTTGCAGAACACCGCCTCGCTGATGGCCACCACTCAGAACCGCCTCGCCACCGGTAAGAAGGTCAACTCGGCCCTCGACAATCCGTTGAACTTCTTCACCTCGTCGTCGCTCAGCGCGCGCGCCAGCGACCTCAGCGGCCTGCTCGACAACATGTCGAACGGCATTCAGACCATCCAGACCGCCAACAACGGTTTGACCGCCATCACCGGTCTGGTGCAGCAGCTGCAGGCGACCGTCGCCCAGGCCCGGTCCGACGCCAGCGCCGGCACCAACGCCGCTACGCCTGGCACCGCCTCGGTGACCGGCACCGACTCCGGCGCCAACACCTCGACCCAGGCCAACAACGCGCTGACCTTCAACATCGGCAACGGCGTGACCGTCTCGGTTTCGACCCAGACCCACACCAACGCGACCGTCAGCACTGTCACCGGCACCGGCGCGCCGGTCGGCACGGACGCGACTGGCGCCACCCTGACCGTCGACGACGGCAGCGGCTCCGGTCCGCAGACGGTGACCTTCGGCACCGGCGACATCACGACTGCCGCCAAGGTCACGGCGATCAACACGCAGTTGACCGCTGCTGGTTCGACGGTGAGCGCCTCGCTCAACGGCGACGGCAAGGTCGTGTTCACCAACTCGACCGGTAAGGCCCAGACGGTTACCGCCTCGGCCGCGATCCAGACCGACCTCGGCCTGGCCGCCAGCTCCACCTCGACCGATGGCGCCGTTGCCACCGATCACGCGTTGACGCTGACCGAACTGGCCGACTCGATCAACAATAACTCGCAGTTGACCGGCAAGGTCTCGGCGACGTTGAACAAGAACGCCAGCGGCACCGTCACCGGCCTGACCTTCAACAACCTGTCGACGACCGATACGGTCGCCGTGACCGGTTTTGACGGCACCAACCTGACCGGCGCCTCGTCCGCGACCACCACGCTGGCCAAGGGTTCGGGCGGTACCATCAGCAGCACCCGCCAGAGCTTGTTGAACCAGTTCAACAGCTTGCTGTCGCAGATCAACACCACCGCGTCCGACTCGGGCTACAATGGTGTTAACCTGCTCAACGGCGACTCGCTGAAGCTGTCCTTCAACGAAACCGGCACGTCCTCGATCAACATTCAGACCAAGGACTCGTCGGGCGCCTCGTTTGCGATCAATGCCACCAACCTCGGCATCACGGCGCAGACCTCGGCCAACTTCGGCGACAACACCACACTCGATAGCCTGAGCTCGACGCTGAGCGACTCGCTCACCACGCTTCGTACCCAGGCTTCGGCGCTCGGTTCGTCGCTGTCGGTCGTGCAGACCCGCAAGGACTTCACGAACTCGATGATCAACTCGCTGCAGACCGGCGCCGACAACCTGGTGCTGGCCGACTCGAACCAGGAAGGCGCCAACCTGCTCGCGTTGCAGACCCGCCAGTCGCTGTCGACCACGGCGCTGTCGCTGTCCTCGCAGGCCGACCAGGCGGTGCTGTCGCTGTTCGGCTAATCCGAACAACGTCCGACCTAAAGACGGAACGGCGGGGCGCAAGCCCCGCCGTTTTTCTTTTGCGACCCTTCTCCCCGGCCGTCCGGTAACCCGCCATTAACCATACCGGGCAACAACAGTGACGGGCAAACAGGTCCACCGGGAGATAGCCATGTCGTTGAAGGTCGAACTCAAGCCGGGCGAGCGCATCCTGATCGGCGACTGCGTGCTGACCAATTCCGGCCAGCGGGCGCGCTTTATCATCGACGGCAAAGCCCCGATCATGCGCGAAAAGGATATTATGACCGTCGAGCAGGCCAACACGCCGGCAAAACGCATCTATCTGACGATCTCGCTGATGTATACCTCGCGCGAAGCCCGCGATCTGCACGCCAGCTATTTCGCGCTGGTCAAGGATATGGTGCAGGCGGCACCGAGTACCTGGCCGCTTATCGAAGCGATCAACAATGAAATCTTAACAGGCGAACTCTATAAAGCTCTCAAGCACGCCAAACAACTGATCTCGTACGAGCAGGAGCTTATCAGCAATGAGTCAAGCGGCGCAGGCCTACGGAAAGATAGCAAATAAGATTGCCAGCCCGCGCGAGTTGGAGGCCGACCTGCTGCTGACCGCGGCATCGCAACTGCAAGTCATTCGCGATGGCTGGGACAGCAAGAAGCCGCTCCTCAACGCCGCCCTCGATCACAATCGCAAACTCTGGGCGCTCCTGGTCACGACGGTGACCCGCCCGGAGAATCCGCTCCCGGTCGAAGTCCGTCAAAACGTCGCCAATATCGGCATTTTCGTTCTCAAGCAGACCATGACAGCCATGGCCAATCCGAGCCCGGAAATGCTGTCGCCCTTGATCAGCATCAATCGCGAACTGGCTTCAGGCCTGCTCGGCCGCGGCTGATCGGCCCTACGGCACCCGACCATCCGATACGAAAAAGACCGCGGCGAACCCGCGGTCTTTTTGTATTGCGTCGCAAGATGCTCGCCATCGTCGGCTCAACGCCGCAACCCGGCCGACACTGCCAGACTATTTGATGTAATTGACCAAACTGGTCTGATACATCATCGACGTCACCTGCATACTGGCTTGCAGCCGGGTCTGGAGCGTCAGAATCTCCGCGCCGACTTCCTCATTCGAAACGCCGGTGATTTGCTGGAGCAGATCGTTGGCCGTCGAAGTCTGCTGCTGATGGCGGGTCTTGGCGGCTGAAATCGTGACCTGGGCGTTCGACAGATCGGTCTGGATCGTGGAGATCATCTGATCTCCGGGCGCGCCATTCATCTTATCGGTCAAACGCTGGTTCAATGCCAGACTCAGATCGGTGGCATTCGTATTGCTGGCCGAAATTGTCACGGCTGCCAAGGTCGCGGTACTCTGAATGACCGAACGCAGCGCCGTCTCATTGGCGCGCATGCCGTAATTGACGCTCAGCGACGTATCGACTTGCGCCGACGCGGTCGCGCGCGCATTGCCGCTGTCGGCATCGCCGGTATACCAGATCACGGTGTCGGCGCTGCTGCCTGTCTTTGTCGCGGTCGCACTGTCGAACGGAGGCCCGTCGACGCGCACAGGCGGATGATTGGCGTCGGCGTTGAAGAACTCGGTCGAAGCCTGGCTGGCCGAAGCGGCGGTCAGCGACGTCGCCGCGAGCTTGGTCACCGAGGTGGTCAGCGCGGTCTGCAAATTGGCCGCCGTCGTCGCGGCATCGGGCCCGATCGTAAACTGGTTTGCGCCGGGCGGAGAACTCGTCGTCGCGGTCAATGTGAGGTTCTCACTGGTGCCATCCGGCAGATTGAACCGCATGGTAACGGTATTGCCGTCTGTCGGATTGCCGCCGGACAGGTCGACCGTCATCGACGGCGGCGACCCGGTCGGACCGGTCACCGTGCCATTGGCCAAAGTCGAATTGATCGACGCCAGCTTGAACCCGAACGGCGACACGGCGTCTTCCGCCACCGACAACGACGTCGAGGTCGGCGCGGTGATGTTGAGACGGCCCAAGCCGTTGGCCCCGAGATCCGCCTGATTGCGCTCGGAGATGATCTGTTTCAGGCCGGCCTGCGTACCGTTGCCATTCATGATGTGGTCGTAGGTCTCGACCGCCGGCTGATCGGTCGCCTTGCCCGAAAACAGATATCGGTCGCCGGCGCGACTGTTGAGCAGGCTGAGCATCTGGTCGAAGGACTGGCCGGCCGCCGCCTGCGCGGTATTGATACCTTCGATCGTCGAACTGTAGCTGCCCTGACTCATCGATGTCTTGACCGACGCGGCGAGATCGGACATCTGGCTCAATGCGGTCGAGGCCACACCAATCCGGGCATTAACGATATCGGCGGTCTGATCGAAGCCGGTCATCGCCGAGAGCTGCGCATTAAGGCTGACGGTGACGCCGCGATTAAGGCCGAGACCGGCATAGGTGGTGGATTTCTGCCCGGTGCTGAGCTGGCGCTGCAAATCGTCAAGCGTATTGCGCAAATTGACCAGCGACTGAATGGCCGCGGCGGGTTTACCGCCTATGGATGTAATGGTCATAACGCCCTCATATCTGCATCAGGGTGTCGAGCATGTCCTTCACGGTCGACAACACCCGCGCGTTCGCGGCATAGGAATTCTGCAGCGACAACAAATTCGTCAATTCTTCGTCGATGTTCACGTTGGCGCTCTCGTCGAAGCGCTGCTGCAACGAGGCCAACACGACGTCCTGACCCTGCTTCAAATTGGTGGCGGAGCTGGCCGCCTGGCCCTGCTGACTGATCACCTGCCGCAGATAGGTCGTGATGCTGCCGGTAAACGGCGTCGTGGTCGACCCGATACCGGTACTCGGCGAGAATTGCTGCGACGTGCTGGTCATCTGCTGGTAGAGGAAGTCAGGACGGGTGCTATCGCCGGCCGCCGTGCCGGTCTGATAGCTCACCAACTTGGTCGGATCGGCCACCACTGCGCTATTTACGGTGATGCGGGCCGCCAGACCGAGGCTCTGCGGACCCTGCACGCCGATCGCCCCGGTATAGGGCGATGTGCCATCGCTAAACAGCGGCAACTCGCTGCTGCCACCGTTAAACGTCGTCGCGGTCTGCGTGGTGCTCACGCCGTTCACGGTGACGACATTGCCCGGACCATCATTGAGGATCCGCAGGGTCGTGCCGCCCGGATTCGAGGCCACCATACCGGTCGAGCCGATGGCGGTCGCGATCTGACCATAAACCGTGCTCAGACCGGCAGAAAAATCGATGCCATAGACATTGTCGTTGGGATTGGTCGTCAGATCGTTCGACAGCGGCAGCGTCGACGGATCGTCGACGCGGACCAGGGTAATAGTATGAGCGGTATTGCTCAGCGGGTCGGTGTAATTGATCGTGATCTTGTTGCCGGATTGCAGGCCGCCGATATCGACATCGAAGCCGCTCTGCACACCGGACGTTACGGCGGTGCCGGCCGTCGTCTTGTCCGACAGAGAGCTCGCCATCGACGAGGCGATGGCGTCGAGCTGACTCTGGGCCTGCGGCAGGTCCTGATCGCGCATCTGAAGATAGGCGGCAATCGTGCCGGACCGGATCGCATTGGCCTGCACCAGATCGACCGCATTGCCGGTCGGCGACGTCAAGGTAATGGTGCCGACGCCCCGCTGGGTCGGATCGGCGCTCCACAGCGCATTCGGCGACAAAGTGCCATGCGGATCGAAGGCCAGCGTCGAGGCTTGGGTACCGACCAACTGGATGCCGGAATTGGTATAGATCGACAGCTGATTGTGATCGCCCTGGATCACGTTGATATCCATCAACTGCGACAACTGGTTGATGTAGTTGTCGCGCTCGTCCTGCAGCGTGGCGCTGGCCGAGTCGTTATCCGTCAAGCTGCCGAGCTGGCTATTGAGCTTGGCGATCTGGCTCATCGCGTTGTTGGCTTGCGTCACCGCATCCGACAACCCGAGTTCCGCGTCGCTGCGCAAACCCTGAATGCTGTTGCTCATGCTGTTGAGCTGCTGGGTCAACAACTGGGCGGCACTAACGACAGCGCCCTGAGCCGCGGCATCGTCCGGGCTGCTCGACAGGCCTTGCAACGACTGGGTAAAATTGTTGAACACGGTCTCGAGCGCCGAATCCGAGCCCGGCGCGCCGTAGACATCCTGCAGGCGCGAGAACATGTCGGCCCGCGTCGTCGCGTAGCTGGCGCCGGCATTTTCGGTGCGCAGTTGCTTCTGCACATAAGTGTCGAGTTCGCGCTGAATCGCGCTGATGCGAACGCTGACGCCGGTACCGTTACCGGCGACCGAGACCTGATTGACGGTCTTGCGGACGTAACCCGCGGTACCGGCGTTGGCGACGTTGGCCGACACCAAAGCGAGGCTTGACTGATTGACTTTCAGTCCGGCAACCGCGGAGTTGAGCGCTTGCGAGAGGCTCATGCCACTGCACTCGTGATGGGCCGGGTTTTACCGGGCAAAACTTCGGCTTGTCGATGCGTCGCTACGCTGCGCATGGCTGTACTCGTCATGACCTCTCTAAGCCCGGCCGCCCGGCCGCGACTTAACGCAACATGTTCAGAAGGTCCTGAACCATCTGGTTGGTCGTGGTGATCACCTTGGTATTCGCGGAATAGGCCTGCTGGGTCACGATCAGCTTGGTGAATTCGTCGGCGATATCGGTGTTGGAACCTTCCAGCGACGAGCCAATGATCTGACCGGGCGCGCCATAGGTCGGCGAGCCGGATTCCGCGGTCGCTTCGAAAGCGCCGCCGTCAAGCCGCTTCAGCATGTTCGGACCGGCGAAGTTCGCGAGTGTAATTTCCGCCAGATCGACGGTGCGGCCATTCGAGTAGGTGCCGACGACGCGGCCCTTGTCGCTGACCGCGATCGATTGAAGCTGACCGGCCGCATAACCGTTCTGCTGCATCAGGTTGACCTGAACGGTGCCGTTAGAGTCGGCGAACTGGGTGATGCCGCTGGTGCTGTGGACCAGCCGGATGTCGCCAAGGCTGGTGCCGTTGACGGTCACGTTCGACAAGGTGATCGAATTGACGGCGGGATTGAGCTGGCCATTGGCGCCGAAGGTGTAGTCGGTGCCGACGTTCTTCCAGGCTGGCGTCGTGCCGGTGGCCGTCGAGTCGGTCTGATAGAACAGATTCCATGTATCACTGTGGCCGGTGCCCAGCGACGACGAATCCGTTTTGGCCCAGCGCAACTGCACGTTCACCGCCGAACCCGAACTGTCGTAGGCCGTCACCGCGCCGCCGGACATCGATTCATTGAGGAACGAGGTCAAGTCCTGACCCGACACGGTACCGTTCGACGGCAACGCGGTCGTCGTGTGGATACCGAAATTGGACGCGGTCACATCGCCGCCGACGACGATGGTGTCGGTGGAGTTGCCGGCGGTGACGGTGATGTTGCCGTTGGAGGCGTTGGCCGAAGCCGTGCCGCCGACCAGGCCGGCCAAGGCCGTGTTCAAGTCCGCCAGGGTCACGACGTTACCCGCGCCGAAAGTCACGGTCAGCGGCGCGTTGGACCCGACCTGGAAGGTCATTGTCTGGCCGGTCGCCGCCTTGCTCTGCGTCAGAAGGTTGGTGGCGTTGGTCGTCCCGACCGAGATGCCGAGATCGGTCAAGGTCGCCAGCGTGGTGGTGCCGCCGATCGTGATATTGGTCTTGGCGTCGGTCCCGGTCAGCACAAGCTGATTGGAGCTGTTGAGCGAAGCACTGACATTGGTGGTGCCGGTCTGGGCATTGATCGCCGCGACCACGGTGGCCGCGTTGTCGCCGGCGTTGACGGTGATCGAGGTGCCGTTAATGACCAGGGTGCCAGCATTCGCCGACAAGCTGGCCAGCGATGCCGAACCGGTCATGACGGCCGCGGCATCCGGCAGAATCGAAGCGCCGCTGCCAAGCACCTGAGCAGCGGCCGAGGCGCCGTTGATCGGATTGGCCGAGAAGTTCGACGGGTTGAGCAATTCGGAGCCGGGCACGGTGGTGTTGGAATCCACGGTCTGCGGATAGCTCGCTAGGTTGGCGCGGTAGTCGATTTCGGTGGTCGCCTGCGCCGGCAGGAAGCCGTTCTGGAATTGCAGGATCTGCGGCACGCTGCCCGACAGGTTGCCGGTGGTCTGATCGATCGGAATACCCATCAGGTAATAGCCGGCGCCATTCACCAGATAACCGTTCTGGTCGATCTGGAAGTCGCCACGGCGGGTGTAATTGTCGACGCCGGTAAAGCTCGGCTTGCTGTCGGAATAGCTCGACGGTTTTTCGACCACGAAAAAGCCGGAGCCGTTGATCGCCATGAAGGTCGACACCGAGGCGCTCTGCACGTCGCCCTGAACGGTGTTGGTCGACCGCGCGCTCGCCACCACGTTACCGGACTTCTGCTGCGAGGGGATGTTGTCCTGAATCAGGTCCTCGAAGCTCGTGTCCGTCCGCTTGTAGGCCGTCGTCTGCGAGTTGGCGATGTTGCCCGATATGTTTTCGAGCGCGAAAGACTGCGCCCGCATCCCTGTCACCGCGGTAGTGAGCGCACCGAAAATACCCATAACAATTTCTCCACTGTCGCCCGCGTCGCCGCCCCTTTGGGGCTCGGCGCACACGATGTCGTGGAGGGCATCGCAATCCCTATGCCACAGAAATAGTACAATAATATCAATATATTATAGGAATCGACGGCCGTTTCGGGCACGTCCGAGAGGGCGCTTTCTGCCGCTGCACGGCAAAACTTGCCGGGAACGCGGGGGCGTCCCGGGCCAGTCCGGCGGCGGCGATCGCCCAGCGCGGGACCTCGCCACATAAGGGAACGCCCGCCCCTTCTTGTACGGGGCGGGCGCCGGATTCAGGCGGTGAAGTATCCGAGCAGCCGGATCTAGGACGCGGCGGCGGCCGACGGATGAAACTGGAGCGCCACGCCATTCATACAGTAGCGCAACCCGGTCGGCCTCGGACCGTCGTTGAAGACGTGGCCGAGATGACCCTCGCAACGGCTGCAATGCACCTCGGTGCGGGTCATGAAGAACGACCGGTCGGACTTCTCGCCGACCGCGTCCGGCAACGGCGCATAGAAGCTCGGCCAGCCGGTGCCGCTCTCGAACTTGGTTTCGGACGCAAACAGCGGCTGATCGCAGCCGGCGCAGGCAAAGGTGCCCTTGCGCTTCTCGTGATTCAGCGGGCTGGTGCCGGCGCGTTCGGTGCCGTGCTTGCGCAGCACGTAATATTGCTCGGCGTTGAGGCGCTTGTGCCACTCGGCATCGCTGAGATGCTTGAAGTCTACAGTCGCGTCGGTCGTTGTCATTTTTACTCCTGCCTTTTCTGACGAGGTTGTTGGGCCGGCCAGCCCTGAACGCGCAAAACCGAATGAGGCCAGGCCGACAAAGGCGCCGAAGGTGACGCCCGCCCTTAATATGGCGCGCCGCTCGATCATATCAACTGTCTCCCTTCTCAACCGTTTCGCTTCTCAACTATCTCCTTTGGAGTCGCCCCAGATCTGCTTCAGCCGCTGATCGCGCCCGCAGTTCCAGCGATAGAATTTGTATTTCACCGGGTTCTTTTTATAAAAGTCCTGGTGATAGTCCTCGGCCGGATAGAACGGACCCGCGGCGTCGATCTCGGTATAGATCGGCCTCTTCAGTTCGGCCTCGACTTTCTTCTTCGACGCTTCCGCCAAGGCTCTCTCGGCTTCGTTGCTCACGAAAATCGCCGTCCGATACTGCGTGCCGTGATCGCAGAACTGCGCGTTCCGGACCGTCGGATCGATGCTGTGCCAGTAATAAGTGAGCAGCCTGGCGTAAGACACCTTGGCCGGATCGTAGGTCACCTGCACCGCCTCGGCGTGACCGGTGCCGCCTGACGACACTTGCTCATAGCTCGGATTTCTCACCGTCCCGCCGGTATAGCCGGAAATGGTCTTGAGCACGCCCGGCACATGATCGAAGTCGGATTCGGTGCACCAGAAGCAGCCGCCGGCGAAAGTCGCCACCGCCTGCTCCGCCTTGGCCTGCCGGGCCGCCGCGATTCCGGCCAGCCCGGACGCGCCGGCCAGCGCCAGCAGCATCATGAAACCCATTAGAATGCGACGCATTGGCTTTTTCCCGTTCCGGCTTCCGCCCGATGAAGCTACGTGCGGCGCCGGCGAAACGATGCCGGCCTGTCCGCATTTTTTTGCCCCCCAGACATATAACTTTTGCCCGCGACAGCCATTCACTTCGGCATCACCCGCCCATCACGCTTATGAGAGCAACGCCCTAAAAATGCTCGCCAATTCGGCTTGCCCGGAGCCGCCGCGCTGCCTAGTGTCGGGCGGCAATAGCGAGGAAATCCATGCGTTTTGACGGCACCCAGGCCTATGTGGCCACCGACGATCTGAAAGTGGCGGTCAATGCCGCCATCGCGCTCGAGCGGCCCTTGCTGGTCAAGGGCGAACCGGGCACCGGCAAGACCGTGCTGGCGCTGGAGATCGCCAAGGCCATCGGCGCGCCGATGCTGGAGTGGCACGTCAAGTCGACCACCAAGGCGCAGCAGGGTCTGTACGAATACGACGCCGTCTCGCGGCTGCGCGACAGCCAGCTCGGCGACGAGCGGGTCAAGGACATCCGCAATTACATCAAGCGCGGCAAGTTGTGGGACGCTTTCGCCACCGACGAGCGCCCGGTGCTGCTGATCGACGAAATCGACAAGGCCGACATCGAATTTCCAAACGACCTGCTGCTCGAACTCGACCGCATGGAGTTCTTCGTCTACGAGACCGGCGAAACCGTGAAGGCACGCCGCCGGCCGATCGTCATCATCACCTCGAACAACGAGAAGGAACTGCCAGACGCTTTCCTGCGCCGCTGTTTCTTCCACTACATCCGTTTCCCCGATCCCGAGACCATGCGCGCCATCGTCGAGGTGCACTTCCCCGGCATCAAGCAGAAGCTGGTCAGCGAAGCCTTGAAGATGTTCTACGACATCCGCGACGTCCCCGGCCTGAAGAAGAAGCCATCGACCTCCGAACTGCTCGACTGGCTCAAGCTGCTGATGGTCGAGGATATCGGCGCCGAGACGTTGCGCGAACGCGATCCGAAGAAGCTGATCCCGCCGCTGCATGGCGCGCTATTAAAGAACGAACAGGACGTGCACTTGTTCGAACGGCTGGCGTTTATGGCAAGACGGGACGGGCGGTAGCCCCTCGCCTGGCTCTCCGTCGTCGTCCCCGCGCCGGCGGGGCCCCCGTCAACACGAACGGAAAATTTATCCGAAACGCTGCGGCGTACTGGATGCCCGCCGGCGCGGGCATGACAGCGGCGTTTATTGCGTAGCTCGCACACGCTCCGTTCATTCCCGCGCAAGCGGGAATCCGGTTCTTTGGCGCAACACTGGGTCCCCGCTTCCGCGGCGACGAACGGTTTGTTTGTCGACCCGATTATCAAACAGCGGACGCGCATCATCGCCCCTGTTATTCGAGGCCCGGGGCAGGCCGCCGTCCTTATCTCTCTCCGGCACAATGCCGGAGGGATGGAGCGCCGCGAGGCGCCCTGTCGTGCGCACCTTGCGGTGCGCGGTTCTCCTTGCGATCGGAGAACCATGCGCCCCGCGGCGCTCCATCGCGGTGTCGTTACGACGCCGGGCCGCGCTTCTGGCGGCTGATCCGCTTTCGCGGGTAGCGCTCACCATCAGCGAGCTCCTCGCGGCCGGTCATAGTGCCGGCGGGCGGAGCCCCGACGCCGCCCGGGAGCCTGAGGTGCGTGTCCTCAAGCCCGCGGGCACCGCGTCCTGCTCCGTCAATCAGGACGCCTCTAGATGACGCCCCCGGCCGAACAGGACAATTGAGACAATAATCCTTGTTAGGAATTATGTCAAGAGCCCTCCGCCGGTCCCCGCCGGAAGGCGCACCGCCGGGAGCTGCGCGGCCGCCACCAAACCCGCTTGTTTTGCGCCGTCAGCACAACCTGTGGTAACAGGGGGCGATCCGGGCATTCAGCATGGCCATTGCCGCCGAGCGAACGATCGAACGGGACCGCGGCGCGACCGTGCTGTCGTGGCTGCTCGCCAGACCCTGGCTGCTCAGCGCGCTGCTGTGCGGTCCGCTCTATCTCGTCTATGCCTGCAACTTCATGTTTCTGCCGCCGGGCAGTCACGGCACCGGCTTTCTGCAATACGATCAGCCATATTACATGGCCAATGCGCGGGCTTATTTCAGCGACGGGCATTTCACGCTGACCTATGGCCTGCCCTTCAGCTTCGACCCGGCGACGCCGAAAGTCTATTTCCAGCCGCTCACCTTTGGTCTCGGCGCGATCCTGTATCTCACCGGCGCGGACCCCGGCTATCTTTACATGGCCGCCGGCCTTGTCATCGCCATCGCTTGCGGGCGCGTCGCCATCGCGTGCTATCGCGACGTCGTCACCGGCGATGACAGCGCGGCGTTTCTCGGATTGCTATGTCTGTTCTGGGGCGGCGGCCTGCTGGCGCTCGGCGGCATCGGCTACGGCCTTTCGACCGGCCAATCGATCCTGACAAGCTGGTATCGCTTCGACCCGTTCAGCGGCTGGTGGCTCCTCAATCTCGGCCGCAATCTGGTCTACACCACCGAAGCCTTCTACCACCTGATCTTTCTCGGCTGTCTGATCTGCCTGTTCCGCCACTATTATCTTGGCGCCTTCGCGCTCACCGCCGCGATGGCGGCAAGTCATCCGTTCACCGGCATCGAATTGATTTTTGTCGTCGGCGCGGCGACGGTGTGGCAGCTTTATCGTGCCCCGAATCGCGCCGTGGCATGGCTGCTGGCCGGCATCGCCCTGCTCGGCGCGTTGCACCTGTTTTACTACCTGTATTTTCTCAGCCACGTCTCGCTCGACCATCGCCTGATGGAGCCGCAGTGGCACGCGGGCCGCGACGGCGTCAATCAACCGGTCGCGGCGATGACGACCTTGCTGTCGCAGATTCTCATTGCGCCCTTCGCGATCATGCAACTGCTCGATCAATGGCGCCGCGACCGTCGATTGAGCGACCGGCAACGCGTTCTGGTCGCAATGTGGGCCATCGTCTTTGCGCTGTCGCATCATGACTGGCTGATCGCGCCGATCCAGCCGTTGCATTTCCTGCGCGGCTACGACTGGACCGCGCTGTTCCTGATCGGCGCGCCGGCTCTGGTCGCGAGCTTTCGCAAACTCATCGATAAGCCGCGCGGCTGGATCGCGGCCTTTGCGCTCGTCATCCTGTTCCTGTTCGACAATATCGGCTTTGTCGTCGCCCAGGTCACGGTGCCGTTCCGGCACGGCAACAACCTCGGTTACACCGTGACCGACGCGGAATGGCAGATGCTCAGGACGCTGCGCCAGCCGCGCTTTGCCGGCTGCGTCGTGCTCAGCGACGCGGCGACGCTGACCGAAGCGGTTGGCTCATTGGTCGTGACCTACACGCCGTTGCGCGCCTATTACCCGCGCTACGGCATCACGCCGGAGTCGGACAAACGCAACCGCGAGCAGGATGCATTCTATCGCCGGGGACTCGAGCCCGACGCCTTGCGGTCGCGTTGCGTGGTGGCGATCGTCCCGGCCTCGGTCGCCGCGTCGGTCATGCCGCGGATCACGGGGCTCGGCTACCAGCCGGTGTTTCGCAACGAGGCTTTCGTGCTGGCGCGCAAAAACGCCGCTCAGGGCACCGACCGGCCGGCGGCGAACGATTAGTCGGCGGGCTTCTCAGCCGGCGTGCCACCCTTGGCTTCGGGCGCGGTCTCGACGTGGCTGGTCTCGGCCGACTCCGGCTTGCTCGCGTCAGGCTTGCTCGCATCGGCCTTGCTGTCATCCGACGGCGAAGCCGCCGGCTTGGATTTGTCGCCGGTTTTGGCCGCGGGCTTACGCTTGGCGTCGGCCTTGCTCTCGCGCTTCGGCTCGGGCTTGGCGTCGGCTTTCGCCTCCACCTTGGACTCGCCCTTAGGCTCGGACTTAGCTTCCACCGCGCCGTCCGGCGCATGTTTCGGCCAGTTCTGCTGGCGGGCGTAAGCAATGATCTTCTCGGCAATCGCCGCCGCCAGCTTGCGCGCCTGCGCCTCGACGTCGGGCGACAGCTTCTCGGGCGATGTGTCTTCCGTCGCCAATATCGCGGCGACCGCCGCGTCACGAGCCGGTCCGCCCGGCGGCTTGAGGTTGTTGGGCAGCCCGACCGAGAAGGTCAAAACCGCCGGACCGCCACGCGACGCCGTCATCGTCATGTCGGCGACCACGTTGCCGCGACCGGTGCCGAAGCCCATGCGGGACACCGGCATCTCCTTATCATTGGGCCGCAGCCGACCGCGAACCGCCACGGCGTTATCGCCCAGCCGCATCGCCTCGGGACTTCCCGGCAAGGCGTTGTAACCAGCCTCGCGCAAGGTCACCGCCACGTTGGCGTTGATCTCGTCGTTGACGCGGGCGGCGGTGCGCGCCCGCCGTTCCAAGATCGGGAAGTTGCCGCCCTTGCTTTCCTGCCGGGTGCTGAAGCCACGGTCGATCACCGGCACTTCGGCGGCCAGGATGAAATTGGTCAGCACCACCGTTCGCGACGCCGATCTGTCGCCGCCGCCGAACATGGAATAAGAGCCGTCGCCGCCGGGCTTACCCGGGATGTCGGAATTGGCGCAGCCGGCCAGCAGCAGGGCTGCGGCGCATATCGCTACTACACGCATCGGTGATGGCTCGATAAATGTGGAAGTTGACGCGGCGGGTCCTACCACAAGCCCGGGACGTCAAACGAGTAGGTCGTTCCGATACCCACTTGAATTTGATCGCGCGAGCCGCGCTGCGCAACCAAAGGCGAGTTTGCCACGTCGCCGGCCAGCCGGGAATATTCGACGAAGACGTGGCTCGCCCATTGCGGCGTCCAGGCATAGCGCGCCTTCGCGCCGACGCCGTAAGAGCTGAGGCCGCCGCCGGCATCGTAAACCGGCAGGCCGGACGCCGCCGACTGGGCCGCCGTGATGTCGAAGTAAGGGCTGACGGCGGAGGCGCTGGACAGCGTCAAACGCGGACCGCCCGACAGGGTCAACTGGCTGGTCACCGGCTGGACGATATCGGCCGACAGATCGGCAACCACCCCGTGGTGACCGCCCATGCCCTGGCGCAATTCGGCGCGGGTCCGCAGCCAGTCGGTCGGCCAGAATTCGGCGAAGGCGCCGACCTCAAGGGTCCAGTCGACATCGCCGAGGCCACGCAGGCTATCGCTGTCGCCTTCCTTGCGCCGGTAGCGGAATTTCGCGGTCGGACCGGCGGCAAACCGGCCCGATTCGAACAGCGCGATGCTGAAACCGTCGAAGGCGCTGCGGAAACGATCCTTCGAGCCGGTCCGGCGGATGCGGAAGATCGGCACCGGCCGGAACTCGGACGACGTCGCGCCTTCAAATTCCGGCATCATCCGGCCTTCGGCGCCAATGGTAATCGTCCAGGCGGAGACGGGTTTGGGCGTCAGGACGGGGGCGGAGACAGTCGCCGGCGCGTAAACGACATCGGCGGCGCGGGCCGGATCGACCGAAACCAGCGAAGTGGCGGACAGAACCGCCAAACCGGCCAGATACACAGCCTTTTGCGACGACGCACGCAGCATTTCGGGGCCCCTGTCCCAACAACACAGGGAGCTTTATAGCCGAACGGCCGCCGATTGTATCTAGATCATGTCGGACCGGCGGCTTCCGGGTCCGCTTTCCGTCGCTTTTGTGTCTTTTTGGTTTTCTGCGGCTTCTTCTTCCCTTTGCGCGGCGGGGCAGGCTCCGCCTGCGGCGGCGTCGGGTCGGCCGGGACAGGCTCGGGAACGGCGTCGGAAACCGCTTCAGGTACCGCGGCGGAAACCGCACCGGAAACGACATCGACGACCGCTTCAGGCGTCACATCAGCGACGGCCTCGGGAGCCACAGCCTCGGCGACCGGTTCAGCGACCGGAATAGCAACCGGGGCGGCCACCGGCTCCGGCGCGGCGACCGGGATCGCGACCTCCGGCAGCAACGAGGCCGCGCCGGATGCCGGCGCGGTCACCGCCGCGACCGGTGCGACCGCCGGAACCTCGGCCTTGACCGCCGCTTTGGCGTCCCGGCGGCGCTCGCGATAGCGCGCCAACGCCTGCGACAACCGTTCGCGCGGCGTCCGGCCCCAATAGAGCGCCTGGGCCAGCGCCCGGCCGGCCAGGCCACCGGCCCAGACCAGTTCGTAAGGCGCGAACAACCGCCAGGTCTGATCGCCCTCGACGATACCGCGCGCCACCAGGTCCCCGGCCATCGCCGTGGTATTCAGACCGTGACCGCCGAAACCGCTGGCCAGCCAGACACCCGGCTCGACCTCGCCGATCTGCGGCATCCGGTGCACGGTGCGGCCAAGCGTGCCACTCCAGATATGCGCGACCTCGACCGGCCCGAGGCCGGGAAAATTCCGCTTGATGTCGGCGACCAGCCCGCGCGCGAAGCGACGCGGATCGGCCGACCAGGTCCGCACCCGGCCGGCCCATTGCAGCCTTTCGCCGCCGGTGCTGGCGTCGCCGACGATGCGATAATGATTGTCGGCGCGCTCGGTGTCGGACACCGCGCCGCGATACCGAATCCAGTCGTGCAATTGCGGGCCGATCGGCTCGGTCACCATCACGAAGGTCGTCACCGGCACCAGCGTCGCCGAGACCTCCGGCAACAGCCCGCCCAATTGCACATTGCCGGCCAGCACAACGCGGGCGGCGCGCACCAGACCGCTCGGCGTGACGATGCGTTTGCGCACGCCGGCCGGATCGATCGACAACGCCGGGGTTTCCTCGAAGATCCGCGCACCGGCCTGCTCGGCCGCGGCCGCCAGCCCGAGCGCATAATTAAGCGGCTGAATATGAAACGCGGACGGAAAATGCACCGCGTTGAAGTAGCGCTTGTTGACCAGTTGGGCGCGGACCTGCCCGGCGTCCCACATCTCGGCATCGCTGCCGATCCAGCGCAGCCGCTCGACATAGGCATTGACCGCTTCGGCATCGTCGGTCTGGAAGACATGCAGCCAGCCGGGCACCTTGTTGACGCCCGGCATCGCCGCCTCGTCGATGGTGCGACGGACGTAAGCCAGCCCTTGCTCCGATAAGGCCCAAAGCTCCTTCGTCCGATCGAGCCCAATCCGCTCGATCATGTCGTCGATGCCTTCGGAAAAACCCGGCAGCACGAAACCGGTATTGCGGCCGGAGGCCGCCTGAGCGACGCCGCGGCCCTCCAGTACCGCGACCGACCAGCCGCGCCGCGCGATCTCGCGCGCCGCCGTCAACCCGGCCAACCCGGCGCCAATCACGCAAACCTCGACATCGAGATCGAAATTCAGCCGGGAGCGCGCCGGGCTTTCCACCCGCGTCAACTCGTACCAGCCCGCTGCCGTGCTATTGTCTTGGTTCATTGCTATCCGTGAGTGACGCCCGAAAATGCATCGGGCCGCATGCTAGACTGCCGAGAATTCGAAATCGACCACCCGCTCTCGATACCAGCATCCCGCTCGAACTGGCAACGATCCACGCCGAAACAGCCGAAAGCGACCTATGCGCCGACTCTTCTTGTTTCGCCACGCCAAGACCGAAGCCGCAGAACCTGGCCAGCAAGACCGAACCCGTGCGCTGGTCGAACGCGGTCGCAAGGATGCCGGCGCGATCGGCGCCTATATGGCGACCCACGCGCTGATCCCGGACAAGGTTCTGCTGTCGCCGGCCACCCGCGTCCAGCAAACCTGGCAATATCTCGCGACCAACTGGCGGCCGGCGCTCGGCGCCACGACCGTGGAGCGGATCTACAACGCCTCCAGTAAAGATGTGCTCGACGCCGTCGCGAACACCGACGCGGCTGTCCCCTCCCTGATGATCGTCGGTCATAATCCGACCTTGCAGGATGTCGGCGTCACGCTGATTGCTTCCGGCGACATCGACGCGCGCGAAGCCTTGCGCGAAAGACTGCCAACCGCCGGGCTGGTCGTCATCGACTTTCCGTTCGACGACTGGGGCCAGATTCATCCGCAATCGGGCCGCCTCGACCGTTTCGTCACGCCGAAATCAATCGAGGTCGCAACCAAATAATCGGGCGCAGCGCGACGCGCCCGGCGGCTGGAACAACCACACACCGAGGGGGCGGGCATGTACAAGAGAATCCTGGTGCCGATCGATCTGGCCGATACCGATCTGGCCAAGCCGGCGATCGAAACCGCCGTCGACATGGCGCGCAGCGCCGGCGGCGCGGTGCGGCTGATCAATGTCCAGCCGCTGACGCCGGTGATGCTGGCGGAATATGTGCCGGCCGATTTCGAGGCCCAGCAGCGCCGCTCATCCGAAGACGTACTCGGCATCATCGCCGCCGAATGCGGGCTGGACAAAGACCATGTGTCTTTCATCGTCCGCCAGGGCGGCATCTATCACGAGGTTCTGGAAGAGGCGAAAGACTTCGACGCCGACCTGATCGTGATGAGTTCGCACCGGCCGGCGATGCGGACCTATTTTCTCGGCTCCAATGCCGGCCATGTCGTGCGTTATGCGCCGTGTTCGGTGCTCGTCGTGCGCAATCCGAAGCCTTAACGTCCCGAAGCCTTCATGTCCCGAAGCCCTAATGTCCCGAAGCTTTGGCGTCGGCCACGCCTTCAGCTTTTGGGCATCAAGCCGGCCGGCAAGCTTTCCGGACTATAAATTCCGGGCTTATTGCGACGAAAGAAATTGCCGCCCTGCCACAGAAACAGCAGCATGAAGGCGCCGATAAAAGCAGCCCCGGCGCTGGCTTTGCTTTCCAGCGCGCGCACCGTCAACCAGGCCAGCCCAAGCGACACGCCGCCGAAGACCGCCAGTCCCGGCCAATACAGCAGCGGCAAACTGCCCTGCACATAAGACACCGGCGGCTGTCCCTGACCGGCAACCTCCGCGACGTGGCGATGCAATGCGGCGACGAAAACGGCATAGGGTTTATCCTGCCGCTCCTGCTCCATCATGCTTTTCCAGGAACTGGAAACAATCTCGAGCTTCGGCGCGCCATCGGCCCAGATCTCGGTCAGGAAGCGCTGCGACTGCATACTCACCGGCTTATACGACAACCGTATCTGACGAATGGCGCGATAAGGCGTCAGACCGTTTCTACGGCCGGCCTGCCAGACCATACCCCCGGCGGTGAGCCGAAACGTCCAGGCCGCGCCCAGCAGCGACGGCCGGTAGGAATAAGCAACGTCATGCGCGCTATCCTCGGCTGCATTGTCGTCGGCGGTCGTCACGGCGGTGTCGGTCATGACGCTGATCTACCGCACAAAGCCGACTTTGCCCAGCGAGCATTGCGGGGCGTCGCTTGGTCCTACTCAGACGAGCCCGGCCGCATCGTCGCCGTCGCGCGGCCCGGCGACGGTAGACGTTAACCACGCACCTTGTTCTGGAACCGGTAACGCGACGGGTCCGCGGATAACGGCACGACACTAACAACCGCGCTGCGGCATCGCACCGCATCATCGCGACATCGCGCCGCAATGACGACAAACGCACGTCGTTACCCGCACAAAGATTTTCATTCGACGGAACGCGTTGCCCGGTGTTCGCGTTCTACCTTCATGCGGCGCGAGGAACACCGACATAGCAACGATGGAAAATCGTTCCGTGCATACGGTTCCTCGCACAAAGCCGAAACGTTGCGACCCTGCGGACTTGGCTTTCAGGTTTGACGCTCAACACAGCCAGGCGTTCCGCATGTGTCATGCCGCACTTTACCGATCCGACAAAATGACGAGGAGGATTTATCGATGATGAAACAAACCTTGACCGCCGCGGCGCTTGCCGTCGTTCTGGCGACCCCGGCCTTCGCGCAATCGACCAAGCCCGACACGATGGCCAAACCCGACGCCACCACGCAGACCCAGGCGACGCCTTCGTCGTCTTCGCAATCGACCATGCCGTCGATGTCGACCAGCGGCGTCGCCTTCATTCAAGATCAGCACGCAACCGACTGGCGCGGTTCGAAGCTGATCGGCGCGACCGTTTACGGCCCCGACAACAAGTCGATCGGCGACATCAACGACGTGCTGATCGCCAATGACGGCAAGATCAACGCCGTGGTGATCGGCGTCGGCGGCTTCCTGGGCGTCGGCGAGAAGAACGTCGCGGTGCCGTTCGACAAGCTGAACGTGACCCGCAAGGCTGAATCGGCCTCGATCGACAAGGTTTCGGTCAGCTACTCGAAGGACGAACTGAAGAACGCGCCGAAGTTCGCTTATTACGAACCGGCGACCACCACCGGCTCGAGCGTCACCGACAAGATCAAGTCGCTCAACCCGATGGGCGACAAGAAGTCCGCCAAATAACGACGGCAAAGTAACGACGGTCATATAACGCCGGCCATTCCGGCGGACCACGCGGCGCCCGGCCTCACCGCCGGGCGCCGTTTGTCGTCCCGCGATGGCGTTTTTGCCGCGGCGCGCCCGCGCCCAATGTCACAACAGGCCTGAAACCGCGCCGGGTGTGACAAAGCCGGTTCGGACGCTTATATAAATGCCATGCGAAAACTCCTTATTCTGGTCCCCCTGTTCGCCCTGCTGGCCGTGTCGCTCTGGTTCGCCGCGGCGGCCTGGCTGCATTTCGACAATGGCGGCATTCCGTTTTACGGTTATGTCGCGATCGTCGGCGGGGTGGTGATGTCGCTTCTGGTCGGCGGTGGTCTGATGGCGCTGGTGTTTTATTCCAGCCGTCATGGCTACGATGACCTGAGCGGCGGTGACGGACCGCAGGCCTGAGCTTTCCGCCGGTTTTGGAAAAGCTGTCGGACTAAAACACCCGGTATCGCCCGCGCGATGGCGGGGCTATGACTGCGTCCGCCGGATGGGCCATGCCGACCGGCCGCGCTTCGAACGCCCCTGAACAGGAACCGGAAACAGAATGAATAAATCGCTGTCGCAGGAACAGTTCGGCAAGAATGCCGCCCAGTACCTCACCTCGAAACCGCACGCCACCGGCAAGAGCCTTGAACGGCTGGTGACGTTGACCAAGCCGCAGCCGGACTGGCGCGTGCTCGACATCGCCACCGGCGGCGGCCACGTCGCCTATACCTTCTCGCCGCATGTCGCGCGGGTCTGGGCCACCGACATCACCCAGGAAATGCTCGACATGGTGAAAGCCGAAGCCGCCAAGCGCGGACTCGGCAATGTCCGCACCACTTACGCCAAGGCCGAGACGCTGCCGTTCGAGGACGCCAGCTTCGATCTGGTGACCTGCCGGATCGCGCCGCATCACTTCGACTCGATCCCGGAATTTCTCGCCGAAGCCGGCCGCGTGCTGAAAGCCGATGGCACGCTCGCCATCGTCGATAACGTCGTCCCGGCCGGTCCGGTCGGCGATTACATCAACGCCTTCGAACGGCTGCGCGACCCGAGCCATCTTAGGGCCTGGAACATGGAAGAGTGGCGCGTCGCGATCAAAGCCGCCGGCTTTGCCATCGCGCACGAGGAAGAACTGTTCAAGCCGATGGAATTCAAGAGCTGGGCGGCTCGCTACGACGAGATCATGAGGTCGCTGCTGCGCGCCATGCTGACGCAGACCACGCCGGAGGTCAAAAAGGTGCTGGAGCCGAATGGCGATGGCGACAACCTGACCTTCCGTCTGTGCGAAGGATTGTTCATCGCGAAAAAGGCCTGAGCCGTTCCGCACCGGCAGCCTTTCGCATTCGGCCTGAAAAAAGGAAACGCCGGCGCCGATGATCCATCGGCGCCGGCGTTAAACATGGATCGGAACGAAGCGGCGACTACTTGTGCGCTTTCTTCTTCCAGTGACGCACTGGCTTGGCGCCCTGCTCCCATTCCGGATGGGCTTCATAGGCTTCGTTGACCAGCCAGCCGCCGATGATCGGCACCACGCAGGAGCCGATCAACACGCCGGCTTCGCGGCTCGTCAGTTCGCGCTTGAGCACGACGGTCGCGACGATCGGCGAAACCGCGGCGCAGCCGATCGTGGTGACGCCCCAGGCGCCGGCGCGGGTCAGGCCGCTGCCATTGTCCCAGCCGTTGAACTTCCACTTGTTGATGGCGAAGAAGGCGGCGGTCGAAGCGGCGGCCGTGCCGAGGGCAACGGTCGTCACGCGCTTGTCGACGTGACGGAGGTGGCCGGCATTGGCCGCCTGAGCGGAAACCGCAATCGCCGCGACGCAGGCCAAGGCCAGCGCGAAGATACGTTTCATCGATGTCTCCCGATAGGACAAAGGTTATGGAATCAGCCCGCCTTTTTCGTCCGGTTCCCGCCGCAAGTCGAGCCCCCTGAGCCTGCCCGGCACCGGCCGGAGCGCCCGGCGGCCGGGTTATTCACAGCGCCAGAAGCCCCCGAATGCCGGGCCCCGAGGCCGGTGACCGGCCGGCCGCCACGGCCCGGAATGGCCCTTCGGCGGCGCGATGGTGATCTACCAAGAGATTGATATGTCGACCGTTTTTGTCCCTACCGGGCCACTTCTTAACGAACCGTTTACCATCGACATTTACCCTCTGTTAGGACAAGTTACTAAAGTGATTCGGCGTCGCTACGGCCGGGCGGATCGGCGCTATGAGGGATCACGTCTATGAGCAAGTTTGGTGGCATTTTTGCCCGCAAACCGAGTGCTTATGACCTGCTGGCGCATCCCTCGCCGACCACGCTGGAAACCCCGCTGCCGCACAATCCGCTGACCAACGACGACGACACCCACGTCCCGAACGACGCCGGCCTGCCGACCGAAAATCCGCTCGAAGTCGACGAAGAGCTGTTTTCCAGCCTCGGCGCCCAGATCGGCAACGACAACGAGACGCTGCGCAACCTGCTGCTCGACGCCAACGCCAAGATCGGCGAACTCGACGCCATCAAGGCGGCGGTTGCCCGGCTGGCCGATCCGGTGACCAAGGCGCTACGCGCCTTCGAGGCGGAAAAGGCCGAGAAGATCAATCTGCAAACCGTCCTCAACAATACCCGGACGGCCTACGGCAAGCTGCGCAACGAGGTCGCCGAACTGGAGAAGAAGCTCCAGGCGTCGGAGAAGGATGCCGGCGCGCTGCGTCAGGAACTCGCGAGCAGCCAGAACATGTTGCGCGCGGCGGAAGCGGCCAAGGCCGAGATCGCCATCGACGTCGCCGCCCGGCGCGCCCAGATCGCCGACCTCGACGGCCGTCTCGCCCAGCAGACCACCGAAGCCAACAGCCAGCGCGACGAGAACCGCCGGCTGGCCGACAAGCTGGCGACGGTCAACAAGCGGGTCATCACGCTGGAGTCCGATATCAACGCCGCCCGCCAGCGCCTGCTGATGGCCGACGACGAAAAGCGCGCGCTGCAGACCACCCTCGACAAGATGAATACCGACGCCAGCCGCATGGCGCGCAAACTGACCGAAACCGAGGCCAGCCTCGCCGCCGCGCAAGGCCGCCTGCGCCACGTCGAGAACAACTTCGCCGAGGTCAATAACGAGCGCGCCCGGCTGGTCTCCGCGGTCGACGAGAACAACGAACGCCACGATCACGAACTGACCAGCCAGCGGATGCGCTTCGAGGCGCTGCAATCGCGCGCGGCCACCACAGACCGCCTGCTCGGCGAGGCCCGCGACCATCTGCTGGCCCGCGCCGAGGAAATCCGCGACTACGACCGCCGGCTCAGCGACGCCTTGAGCGAGCGCGACAATCTGCAGGCCCGGATCGGCGACATGGAGGCCGAGCGCATCCGCCGCGACGGCGAAATGAAGGACCTCGACCAGTCCCGCGCCACGCTGATGGAACGCAGCGCCGCCCTGACCCGCGCCTTTGTCGGCAAGGAAGCCGCGCTCGCCCGCGCCGAGGACACCACCGCCGCCCTGACCGCCGAGATCGAGGCGCTGACCGCCGCCCGCGCCAACGACAAGGAACTGGCCGAACAGGCGATCGAGGAACTCGGCGCCGCACTGCGCCGCGAAAAGCTCGACCGCGCCGTGGTCGAGGGTGCGCTCGAGGCCGCCCGCAAGGATTTCGCCCGCGTGATGCGCGAAGTGATGAGCCTCCAGCGCCAGCAGCAGGCGAACGAAGAACCGGACGAACTGGACGCCGCCAACGCCGCCTGATAGCGCCGCCGCATTGCCAACTGCCACATCGCCGGGCCGAAAGCCCGGCGATTTTTTTATGCGCCGCCCTGCAACCCTCCGGGGGCCGGTTGATTTAACGCAATGCGGTGGCATGCCGGCCTACGCTAGCTAACAATAATCAAAAACCCCGGCGCAAATCGGGTTCCGCGGATGCCTTATCAGACCAATGATCAACTGCCGCCCAGCGTCCGCAATCACCTGCCCGAGCATGCCCAGGACATTTATCGCGCCGCATTCAACCACGCCTACGGTGCCTATGCCGGCGATGCCAAACGCGAAGCCCGCGCCCACATGATCGCCTGGGCCGCCGTCAAACGCGGCTACGTCAAGGACGGCGAATGCTGGGTGCCACGAGAGAAGACCGCCTCATGACCGGATCGCTGACGCTGACCGAACGTAATGTGCCGCGCTATACGTCCTACCCCTCGGCGCCGCATTTTACCGCGGCGGTCGGACCGGACACGTATCGCGGCTGGCTCGACACGCTGCCGGCCGGCGCCAATGTCTCGCTCTATATCCACGTCCCGTTCTGCACCGAGTTGTGCTTCTACTGCGGCTGCAACACCCGCGCGGTGCGCAAGCGCGGCCCGGTCGACGCCTATGCCGAACGGCTGATCGACGAGATCGGCCTGATCGGCAATCTCAACGGCGCGCGGCTGACCCATCTACATTGGGGCGGCGGCACGCCCTCGATCCTCGGCCCGGAATGGCTGGAAACCATCGCCGCCAAACTGGCCTCGCGTTTCGATCTCGGCGATCTGCGGGAACACGCCATCGAACTCGACCCGCGCCGGCTCGACCAGCCGCTGGTGCGCACGCTCAAGGCGATCGGCGTCAACCGCGCCAGCCTCGGCATGCAGGATGCCAGTCCGCACGTCCAGCACGCGATCGGCCGGGTGCAGCCGTTCGAACAGGTCGAACGCGCGGCGCACTGGTTGCGTGACGCCGGCATCGAAAACCTCAATCTCGATCTGATGTATGGCCTGCCCAAGCAGACCGTGCGCGATGCGGCCCGCAGCGCGGAACTGGCGGCCTCGTTGCGGCCGCAGCGGCTGGCGCTGTTCGGCTATGCCCATGTGCCGTGGTTCAAGACGCATATGCGGCTGATCGACGACGCGAGCTTGCCGAACGCCGCCGAGCGGCTCGAACAGGCGCGGGTCGCCGCCGAGACGCTGGCGAGCTTCGGTTATCAGGCGGTCGGCCTCGATCACTTCGCCTTGCCCGACGACGAGCTATGCGTCGCCGCCCGCGAAGGCCGGCTGCATCGCAATTTCCAGGGCTACACCACCGACGACGCCGACGCCCTGATCGGCCTCGGCGCTTCCGCCATCGGCAAGCTGCCGCAGGGCTTCGTCCAGAACGCGCCCGACACGGCGGGCTATGCCCGCGCCGTCAGCGCCGGGCAGCTCGCCACCGTCAAGGGTCTGACGCTCAGCGCCGACGACATCCTGCGCGCGGCGATCATCGAGCGGCTGATGTGCGATCTGGCCCTCGATCTCGATGCCTTCGGCGGCGCGGCGCGGTTTGCCGATGAACTGGCGGCGCTGCAAGACCTCGCGGCACACGGCCTGCTGACCATCGACGGCGCGCGGATCACGGTCACCGACAAAGGCCGGCCTTATATCCGGATCGCCGCCGCGGCCTTCGACACCTATCTGACGACGAGTGCGAAGCGCCATTCGGTCGCGGTTTAACGAACCGCTGCATCGCGCGCGAGACATCGACGCTGACGCGGGCTCCAGAGTCCGCGCCACGTTTGACGCGCTTATATTTTCCAGCTGTCAGGCGGGTTGCAGGCCGGCCGGCTGTTTGCGCCGAACGCCGGGCAGAACTCGGGCAGAGCTTATGGGGCCTTCGAGAGCCGACTTATGCCTTCCGCTTGGCCCGCACCAGGGCGTCGGCATTTGGACAGAAGTCCGGCGGCACCGTGATCGAATTCGGCGCGCGCGCCAGCCAGTCATTACAAACTTCGGCCGTCTCACAGCGCTGGCAGGCATCGACCATCTGCGCCAGCAGCGACACGCCGCTCGGCCACGACGCCGGACTGGCGTTGGCCGGCGCCGCCGCTTCGAACACGGGCGCAAGCTCAAGCCGCTCGGCCATCGCGCCAAGATTGCGAACCGCATCGTGCGGCTGCGTCGGCACTCGGGAGACCATGGCTTTCAGGTTTCTGAACATGACCGCACATTGAACGGATTTTGCCAGACCCGCTTTGACAAATCGCAATGGAGCCAATTACCCACCGGTCCGCGTCTGCGGCCGCCGACAACACCCCGAACGGAGACAATGCAAAGCCGCCTTGAGCAAGGCAGCGCCTCCTCAAACAAAGAAGGGCCGCCCTCGCGGGCAGCCCTTCCATTGTCAGACCGTGGCCCGATCCGCGTCCGGCCTACAAAGCCAAACGCGCGTGAGCCAGGTAATCGTTTCAGTCAGATTACCTGACCTGACCCTCGGCAGAGGCGAGGATCCAGTTCACGAATGCCGGCGACCGCGGCGATAGACAATGAGACACTGGATCACCTCCTTTCTGTTGTTGACGGACCTGTCCAATATAGGCCGGTTTTGAGGATTCGAAAGACCCTCCCGTCGCCCCGCCGGCCGCTCAATACCGATGATAGAGCGCCAGCCCGACATGGTTCGCGGCAACCTCATAGCCGAGGGCCAGAACCAGACAGCCGCCGACCGCCAGCGCCGCGTATAGCGTCAGCCGCCCGGTGGTCATGTGCTCGCAAATCCGCGCCACCCGGGCGTCGCCAAGCGCGATGAAGATCGTCAGCAAGGCGGCGGCCGCGGCCATGATCAGGTAAAACGGTCCGTAATTCATGCCGATAAAGCCGGCGATCAGAAACAGCGCGACGCTGGCCAGCGCGATCACCACCAGACTGCCGAGGCTCGCCGCCAGTCTCTGCCGTGGCGTCGCGGTCTTCGGCAGCTTAGCCGGCAGCAGCAGCAACCGGCCGCGCAATTCGGCGATCAGCAGCAGACAAACCGCCGCCGCGACGGTGAGCAGCAACAGGATCGGGATATGCGCCGGCGGGATCGGCGGAACGGGCGGCAGTCTCATGGGTTAAGGAACCGGGCGGCTGGAACGGCTGGCCAGATCAGGATCGTCACATCCATCGCGAAAATCCTGCCACTGAATACCGTAAGATTACGGGATGGCGCGTGCCACATCGCCGCATCATAGTCCACCTCGCCTTGTTCGTCGGCCGCGCGATCCGCGGCCCACGACGTCAAGGCCCATCCGAAGTCCCTGCCATGAGGAGCACACCATGCCCCGATATTTCTTCCACCTGACCGACGGCAAACAGGTCCTCAACAATCACCAGGGAATCGATCTGGCCGGCAACGCCGCTGCCCGCGCCGACGCCGTCGCGCTGGCGCACGGCCTCAAGGCCGGCAACACGATGCCGGGCTTCGACTGGGCCGGCTGGTTCGTCTCAATCGTCGATGCACACGGCCACAAGATCGACGAGGTCTCGATCGCCGACGGAACATGAGTTCGCCGGGCCGCCGGCAGAACCGGCGGCCCGGCGCTTGTCAGGCGACCGGCTCGATCCCCGCCATGCCGGCCTCGGTATAGCGTCCGCCGGCGACAGAGGCCGGCGCAAACAGATCGTCCAAGGTGGCAATCTCGTCTTGCGACAATTCAATCCTCACAGCCGCCGCGTTTTCCGGCAAACGTCGCGGATGCCGGGTGCCGGGGATCGGCACAACATCGTCATTCTTGACGAGCAGCCATGCCAGGGCGATTTGCGCTGCCGTGGCCTGCTTCCGTTGCGCGAAAGCGGAGAGCGCGTCGGCCAGCCGTTGATTATTGGCCAGTGCTTCGCTCTGGAAACGCGGATTACCACGGCGGAAATCGTCGGCGGCGAGCGACGCGGTCGATCCGAGCGTGCCGGTCAAAAAGCCGCGACCGAGCGGCGAATAGGCGACAAAGGTCACCCCCAGCTCGCGGCAGGTCGCGAGCGTGCCGGCTTCGGGCTCGCGGCTCCACAATGAATACTCGCTTTGCAGCGCCGCGATCGGATGCACCGCGTGCGCGGCGCGCAAGCTTTTCGGCGACACTTCCGACAGGCCGAGCGCACGCACCTTGCCCGCCTCGACCAGCCGCGCCATCGCGCCGACCATGTCTTCGATCGGCACCTCCGGATTGCGGCGGTGACAATAATAAAGATCGATGGTGTCGATCCCCAGCCGTTTAAGCGACGCCTCGCAGGCGCTTTGCACATAAGCCGGCGAATTATCGATCCGGCGATCGCCAGCGCCGGGACCGCGAACAATGCCGAACTTGGTCGCAACGGTGACGCGATCGCGCCGCCCTTTGAGGAAGCCGCCGATCAATTGCTCATTGTGACCGGAGCCGTACATGTCAGCGGTATCGAAAAAATCGATGCCGAGATCGAGCGCGGTTTGCAGCGCGACAAGCGACAGCGCGTCATCGCGCGGCCCGTAGAACTCCGACATGCCCATGCAACCGAGACCGATGGCCGACACCGTCCGGCCGGTTCGCCCGAGCGCGCGCCGGGGCATCGTGTCAGCGGGCGGCTGCTTTTCGCCGCGCAGGTTTGTTTCGGGTTCGGTCATGTCCATTCTCCATCCTGTGCGCGGCGGCATAGCCGGCGATTTTCTCATCGAGGACAGAAAGGCAGCTTTGCAGTTCGGCGACATGCGCCCGGACGCGATCGCGATGCTCCTCGAGCAGGCGGCAGCGTTCCATCTCGCTGGCCGGCCCGCGTTCGCGAAGCTTGGCGTATTGCAACATGCCCCGAATTGGCATTCCGGTCGTCTTCAGACGATGCAGGAACTCCGTCCAATTCAGGATCGAGGCGTCATAATCGCGCTGGTTCGACCGGCCGCGCGAAACCCGCGGCAATAGTCCGATCCGCTCGTAATAGCGGATCGTATAGGCCGTCAGCCCCGAGCGTTTCGCCAGTTCGCCGATCTTCATCGTCAACCCTGTCTGTCACGACGCCATTACCGATACAGGTTAGAGTGCGCTCTAAGTCAAGGCCGCATCATGGCAGCTCTGGGTTTCGCGACGCTCAACCCTTCCGGCGGGGCTCCGAGACTTATGGTCACGCCATAACCCCTCACCCGCCGCGCTTCGCGCGTCGAGCTCTCCCCATCGGAGAGGTGAAGCGAGCTTACCGCGCGCATGGAAGCCAACTCGTATCCCGCATGGCGCGAAGCGGAATGCGGGACTCGCGCCGTGTCCATGGCCCCGGATTTTGCGTCGCTCCATCCAGACTACGCTTGCTGCAATAAATGACAAAGGCCGGCTCCAGGGCCGCCCTCAAATCATTTCCCGGGAGACGAAGGCCCGTCTATGCCGCGTTCGGTGCGGCCACCGGTTGCGCCTCGGCCAGCGGAAGATAATTGACCGTCACCGCAAACCCGGGACCCGCGATTGCGCGCAAAGGTCCGCTCGGCCATGCCGCGCGGCTGGTCGCGGCCGGTTGGTGCTCAGGCATAGTGACCGGCAGACCGGCGCTGGCCAGCTTCGATGGAATCGTTTCGGCGAATTGGCTTCCCATCGCGACAAGCTAGCCGGCGCCTCAGAGCCCGCATTGATACAGCGCAATAGATGCCGTTACCGGTCGGCGCTTCGCGCCGACATCGCCCCGCGCGATATTCGTCCGCCAACGCGCCGCATGCCGGCGCGTTGGCATCATGCGTTCACATTATTCTTGAGAGCGACAAGATTCCTGGGAGCGACAAGGCCCCGTCAAACCTAGTAGGCGAAGCCGAGGAATATGAATTTGCCGCCAGACCCCTGATTGGCGTCCTGCCGCAAAACGATGTCGCCCGCGCTGAAGTCATTCATCGCGCTTTCGACCGTGTCGCCAAAACCGGCCTTCAGGATGGAAATTTGCGGCGCGTTGGCCGTGTTCTGATAGCAGAGATAAATGAACTCGCCGCCGGCTTTGGCGTTCAGATCGACGTCGATCTTCTGCCACGGTGCCGGCGGATTTGCATCCTTGCCGGTAATCATGCGCAACCCGGAAATCGGATAGCCGCTCTCGTCCTGTTTGAAATAGATGTAAATGAACTTGCCGCCGTGGCCTTTATTGAAGTCCTGCGGATCATTGTCCTTGTTACAGACAACCTTCCACTTGTTGGGATCCTTCTTCGGCAGCCCCTTATGCCAATCGTCTGTGTCGAGTTCGGAAACGGCAATCTCGGTTACGTAGGCCATGGCAACTATTCCTATGGTTTGGAAAAGACAAGGCCACCCTTATTAGTTGTATAGATAATAAAATACAACCTTAAAGAATATGTGTCGCAAAATTTAATGTGGCCGAAAAGGGGAGCGCCCTACCTCACCAGCTCCCGCATCGCGCGGTCGAGGCCGTCGAGCGTCAGTGGATACATCCGCCCGCCCATCAACTGCTTCATCATCTGGATGGAATGCGTATAGGCCCATTCCTTTTCCGGCACCGGGTTGAGCCAGACCGTCGCCGGATAGGTCCGGGTCAGGCGTTCGATCCAGACCTGGCCGGCCTCGTCGTTATAATGCTCGACCGAACCGCCGACAGACGCGATCTCGTAAGGCGACATCGAGGCATCGCCGACAATCACGACCTTGTAGTCGTGCGGATAAGTGTGCAGCACGTCCCAGGTCGGCGTCGTCGCCTGAAAGCGCCGGCGGTTCTCCTTCCACACTTTCTCGTACAGGCAATTGTGGAAGTAGAAATGCTCCATGTGCTTGAATTCGGTGCGCGCCGCTGAAAACAGTTCCTCGGTCGCCTTGATGTGCCAGTCCATCGAGCCGCCGATATCGAAGAACAGCAGCACCTTGACCGCGTTGTGCCGCTGCGGCCGCATCTGGATATCGAGATAGCCCTTGTGCGCGGTGCCCTGGATGGTGCCGTCGAGATCGAGTTCGTCGGCCTGCCCGGTGCGGGCGAATTTGCGCAGGCGGCGCAGCGCCACCTTGATGTTGCGGGTGCCGAGTTCGACGTCATCGTCGAGGTCCTTGAACTCGCGTTTGTCCCAGACCTTGACCGCGCGCTTATGCGTGCTCTCGCCGCCGATGCGGATGCCTTCCGGGTTGTAGCCGCCATTACCGAAAGGAGAGGTGCCGCCGGTGCCGATCCATTTCGAACCGCCCTGGTGGCGGCCCTTCTGTTCGGCCATCCGCTGCTTCAGGGTCTCGAGCAGCTTGTCGAGGCCGCCAAGCGCCTCGATCTGCTTTTTCTCTTCCTCGGTGAGGAATTTATCGGCCAGCTTCTTCAGCCATTCGGCTGGAATATCGCCGGCCAGCGCGCCGTCGCCGAGGCTCTCCAGCCCCTTGAAGGCGGCGCCGAAAACCCGGTCGAACTTGTCGATATTGCGCTCGTCCTTCACCAGCGTGGCGCGCGCCAGATAATAGAAATCCTCGACCTTGCGCGACGCCAGATCGGCCTGCATCGCCTCCATCAACGTGAGGTATTCGCGCAAGGACACCGGAACGCCGGCAGCTTTCAGGTCGTTGAAAAAGGTGACAAACATCGGACAACATTTCCCCCTAGCCCGGTGGCCGTCAAGCCGGCTAAAAGGACCCGGCCGGGAGACTTCCGCGAATGCCCCTGAACGACCGTCTGTCTGAGCGCCTGATCTGGGCGCTGGCCTGCCTGACTTGCGTCGCGATCCTGGTCGCGCCGGCGATCTGGAACGGCTTCCCGCTGCTGCAATACGACACCGGCGGCTACCTGACGCCGTGGTTCGAGCACAAGCTCGAGATCAACCGTTCGGTGCCCTATGGCCTGTTGCTGGTCGCGGGCCGCTGGGCCGATTTCTTCCCGGTCACCATCGTCCAGTCGGCGCTAACGGTGTGGGTGCTCGGCCTGACGCTGCGCGCGCACGGTCTCGGACAGCGGCCGCTGCTGCTGATCGGCATGGTCGCGGCGCTGTCGGTGGTGAGCACGCTGGCTTTCCTGACCGCCATTCTGCTGACCGATATTTTCGCCGCGCTGAGCGTGCTGGCGCTTTATCTGCTGCTGCTGCGCGACGACAGCCTGCGCCGGGGCGAACGGATCGCACTGATCGTGCTGGTGGCGGCCTCGGCCGCGACCCATAGCGGCACCATGGCGATGCTGCTGGGCCTGGTGGCGATCGCCACCGTGGTCTGGCTCTTCGACAGCGCCCGCATTCCTTATACACGCCTGCTGCGGGCGATGTCGGCGCTGCTGCTGTCGACGCTGATGGTGATCGCGGCCAATGGCGTCGTCACCGGCAAATATGCCTGGGCGCCGGGCGGCTATGCGCTGTCGTTCGGCCGCATGCTGGAAGACGGCATCGTCAAGCGCTACCTCGACGACCACTGCCCCGACCGCACCCTCAAGCTTTGCCCCTACAAGAACGCGCTGCCGCAGGCCGCCGACGACTTCTTCTGGGGCGACAGCATGTTCGACAAGCTCGGCCGCTTCGACGGCATGCATGACGAGATGAAGCGCATCGCGCTCGACAGCCTGGTCGCATATCCCTGGCAGCAACTCCGCTCGGTGGTGGAAGAAACCGCCCGGCAACTGGTGTCGGTCGAAACCGGCGCCGGCGTCGTCAACTGGATCTGGAACACCTACGGCGTCATCGAAGCGCATGTGCCCGACGCCGTGCCGGCGATGAAGGCGGCGCACCAGCAGCACGGCCAGATATCGTTTGTCGCGATCAACCAAGTGCAGGTGCCGGTGGCGTGGCTGGCGCTGCTGTTGCTGCCGGCGATCGCCTTCGTCAGCCTGCGCCAGACGCGCTACGCCGACATCGGCGAACTGGCCGCCAGCATAACGGTGGCGATCCTGACCAACGCCGCCGTCTTCGGCACGCTGGCAACCGCGCACAGCCGGTATGGCGCCCGCGTCGTCTGGCTGGCGGTCTTCGCCGTCGGACTGGCGCTGGTCTGCCGCTACGAACGGCGGACCGCGGCAGCGCAGCCCGCGCCGGCCGCCTGTGACATTTTGCCGGCCTGATTGCCGCCCCTTATAGTTCGAACCAAGCGACGCCGGCCGCGTTAATTCTTCGGCGCGTTTTTTGCTTCGTTCAACGCACCGAGCCGACGTCAACCGGTTTCCCGAGATTGGGGCTTCAAGGGGCATTGCGATGGCAGACAGACCGCAACGGGGGGCGCGCGCGATAGCCATACCGGCCGCGAGCTTGCGCGCCGCCGGCGTCACGCTCGATCTCAACTGGGGGCTGGCCATCGCCGGCATGATGCTGGTGATGCTGGCACCGGCGCTGTGGAACGGCTTCCCGCTGATTTTTCCCGATACCGGCGGCTATTTTTCCGCACCGATGCAACACGAGATCGCCAACGGCCGCTCGGCGCTCTATGGCTTCTTCCTCGTGCTCGGCATCCCGCTCGGCTTCTGGCCTTGCATTATCGTCCAGTCGGCGATGATGGCCTGGCTGTTCAGCCTGACGCTGCGGATCAACCATCTGGGCGGACGACCGTGGCTGGCTTTCGGCGTGGTTGCCTTGCTCACCGTCGTCACCAGCCTGCCCTGGTTTGCCGGCCAGTTGATGCCGGACATCCTGTTCCCGGCCGCCATCCTGGCGCTTTACGGCCTGACCTATGCCGACGGTCAAACGACCCGCACCGAGCGCTTCGGCATGGCCGCCGTGATCGCCTTCGCGATTCCGAGCCACATGGCCGCCGCCGGCATGGCGGTCGGCATCATCCTCGCGCTGTTGGTGCTGTCGTTCATCCGCCGCCTGGCCCTGCCGAAACCGCGCCTCCACTTTGCCGCCGCCGCTGTCGCCGCCGGCCTGATGCTGTGCCCGGTTTCAAATCTCGCACTGACCGGCACCTTCGGCTTTACCCCCGGTGGCGTCACCTTCCTGTTCGGCCGTCTGGTCGAGGACGGGCTGGTCAAGCGCTACCTCGACGACCAGTGCCCCGACCCGTCGATCAAACTGTGCGCCTATCGCACCACGATGCCCGACATCGCCGACGACTGGCTGTGGGGCGACACGCCTTTGTACAAACTCGGCGGCTGGCGCGCCTACGAACCGGAAGAACGCCGCATCATCCTGGCGACGCTCGAGCGTTATCCGCTCGCGCATCTCACCACCGCCGTCACCGCGACGCTGAGCCAGTTCGTCAGCTTCGCCACCGAGGTCAGCGTCGACGATAACGATCCGACCTTCTGGTCGTTCAAGGAACTGATCCCGCAGTGGCAGCCGGCCTTGATGGCGGCGCGTCAGCAAAGCGAAGGCTTCGATGTCGGCCCGCTCAATTTCATCCACATACCCGCCGCGGGCTTCGCCATCGCCGGGCTGTGCCTTGCCTTGCTGTTACGCCGCCGGCTCGGCCTCTCGCCGGAAACCACCGCGCTCTGTCTGGTCATCATGTTGGCGCTGCTGGCCAACGCCACGATCTGTGGCGTGTTCTCGCATCCGGTCGACCGCTATCAAAGCCGGCTGGCGCTGCTGGCGCCTTTCGCCATCGCCATCCTGATCGCGCAGCGCCGGCTTCAACCGGCGTCGGGGTGAAACCGGCGAAGAGCCGTGCTAGTGAAAGCGCGGACGCCGCTTCCGGTGTCTTCTCACCGATCAGGAGCCCGCGCCGACCATGTCCTTGAACCCCGAGCCCTTGAAACCCGATGCCGCCGTCCTGAGCGAACTCGCGCCGACCGGAAAATTGCGCGCCGCTATCAATCTCGGCAATGGCGTGCTGGCGCAGAAAGACGCGACGACCGGCGCGCCCAAGGGCGTCACGCCCGATCTGGCGCGTGAACTCGGCAAATGGCTGGGCGTCGAGGCCGAGCTGATCCCGCATGACGCCGCCGGCAAGGTCTTCGACGGCGCCACCACCAATGCCTGGGATATCGCCTTCGTCGCCATCGAGCCGGTGCGCGCCGCCGTCATCGAGTTCACCGCGCCTTACGTCATCATCGAAGGCACCTACATGGTGCGACAGGATTCGCCGCTCAAGGAAATCGCCGACGTCGACCGGCCGGGCGTGCGCATCGCCGTAGGCCTCAAATCGGCCTACGACCTCTATCTCTCGCGCACCATCAAGAACGCCACCATCGTACATGCTTCCGCCGGCGGCGGACGCGCGATGATCGACCTCTTCATCAACGACGAGCTCGAAGCGGTTGCCGGCGTGCGTCAGCCGCTCGACGCCTATGCCAAGGATCATCCGGACATGCGGGTGATGGCCGGCCACTTCATGGAAATTCAACAGGCGATGGGCACGCCAAAGGGTCGGCTGGCCGGCGCCGCTTACTTGCGCGCCTTTGTCGAGGCGATGAAAGCATCCGGCTTCGTCGCCGAGGCGCTCAAGCGCAGCGGCCAGACCGCGACCGTCGCGCCGCCGGCACGGTAGACGCCGTGCCCAAGCGCTTCGATACCCGCCGTCGACCCCACCGAAACGCTGCCGGCGGAATGCCGTCATGATCGGCCGGGCCCTATTCGCACTGATCGTCGCGCTGCTGGCCACGCCGGCGGGCGCCCAGACTTATCACCGCGAGGATCTTCGCATCCCGATGCGCGAGGCCGGCGCTGCAGGGCTCGAAGCGATGCTGCTGCGGCCCGATGCGCCCGGCCGCTATCCACTTGTGCTGCTGAGCCATGGCGCGCCGCGCGATGGCCGCGACCGCGCCAAGATGACGGCGACATCGCAATATCCGGTGGCGATGGAATTCGCCCGGCGCGGCTTCGCGGTTGCGGTGGTGATGCGGCGCGGCTACGGCAACTCGGGCGGCGGCTTTGCCGAAAACCGGCGCGGCTGCTCCGATCCCGACTACGTGACGCCGACCAAAACCGCGGTGCGCGATCTCAAGGCGGCGATTCACGCGCTGAGCGCGCGCTCCGACATTGACGGCAGCCGTATCGTCGCGGTCGGCCAATCGGCCGGCGGCCTGGCGACGGTCGGACTTGCCGCCGATCCACCGCCCGGTCTGGTTGCCGCCATCAGTTTCGCCGGCGGTCGCGGGTCGCGCGCGGATTACGACGTTTGCCGCGCCGATCGGCTGGTGGCGGCTTTCCACACCTTCGGCAAGACCGCGCGCGTTCCGATGCTGTGGGTCTACACCGCCAACGACCACTTCTTTGCGCCGCCGCTGGCCGACAAGCTCTACGCCGCTTTCACCGGCGCGGGCGGCAACGCCGACTACATTCACGCGCCGGCCTTCGGCAAGGACGGCCACCAGTTGTTTTCGTCGGCCGGCATCCCGCTCTGGACGCCTTATGTCGATGCATTCCTGGCCCAGCACAAATTGACGCAACGCGCGAAGCCGATGGACCTGCCGCCATTGCCGAATCTGAAACCGCCGCCGCAACTCTCGGCGCGCGGACGCGAAGCCTTTGCCTTGTTCCTGCGGGCCGGTCCGCATAAAGCTTTCGCCGTCAATCCCGGCGGCTATTTCGGCTGGCGGAGCGGCCGGCGCAGCACCGAGGATGCCGTCGCCGGCGCGCTCGAATTCTGCCGCTCGGCCGGCGCAAAAGATTGCCGCATCTTCGTCGTCGACGACAAGGCGACGAACTGAAGCATAAGCCCGCTTATCCAAACCCCGCCCGATCGAGGACTCCCGACGTGAACGACCAGACCGCCCCGCGCCCGCGCAAACCGATGCCGCGACTTGCCGACTATCCGCATCGCGTGCGCGATGTCGTTCGCTTCGGCGATCTCGACGCGCAAGGTCACGTCAACAACGCGGTGTTCGCGACTTATTTCGAAAGCGGCCGGGTCGCCCTGTTTCGCGACCGCGATCTCGGCATCGGCGTGGCGAACGCCACTTACGTTCTGGTGCGTCAGGAAATCGATTTCCTGAACGAACTGCATTGGCCGGGCGATGTCGAGATCGGCACCGCACTCGCCGACGTCGGCCGCAGTTCATTCGTCATGACGCAGGCGATCTTCAACGGCGATGTCTGCGTGGCCGCCAACCGCGCCACCTTGGTGATGCTGGACACCGTCACGCGACGGTCGCGGCCCTTGACGCCGGAAGCGCTGGCGCGACTGGAGCCGTGGCGTTATCGCGGCGGCGAACCCGCGCGTTAAGCCTGCCGCTCCGGCGTCGTCACCGTCAGGCCGTCAAGCTCGGCGCTGACCTTGATCTGGCACGACAACCGCGAATTCGGCCGCACGTCATAACCGAAGTCGAGCATGTCCTCTTCCATCGGCGACGGCGGACCGACTTTTTCGCGCCAGTCCTCGGCGATGTAGACATGGCAGGTGGCGCAGGCACAGGCGCCGCCGCATTCAGCCTCGATGCCGGGGACATTGTTACGGATCGCGGCTTCCATGACGGTGGAGCCGTTATCGGCTTCGACCGTGCGAAGGGTGCCGCTGGCGTCGATGAAATTGATTTTCGGCATGATCTGTTTACGGCGTGCTCAATGTCGGCGAACCGAGGGCGGCAAGGACAGGATGCGCAGCCGGCCGGCCACGCGCGGCTTCGTATAACGTCATTCAGCCGGCAGCGCCAGACGCGCTCAGGCCTCGGCCAGCATCACGGCAATCAGCGCCCGCGCGGTCTCCACCGCCTCGGCCAGCCGGTCGATGGCCTGCCTGACATCGCGCGCGTCGGCGGCTGACGATCCTGCCGCCACGCGCTCGGCGGTCTCCGCCGCATTGGCGACCTGGCCGGCGCCGATACCGACCGCCGAACCCTTGAGCGTGTGCGCGATCGCGCCGATCGCGCGGGCATCGCTGTCGCGCATCCGCGCGATCAACAGGCCGGCCTGCCGGTCGAACAGCCGCAGCACCTCCTGCTCCAGACCGCGGTCGCCGCAGGTCATGCGATGCAGGTGCCGGCGGTCGATCACCTCACTTGCGTCCCCGGTCTCCATCGCCTCAAGCACCATACCACTACCTCCTGCCGAACTTTTTCGAAAAGCCCGCCGGCCATTCTGCTTGGACCGCACCAAGGTATGGTTAACGCCCGCAACGCGCTGACCCATTTTCGGACAACGCGGTCCGACCGCGGTTAACCTGTGCCTCGGTTTCGCCGGAAAAAAGTCGCCATTTTCCTTTCTCCTGACGTTTCCGACGATCGCTGATCGGGCCGACGCAGCAAATTGCCGGTACGGCGCGCCGTTTTCCCTCCCCGATCAGGCGACAGGCGTTTATGATTAATCGCCGTTAACGATGATTAAAACATCCCGTCGGCATCGGTTTCTTTCGCATTGCCAAGGCGATAGAGTGAAGTCTT
>WGNB01000026.1 GCA_016124795.1 Rhodopseudomonas sp. | reverse complement strand
GATCGAAACCTTGCCGGCCTCGGCGGTCTTGCCGCCAGTGAACTTGGCAATGTCGTCGGCCGCGGCCTTCGGCGTCGCCAGCGCGGCTTCGTTCCAGCCGATCACGGTGAGCGCCGCGCTTCCGGCGCCGAGCGCCAGCGCCTGACGTCGTGTCAATGTCATCAAATTTCTCCGGTTGAACATAGCGCTCACGATGGCGCTCACTTCAAGGTGCTGAGATAGGCGACGATGCCTTCGACCTGGTCGGCGCTGAGGATGGTCTTGCCGACAAGGTCCTTGCGGACATTCTTGCCGACCTCGAGCGAATAAAAGCCCGGCATCACGGTCTGCGGTCCGAACACCGCCTTGGCGTTGACCAGGATCGCGCGCAGTTGTTCGGGCTTCCAGCGCGACGCCACATTGTCGAGTGTCGGACCGACATTGCCGTGGAACAGTTGTTTGCTGAGGTCCTTGTCGGCGTGACAGGCCAGGCAATTGCCGAGCTTCTTGTCGACGAAATATTTGCGACCGGCGGCAACATCGCCCGGCTTGCCGGTCAAGGACGCCATCACGGCGTTGTCCTTGATCTTGACGTCCTGCGGCGGAACGACCTGACCCGTCGCGGCGGCTTCGCCTGCGGCAAAAGCCTGTCCCCCGCCAAACATCTGTCCGGTGGCGGCTAACAATCCGACCGACAGCGTCGCCGCCGCAAGAATGAATCTTGCTCCATGCATAAGGTGCGTTTCCTCTGGTTGGACGCCGACTACGAGCGGCTTTTCTTTCAGGCTAAAGATCGAAGCGACGCGGATCAATCGATATATTCCATTTTGTTCATATGATGTTCTAAAAAAGCACGATTTCCTTCGACTAGACTATTCTTGCTGCAATGCAAACCGATTTTAAAATCAAGCAGGACCGACATTTCAGTCGACATTGCCGCTTAAACGGCCACGTTTAAAACAACGCTTATGCGAAGAAGGCTACGGCGTCAGTCGTGGCCTGTTTACTCGTCGTTCTTGAGTAATTTCTTTCTCACGCCGACCAAATCGCGCTGCCAGAGATCAAGGCGCTTGGTTAAAATATCGCGCAAGGTCACGGCGGCGGCCGGATAACTTTCCAGCATTTTGCGAAACAGGCTGCGTGAAATGCGGATGACCACCGTCGGCTCTTTCGCGATCGCGGTGGCCTGACACACCATATCGGTGAGCAAGGCCAGTTCGCCGACCAGTGTGCCGCGGCCGACGGTGATGTCGCCACGCTCGGCAAAAGTGCCGGGCTCCAGAATCAGCGAACCTTCCTGCACGACATAACCGCCATCGGCCAATTCACCGGCGTAGAACAACACCGCGCCGCTTTGCAGTTGTTTGGTCTCGGCGCCGATGGCCAGAATTTGCAACGCCTGCTTGTCGAGCGCCGCGAACAGCGGCACTTTTTCAAGAAAGGCAATGTCGGCGTCGAGGCTCATATCTGTTCGTCATCCTCGACCGGCGCGGCAAGCGCGCTGACATTCATTCCCGACCCGCGATGGCCCCCGTGTTCCCGCGGCAAACGCAAGATGAATGGCTGAACGCCGGGACCGCGCCTCCGGCGCGCCCAGAAAATATCGGTCGGATGGCGCGGACGAACCTTTCACGGCACCAGCTTATAACCGCCGGCTTCCGTCACCAGAATCGATGGCGTCGCCGCGTCTTTTTCCACCTTCTGGCGCAACCGGTAGATATGCGTTTCCAGCGTATGGGTGGTCACGCCGGAATTATAGCCCCAGACTTCCTGCAAGAGCGTCTCGCGCGACACCGGTTTCTGGCCGGCGCGATAGAGATAACGCAGGATCGCGGTTTCCTTTTCGGTCAACCGCACCTTGGTGCCCTTCGGGTTGAGCAGCAATTTCGAACTCGGACGGAAACTGTAAGGCCCGATCGCGAAGACCGCATCTTCGCTGGCCTCGTGCTGACGCAACTGCGCCCTGATGCGGGCCAACAGCACGGCGAAGCGGAACGGCTTGACGACATAATCGTTGGCGCCGGATTCCAGTCCGAGAATGGTGTCGGAATCGGTATCGTGCCCGGTGAGCATGATAATCGGCGCCTTGAAGCCGTTCTTGCGCAGGATGCGCACGGCCTCGCGGCCATCGACATCCGGCAATCCGACATCCATGAGGACCAGATCGATCTGGCCGCCTTTGGCGACCTGGACACCCTTGGCGCCGGTGTCGGCCTGCTCGGTGTCGAACTCCTCATGCAACGCCAATTGCTCGACCAGCGCCTCGCGCAGCTCGGTATCGTCATCGACGATCAAGATCGTCCGCTTGTTGGGCGTCACGCGAAAATCCCTTCACAGCCACCGAAAGGCCAAAACCGGAGCACCAGTCACGCGCCAGCCAGCCGACCCTTAGTTATCCCTCAATCGACCCCAGATAGGCTATTCATCTTAACGGCGCGGCTCGCGATCGGAAAATCGGTTCGGCTCCGGATCACGCCAAAGGCCGGACACCGGGCACCGCCGGCTCGCGAAATAGAGCATTCAGGGCTAAAAGAGCAAGCGATAACTGGTATTTAGCGCCATGCCCGACGGCATCGGACGATTTGCACAGGCGATGCGGAAAAAAGCACTCTCCCAGATTACAGTTCGCCGGAAACCGGGCCAACCCAGCCAGGGCTGGCTGATCGCCGGTCCGCTGGCCCTGCCGGTGGCGCTTGGCCGTGGCGGCATCAAGGCCAACAAGCGGGAAGGCGATGGCGCCACCCCGCGGGGCCGCTTTCGACTTCGGCGCCTGTGGTGGCGTGCCGACCGCCACCCGAGGCCGGCCACCCGGCTACCGATCCGCCGCATCGACGCCAACGATGGCTGGTGCGAAAACCCGGCCGACCGCCACTATAACCAGCCAGTCAAAGTGCCCACCGACGCCAACGCCGATCGGCTGGCACGGGCTGACAATCTTTACGATTTCATCGTCGAGCTCGACCACAACACCCGGCCTCGGGTCTCCGGGCGCGGCAGCGCCGTCTTCATTCACGGCGCGCGACCGGGCTTCGCGCCGACCGCCGGCTGCGTTGCGCTCAAACTCGATGTTTTGCGACGACTTCTGGCCCGGCTCGGGCCGCACACCCGGATCGTGATTAAGTAAGCGTTAAGAGACGATCCCGACCGGACTACCGTTTCTTAAGCATAACCCGCCCTACATATTCGAAATTAACAATCCCAAGATTGCCCTGCGTTAATTGTGACGTTGGCGCGTCATCACTTACCGCGCCGAAGGGGGCAGCCATGATCAATTTTCGCGCGAACGGCACTGCAATTTCTGGCAGCAACCCTTCAAATGGCCGTGTCATCGCGATCGACGGCTCTCAAGCCAGCGTCGAACTGAAGGCCTTGCCGGCCGACAGCGATAATCCGACTGTCGGCAAATTCATGAGTCTGACGACGCTGAAATCGATCATCGTCGGCATGATCACCGACGTCGCGGAACAAACCAAACCGACCGCCACCGGGGCAATGGGTTATCGCAATGTCGCACGCCTCGATCTGATCGGCGAGATCCTGCCCGATGGCGCCGGCGGCGCGCGCTTCCAGCGCGGCATCACCGAATATCCCAATATCGGCGACGCTGCCGCCATGCTGGACGAGTCCGAACTGCGGCTGGTCTATGGCACCGCCGACGCCGATCACGGTCACATCGGCGACCTCCAGCAGAATGAGAATATCGCCGTTCACATCGACATCGATCATCTGATCAGCCGGCATTTCGCGATCCTTGGCGCGACCGGTGTCGGCAAGTCGAGCGGTGTCGTCATCATCCTCCAGAAAATCCTCGAGACGCGCTCGAACCTGCGCATCTTCCTGGTCGATCCGCATAACGAATATGGCCGCTGCTTCGGCGACAAGGCCAACGTGCTCAACCCGCGCAATCTGCGGCTGCCGTTCTGGCTGTTCAATTTTGAAGAGACCGTCGATGCCTTCTTCGGCGGCCGTCCCGGCGTCGAGGAAGAAGTCGAGATTCTGTCCGAGGTCATTCCGCTGGCGAAAGGCGTCTATCTGCAATACCGCGCCAATGCCGGTAACGATCGGCTGCTCGCCAAAAAGCGCGATCCGAAAGACTCAGGATTCAGCGCCGATACGCCGGTACCCTATCGCATCGGGGATTTGATCAATCTGCTCGACGAACGCATGGGCAAGCTGGAAAACCGTTCGCGCGCGATGGTCTATCATAAGCTGATCGGGCGGATTCAAACCTTCCGCAACCACCCGCGCTACGCCTTCATGTTCGAGAACGCCAATATCGGCGGCGACACCATGGCTGAAATCATCAGCAGCCTGTTCCGGCTGCCGCCGAACGGCAAGCCGATGACGATTATGCAGCTCGCCGGTTTTCCGGCGGAAGTCGTCGACTCGGTGGTGTCGGTGCTGTGCCGCATGGCCTTCGACTTCGGCCTGTGGAGCGACGGCATCGCGCCTTTGCTGTTCGTCTGCGAGGAGGCGCACCGCTACGCGCCGGCCGACAAGAAGATCGGCTTCGGCCCGACCAAGCGGGCGCTGTCGCGCATCGCCAAGGAAGGCCGCAAATACGGCGTTTTCCTTGGGCTTGTGACGCAGCGGCCGGCCGAAATCGATCCGACCATCATTTCGCAGTGTTCGACCTTGTTCTGTATGCGCCTGTCGAACGAAGGCGATCAGAAGCTGATCCGCTCGGCGGTGTCGGACGCCGCCGCCAGCCTGCTGTCCTTTGTACCTTCGCTCGGCACCCGCGAAGTTTTCGCCTTCGGCTCGGGCGTCGCCTTGCCGACGCGGATGCGCTTTGCCGCATTGCCGGACGAGCAACGACCGAGCAGCGAAGCCTCCGGCAGCACGCGCTCCGATGCCGGCAGCAGCATCGGCCGCGACCTGTTGTCCTCGGTGATCGAACGCTGGCGCAATGCCAGCATGAGTCATCGCATGGGCGACGACGACATCGATTTCAACACGCCATTCGAAGCGCCGTCGCTGCAACCGACCCAGCCGCCGATCTATCATCAGCCGCAGCCGGCGACCCCGTCTTACGCGCCGCCGCCAAGCCACGCGCCGGTCTATGCACCGCCGCAAACGAACGCGCCGGTCTACGATCCGCCACCGGCGCGGCCGGATGGCCTGCGCTCCAGCATTCTGAAGAAACCGCTGGACGCCAGCCTCGGCGACACACCGCAACGCACGCCGATGCTGCCGTCGCGATTCAGATAGCGGCTTTAACGCCGCTACTTCCGGCCGATCAGGTCGACCAGAGCCGACATCCCGCCATGACCGGCGCCTTCCTCGATGACGCTGTCATGCTCTTTGATGTCGAGCGATGCGAAATCGGCGAAGGCCTGTTGCAGCAGATCGCGGGTGTAAAGGTTTTCGAGCTTTGACGGCCCGCCGGTCTTGTAGTCGAGTTGCTTCGGGCCATAGCCCTCGATCAGGAGCAGACCGCCCGGCTTCAGGGTCTTCTTGATGCCGGCGAAGATTTTCTCCCGCTCGGCCGGCGTCGCGAACTGAAAGAAGATCCCGGCGACAACGTCGAATTCAGCGTCCGGCCAGGTCCAATCGGTGATGTCAGCCTGTTCGACGCGCAAGGTCACGCCGCGCTCCCTGGCGAGCTTGCGGGTTTTGTCCTGTGCCACCGGCGAGAAATCCAGCGACAACACGTCGAGACCCTGCTCGGCGAGGAACACGCCATTGCGGCCTTCGCCGTCGGCAATCGCCAATGCCTTGCCGCCTTTCGGCAATAGCGGCGCGCAACTCTTGAGGAAACCATTGGGCGCGGTCCCGAACAAATAACCCGGTTCGGAAAAACGCTGCTGCCAGCGCTGATATTCGGGACTGCCGGTCATGCGTGGTCTCCTGTCATGTTCCGCCGAAGATTTATCTGCCGCCAAAGATCGCCGAGCCGACCCGGACATGGGTCGCGCCGAACAGGATCGCCTCGGTGAAATCGCCACTCATGCCCATCGACAACAGAGCCAGACCGTTACGTTTGGCGATCTTGGCGGTGAGCGCGAAATGCGGCCCGGGCGCCTCGTCAACCGGCGGGATGCACATCAGGCCGGAAATCGTCAGACCATAATGATCGCGACATAGCGCCAGAAATGTATCGGCCTCCTGCGGCAAGACGCCGGCCTTCTGCGGTTCGGCGCCGGTGTTGATCTGCACGAACAATGTCGGCGCTTTGCCCTGCGCGGCAATCTCCTTGGCCAGGGCTTCGCACAGGCTGGCGCGGTCGACCGAATGAATGGCGTCAAACAGCGCGACGGCCTCTTTCGCCTTATTGGATTGGAGCGGCCCGATCAGATGCAGGGCGATACCGTCATACTTCTCGATCAGTGGCGGCCATTTGGCTTTGGCCTCCTGGACGCGATTTTCGCCAAAGGCGCGCTGGCCGGCCACGATCACCGGCTCGACCGCCTCGGCCGCGAAAGTCTTGGACACCGCCACCAGCGTCACATCGGCCGGATCGCGGCCGGCGTCCTTGCAGGCGCGCGCGATCCGGTCACGGACGGCTTCAAGATTGGTCGTTGCTGGGGTGACGGTCATCGCGTTTCAAATCGGGCAAATCGGCCTTGGACACCACGGGCGGGCCCATCTTGCGCATCGCCGCAAGGCGCGTCGAGGCTGGTGGAGCACTTTACACACCCCAGCGGGAGCCCGGGTCAAGTCCGGCCGGCATTAGCGACCTAAATAAACGGCCGCCCTTGCGGCGCCGGCACATCCTCGCCGGCGATGGTCGCCAGCAGATTTTTATCGCGCAACTTGAAAGCACGGCCCTGCCAGTGGATCGCGTTCGTCGCCTGGAGCCGCTTCAACGTCTTGTTGGTATGCACCAGCGACATGCCGAGCGCGTCGGCGAGATGTTGCTGCGTGAACGGAAACACAACCACTCCGTCTTTGGCCAACCCGGCCTCCCGCGCGCGCACGTACAGGTGCAGCAACAGATAGGCGGTCCGCTCCAGTGCACTGCGCCGGCCGAGGCTGACCAGATTTCCGTCAATCAACTGCTCCTCGCGCGCCGCTATCCAGGTGATGTCATAGGCCAGGGACGGAAACCGGCTGTACAGGTCGTACAGCCTGGAACGCGGAAAGACACACAAGGTCAGCGATGTCAGCGCTTCGACCGAATGCTGCATCTCGTGCATCAGCGAGCCCTGCAAGCCGACCATGTCGGCCGGCAGCGCGAAATTGAGAATCTGCCTGCGGCCATCGTCCAGCATCTTGTAGCGAAACGCCCAGCCGCTCAGCACCGTATAAAGATGGTCGCTGCGCGCACCTTCACGCAAGAAACTGGTGCCGGCCTCGACGTGCAATTCGTCGATCTTGAAGGTTTTAACGAAAGCCAATTCATCCGGAGAAAATTCTCGTAGGCACGACAGCGCTCGCAGCGGACATTGGTCACATGACACGATGTGACCGTTCGGCCGGCCATTTCCCATAATCATGCTGTCCCGACTTTCCTCCGGGGCAATCCGGCCGGCCGTTATGCGAAACGCGCGCGGCAGACATGGCGATCCGGGAATCTCCAACCGCTATGTCTTTTTTAAATGTCCGGGTTCCCAATTCGTAGGACAAACAAAAGTTCCTTCGCGAAACATCCATCGAATCGAGGACTTTTGGTGTTGCAAACTGAGATGCCGCTGGCCGGCATGCGTTGCCTGGTGCTCGATAACGAGTACCTGATCGCACTCGACATCCAGATCGTCCTCGAAGCCGCCGGCGCCGCCGCGGTCGTGTGCGCCGCCAATGCGACCGATGCACTGGCCGCCCTTGACGACGACGTCGGCTTTGACTGCGCCGTGCTCGATCTCAAGCTCAGCGACGCGGCCCATACCGGCGTCACGGTCGCCGGCGCGCTCAGCCAACGCCGCATCCCGTTCGTCTTCGTCACCGGCATAACCGCCGACGATGCCCGCTTCCGGACCTATCCGGGGGTTCCTGTGGTTGAAAAGCCCTATCAGGCCAACCAGCTTCTGGCCGCGATCGGCAGGGCTCTCGCAGTGGCCTGACACCGCCCGACGGGCCGGCCCGCCCGCCAAATAGCCCGAAAAGCCGCCAACATCGCGAGTCCCCGTTGACCGCCCGGCCGCTTTCATGTCACCTCCCGGCTCCTGCAAAAGAGCCGTAAATGACCGCCGATTCGAGCAAAACCGAGCGTTACGCCGCCCGCGCCGCCGAGAGCCGCTGGCAGAAAATCTGGGACGAGCAAGGCATCTACGCCACCCGGAACGACGACCCGCGCCCGAAATACTACGTGCTGGAGATGTTCCCCTATCCGTCGGGGCGCATCCACATGGGCCACGTCCGCAATTACACCATGGGCGACGTGGTGGCGCGGTTCAAACGGGCCATGGGCAACGCCGTTCTGCACCCGATGGGCTGGGACGCTTTCGGCATGCCGGCCGAGAACGCCGCCATGGATCGCAAGGTTCATCCCAAGGAATGGACCTACGCCAACATCGCGGCGATGAAAAAGCAGCTTCAGTCGATGGGGCTGTCGCTCGACTGGGCGCGCGAAGTCGCGACCTGCGACCCGTCCTATTACAAGCACCAGCAGCACATGTTCCTCGACTTCCTCAAGGCGGGGCTGGTCGCGCGCGAATATCGCAAAGTGAACTGGGACCCGGTCGACATGACCGTGCTTGCCAACGAGCAGGTGATCGACGGCCGCGGCTGGCGCTCCGGCGCTCTGGTCGAGCAACGCGATCTCTATCAATGGGTCTTCAAGATCAGCGACTATTCGGAAGAGTTGCTGGAAGCGCTCGATACCCTCGACCGCTGGCCGGACAAAGTCCGGCTGATGCAAAAGAACTGGATCGGCCGGTCGGAAGGCCTGCTGGTCCGCTTCATGCTCGACGCCGCGACGGTGCCGGCCCACGAAACCGAGCTTGAGATTTTCACCACCCGGCCCGACACCTTGTTCGGCGCCAAATTCCTGGCGGTGGCGCCCGATCATCCGCTGGCGAAGTCGGCCGCCGCGAAAAACCCGAAGCTGGCCGCTTTCATCGAGGAAGCCAAACGCATCGGCACCTCGCAGGAAGCGATCGACACCGCCGAAAAGATGGGCTTCGACACCGGCATCCGTGCCGCGCATCCCTTCGACCCGGAATGGAAGCTGCCGGTCTATGTCGCCAACTTCATCCTGATGGATTACGGCACCGGCGCGATCTTCGGCTGCCCGGCGCACGACCAGCGCGACCTCGATTTCGTCAATAAATACGGCCTCGGCAATACGCCGGTGGTCTGCCCGCCCAATCAGGATCCGGCGACCTTCGTCATCACCGATACCGCTTATGACGGTGATGGCCGCATGATCAATTCGCGGTTCCTCGATGGCATGACCATCGAGGAAGCCAAGAACGAGGTCGCCGGCCGGCTCGAAAAGGATTCACGCGGCAACCGGCCGGTGGCGCAGCGGCAGGTCAATTATCGCCTGCGCGACTGGGGCATTTCGCGTCAGCGCTATTGGGGTTGCCCGATCCCGATCATTCATTGCGACGCCTGCGGCGTCGTGCCGGTGCCGACGGCCGATCTGCCGGTCGTGCTGCCGGGCGACATCACGTTCGACAAACCGGGCAATCCGCTCGACCGGCACCCGACCTGGAAGAACGTCAAGTGTCCGTCCTGCGGCGGCGCGGCGCGGCGCGAAACCGACACCATGGACACTTTCGTCGACTCGTCCTGGTACTTCACGCGCTTCACCGATCCGTGGAACGAAAACGCGCCGACCAGTCCGGCGATCGCCAACCGATGGCTGCCGGTCGATCAATATATCGGCGGCATCGAACACGCGATCTTGCATCTGCTTTATTCGCGCTTCTTCACCCGCGCGATGAAGAAGACCGGCCATGTCGGCATCGATGAGCCCTTCGCCGGTCTGTTCACCCAGGGCATGGTCGTGCACGAGACTTATCGCGACAAGGCCGGCAACTGGGTCGAGCCCGCCAACGTCAAGATCGAAGGCATGGGCGAAGCGCGACGCGCGACGCTGGCCTCGAGCGGCGAAGCGATCGAGATCGGCTCGATCGAAAAAATGTCGAAGTCGAAAAAGAACACGGTCGACCCCGACGACATTATCGAAGCCTACGGCGCCGACACCGCGCGCTGGTTCATGCTGTCGGATTCGCCGCCGGAACGCGACGTGATCTGGAGCGAAGAAGGCGTGCAAGGCGCCTGGCGCTTCGTCCAACGGCTCTGGCGTCTGGTCGGCGAGGTTGCCGGCGTCGACGCGCCGGCATCGCGCCCGGCCAGTTTCGGAGATCAGGCGGCGACGCTGCGCAAGGCGGCGCACCGCGCGCTCAACAACGTCTCCGACGATATCGGCCGGTTACGGTTCAACCGCTGCGTGGCGCATATTTACGAATTCGCCAACGCGCTGTCGGATGCCATCGGTTCGGCCGAGACCGCGCCATCGCCGGATTTTGCCTGGGCCTTGCGCGAAGCCGGCGACATTCTGGTTCGGCTTTTCCATCCGATGATGCCGCATCTGGCCGAGGAATGCTGGGCCGTGCTCGGCCATAAAACGCTGGTCGCGACCGAGGCCTGGCCGCAGGTCGAGGCCGAATTGCTGGTCGAAAACACCGTGACCATGCCGGTTCAGGTCAATGGCAAGAAGCGGGCCGAGGTCACGGTGGCCCGGGACGCCGGAAAAGACGAGATTGAGGCTGCCGTTCTGGCCCTCGATGAGATAAAAAGAACGCTGGACGGCAAAAGCCCGAAAAAGGTCATTGTCGTCCCGCAAAGGATCGTCAATGTCGTTGTCTAACGCCCCACGCATTCTGCGATTGACCCTGGCGCTGGCGCTGGCGGGCCTCACGGCCGGCTGTTTCCAGCCGCTTTACGGCGATCACGCTTCGGTCGGCAGCCCGGCAGGCGTCAGCGATCGTCTGAGCTCGGTCGAGGTCCGGCCGATCGACGCGCCGAACGGCACCCGTCTGTCACGCGTCGGCGTCGAAATGCGCGACCAGTTGCTGTTCGACCTGACCGGCGGCGGCGCGGCGCAGTCGCCGGCCTATCGCCTCGACATCCGACTGACCTCGAGCCAGACCCAGGTCATCGTCGACCTGAACTCGGCGCGGCCGGACATCCAGAACTACGGAATCGACGCGGTCTATTCGCTGGTCGATCTCTCCACCGGCAAGCCCGTGTTCAAGAGCACGACCTTCTCGCGCGTGTCGTACAATATCCCCGGCCAGCAACAGCGCTTTGCCGGCGACCGCGGCCTGCGCGACGCCGAGAACCGGGCCGCCAAGGTCATCGCCGACAACATCCGGTCGCGCGTGGCGTCCTACTTCGCCGCCGGAACCTGAGCGCTTCGTCGTCCTCGCGGGCTGCGAGCCCAATTGCCACCGCGAGATGCCTTCCCGACATGCCCACCGAACTTGCCCATGCGGCGACCCGCGCCGGCTATTCTTTGCCAGTGATCGACGTCACCGATCCGCGCTTTGCGGTGCCTGACGATCCACAAAACGTGCGCGCTCTGATTGACGCCGCCATCCGGGACGAATCCAGACACCGCAGCGTCCCCCAATTCATCATGCGGTTGATGCTGAAGTCGCTGACCAGGCGGTCCCTGCTGGCGAAAGCACTGTTTGCGGCGGACGCCCCATTTCTCGACGGCCTGTCGACTTACGTCATGAAGCTCGGCCCCGACAATCTGGTCCCGCCTTACGATAACCCGGTCGACCGTAAGTTCGCCGCGTCGCCGCAACTGACCCTGCTGCGGCTTCGCACCCAGCAGACAGCGCGTCTGCTGGCCGACGGTCTGTTGGCGGATTTGGCCGAAGCGCCGGGCGCGCCGTTGCATCTGATCAACATTGCCGGCGGCCCGGCGGTCGATAGCCTCAATGCGTTAATCCTGCTGCGCCGGCATCGGCCCGATCTCTTGCAACGTCGCATAGCGATCGATGTGTTCGATGGCGACGAGGCCGGCCCCTATTTCGGCGGCAATGCGTTGGCGGCAATGATGGAGAGCGGCCGCCCTTTGGCCGGGCTCGACATCCGTTTCAATCATCATCCTTATGACTGGAATCGGCCGACGTTATTATCGCAATGGCTGGAGGCGATTGCCGGAACGGGCGCCATTGTCGCGGCCTCGTCCGAAGGCGGTCTGTTCGAATATGGCAGCGACGATGCAATCGTTGAGAACCTTTCGGCTCTGCGGAGCGGGCGCGTCAAACTGATCGCCGGCTCGGTGACAAAAGACGACGAAGCACGCCGGCGGATGAACAACGTCACCCGGTTCAGGCTGGTGCCGCGCGGCCTGCACGGCTTCGCACCGCTGGCCGAACGTGGCGGTTTTGCCATCGCGACCGCCGAAGCCGCCCATCTGAGCGATCAGGTCGCGTTGCGTCCCTTGTCGAATGCATCTGCGACGCTCGCATTGCCCTGACGGCCACCGCGCATTAGCTTCGGGACGATATGACCGCCATCAAAGCCGCCGACGTCGACCGTTTCGTCGCCAAGCCCGATCCGCGCTTGCCGGTGGTGCTGGTTTACGGCCCCGATGCCGGCCTGGTCCGCGAACGCGTTGACGCTCTGATCAAGGCGTCGGTCGACGATCCCAACGACCCTTTTTCATTCGTCCGGATCGAGGGCGAGGACTTGTCCGGCAATCCGTCGCGACTGGTCGAGGAAGCGCACACCGTACCGCTGTTCGGCGGCCGGCGCGCCGTGCTGGTCAAAGCCGGTTCGCGCAACATCGCCGGTTCGGTCGAACCGCTGATTGCCGCACCGTCCGAGGAATGCCGGGTCATCATCGAAGCCGGCGATCTCAAGAAGACTTCGCCGCTGCGGACCATGTGCGAGAAGGCCAAGGTCGCCGCCGCATTACCGTGTTACGTCGACAGCGGCGCGGCGCTCGGGCGGCTGATCGATGACGAAATGCGCGACGCCAGACTGACCATCGCACCGGATGCCCGCGCCAGTCTCGTCGCGCTGCTCGGCGGCGACCGTCTGGCCTCGCGCAACGAAGTGCGCAAGCTGGCGCTTTACGCCCGCGGTCAGGAGCGGGTCGAACTCGGCGACGTGATGGCGGTGGTGGCCGACGCTTCCGCCTTGGCGCTCGATGGTGTCATCGACGCGGCCTTCGCCGGCCGTACCGTCGAAGTCGAAACCGAATTCGGCAAGGCGCGGGCCAGCGGTTCATCGCCGGCGGCCATCATTTCAGCGGCGGTCCGTCAGGTCGCCAATCTGCACAAGATGATGCTGGCGGTCGAAGCCGGCGATTCAATCGAATGGGCGATGAAGCGCGGCGCGCCGCCGGTTCATTTCTCCCGCGAAGCGCGGGTCGGCGCCGCCCTGCGGGCCTGGTCACCGGCCCGCCTGGTCGGCGTGATGGAAAAGCTCGCCGAAGCCTCGCTCGACGCCCGCCGCAACGCGCCGCTGGCCGAAGCCATCGCGCAGCGCACCTTGCTGTCGATCGCCATGAACGCGCGGCGGCGGAACGCCTGAGCCTACAGGTTCAGCTGATAGCTGTGCGGCACCCAGCGATAACCGGCCGAGGTCCGATCGATCCAGCCGATGCCGGGAAACGGCATGTGGAAGCTGGCGAAGAACAGTTTCTCGGTCGCCAGCATGTCCAGCATCCGCCGGCGGGTCGCGACCGCCTTGTCCTTGTCGTCATCCATTTCGAAGTGCCATTCCGGCCGCTGCACCGCCATCACATATTGCGTGACGGTATCGGCGGTGACCATGAAGCGCTTGCCGTCACTCTCGATGTGAAACGCCATCAGCCCCGGCGAATGACCGGCGGCGTCGACGGCGTGAATGCCGCCGACCACCTCATCGCCCGGCTTGATGAACGTGGCGCGGTCGGCCAGAGGTTCGCAGATCGTCATGAAGAGCTTCTGGTTAAACACGCGCGCCTCGCGCACGCCCTCGTTCTTTTTCCAGAAGTCATATTCCGCCGCGCCGAAGACGTAACGGGCGTTCGGGTAGACCGGCTTGCCGCCTTCGACCAGACCGCCGATGTGATCGGGGTGACCATGCGTCAGGACGACCACGTCGATGTCTTCCGGCTTGTGCCCGAGCAAGGCCAGACGCTCCGCCAGTTGGCCCGGCGGCATGCGGGTTTTCAGGGCTTCATATTCGCGCGGCAATGCGCCGTTGCCGGTATCGAACAGCACCAGTTCCTTGCCGGTATTGACCAAGGTCGGAATGTTGGGATGTTCGAAACGCGCGGTGTCGATGTTGTTGGCCTGGGCCAAGGCATGGATCTCTTCCGCCGGGGCATTGGCGCCATAAGCGGGATGCAGCGGCTGGCGGATCGCCTTGCTGTCGAGAATGGTGGCGGCCTCGAAGCCGCCGAGCTTGAAGCGATAAACCGTCGGCTGCGTTTCGCCTTGCAGTGATGCGGACACCGTGGCCCTCCCTGATATTGTTGACAGCGTATTGTTGGCGGCTTGCACCCTGTCTAGACGCACCGGCCGGATCAATCCAGTCCGCGCGACGGCGACGATGATAACGACGCTTCGCCACTGGCGTTGACAAGCACCCGCTTCTAACCTGCGCGAAGCGATTCGATGGCGATTCGCTTTAAAACCCCAGAGCGCACGATGGCTAAAAAGACCTCCAAGAAATCCAAGAAGAAGCCCGCCGCCCGGGGCAAGAAGACCACCAAACCGGCAACCAAAAAGTCAGCGCTGAAGGCCGGCAAGAAGAAGAGCAAGAAGAAAGCCAAAAAGAAATCCGCCGCCAAGCCGGCGCGGACCGCAGCCACCCGGTCAAAGAAATCCGCCAAAAAGGCCGTCAAGAAGCCCGCGAAAAAGGCCCGCGCGCGCAGCGGCGGCGCCTTCGGTGTCATCGTCGATACCGTTCAGGGCACCGACGCACTGCGCAACAAGCTCGAACTGCCGGGCACCTCCGAAACGCAATAGAGCGTCGCGCGACCAGACGTCGTCCGAGAATGCGTCAGCTTCTGTCGGGCTTATGAATGCCGGCAATGACGTCGGCCATGCGCGCCTGAACGCTGCGATCGAAAAACGGATCGTCGAGGTCGTGGGGGGCATCGGCCGCCGGATCGTGAACGATGACGGCCGGCCCGGCGGTCCGGTCGTCGTCGTCACGCGACCACGGTCGACGCAGCGTGGCCGACAGTGTCCGGAGCCAACCGGCGGTGGCCTGCAACAGACCGAACTTGAGACCGGAGTTGGCGGCGGTCATCATAGCGCGAACCCTTCCGGCTTGTGGTTGGGGACCGGCCTCTTGAAGCCGATACGCTCTCAACCGGTATGCCGGTAAAAAGTTCCGCGGCGCAAACCGTCCGGCGACAACGCGCCGCGCCTCCGGACAAAGCCGTCGCCCGGTGCTGGGGAAAGCCGCCTGCGCCGGCGCGATCGCCTCTCCCGCCAAAGCCGTGAATTTGATACCGGTTGTGTCGTCGCCGCGGTCCTACCGATCGCATGACTTGCAACGAAGGCTTCACGATGCTGCTGGTCAAAACTTATCTCGACCGAAGCCCGATCCACGGTCTTGGCGTTTTTGCCGCCGAGCGCATTCCGAAGGGCACCAAGATCTGGCGCTTTGTCGAAGGCTTCGACCGTTGCTACACGCCCAAGCAGTTCGCCAAATTGCCGAAGGAAGCCCGCGCGTTCCTCAAGGATTACGCTTACCGGGTCGACGGCGAGATCCTGTTCACGGTCGACAACGACCATCACATGAACCACGCCGACAAACCGAACACGATCCTGCGCGGCGGGTACGCCATTGCCTCGACCACCATCGCCAAGGGCACCGAGATCACCAACGACTACCGCGAATTCGATCCGGCGCTGTGCGCGGCCTTTTTGACCGAGCCGGTAAAATCCGGCGCCAAGGCCAAAAGCCAATCCAAAGCGGCAACCGCCAGCAAACGCACAAGCAAAACCGGCGCAAAAAGAAAAGCCAAAGCTAAAAAGCGATCGAAATAGCCTCGAAAAGCCTCGTTCGCCGGCCGAGGTGGCCGGGTATTGCATCGAATTATCGCGGCTTCCGCGACCGACGCTTTACTTCCTCTTGATAATTTCAGGGCGAGAATCGCCCCGGGACCGACTCAAGCACCTCAGGATTCGATGGCTCTGGCAACCACGCTCCCGCTGGAAGGCGAGGAACCGGCCTCCTCGACATTCGGGGGTCTTTTCAAGCTGACGATCGCGTCGTTGCTGCTCATCGGGCTGATCGGCGGTTTATGGCCGGAGCGCAATCAGGACAGCTACGTCGTCTCGCTGAACGACGCCAATGTCTCCATCGTGCTGTCGCTGGCGGAAGTCGGCTTGCGCCCCGACATCCAGACCGCCGATGACACGCCGACACCTTCATCCGCGCCGGCCGGACAAGAACCGGCCCCAAGCGAATTGGCCATGAACAAATTGGCCATGAGCGAGTCGACCAAGCGTGACCCGGCCAAGCGTGACCCGGCGATGAGCGAAAGGGCAAAGACCGCCGGCTCCGAAACCGTGATCGCGAGCGCGCTGCCGTTGCGCGGCGCCGTCGAACCGGATCAGTCCTGGCCGGTCAAACTCGGCACCGCGCTGGCGCGCAAGGCGGGCAACAGCAGTGTCGCGCATGCGCTCGCGACCATCGTCGGCATTGCTTCGACCTACAATCCGTTCCGCGACGCCACGGTCACCAATGTCGCGCTGACGGCATCCGGCGAACCTTATGATCCGTCGGCCTGGACGGCAGCGATCCAGATCGATCTGCGCAAACAGTTCGGCGGCGTACGTTATGGCCGAAATTACCGGCCGACCTTCGCGCTACTTGAGAGCGGCGACAAACGCGCCATCGTCAAGATCAACGACGTCGGACCGCTGCGGCCCGGCCGCGTGATCGACCTGAACGAAAAGGCGATGCGTTATTTCGACCCGTCAATGCGGCTCGGCTTGCTGCACAACATGAAGGTCACGTTGCTCGCCGGAAACAACTGGACGCCGGGGCCGGTCGACAGCCAGTTCGCCATCAATGTTGCCAGCATCGATTGACGCGCTCGTTGTCGCGTCCTGCCGGCGACCGCTTAGCCTTCAAGCTTGCGCAACACCGCGTCGAGCTGGTCGAGATTCTTGTATTTGATCTGTAGCGTGCCTTTGCCGCCGCGATCGTCGACACTGACGTCAAGCCCCAGCGCATCGGACACGCGGCGTTCCAGCGCGCGGGTGTCGGGATCCTTCTTTGGCTTGTCGGCGCCTTTGGCCTCGGTGGCAATGCCGCCGGCCAGCGACTTCGCCTGCGCCTTGCCGTCCTTGCGCATTTCGTCTTCGATCTGGCGAACGCTCAAACCGCGCTTGATGATATCCTGCGCGATCTCGGCCGCATTCGGCTGACCGACCAATTGACGCGCGTGGCCGGCCGAGATCTGGCCCTGTTGAACCAGCGCCTTGACCGGCTCGGACAATTTCAACAAGCGGATCATGTTGGCGACGTGCGAACGGCTCTTGCCGACGATCTGCGCCACCGCGTCCTGACTATGATTAAATTCTTCCATCAGCGCCAGATAGCCGGCCGCTTCCTCGATAGGATTAAGATCAGCGCGCTGGACGTTTTCAATGATCGCGAATTCAAGCGCCTGGGCATCGGTCGCTTCGACGACAGTGACCGGCACTTCGTGCAAGCCGGCCCGCTGCGCCGCGCGCCAACGCCGTTCGCCGGCGATGATTTCAAAACGGTCATCCTTGCCGCCGGCCTGATCTTTGGTGATGCGGACGACGATCGGCTGAATGATGCCGCGCTCCTTGATCGAGGCGGTCAGCTCAACGAGATCGGCCTCGACGAACGTGCGGCGCGGATTGCGCGGGTTAACGACGATATTCTCGATCGGCGCCTTGCGCGGCTTGCGGGCGGTCTCGGTCGACGGCGATTCCTCGGCGACTTCTCCCATCAACGAGGCCAGGCCGCGCCCCAATCGTGAATGATCCGCCATTGCCGCCGCTCCTGAATGTGCCGTCAAGCAAGCCTCTTAAGTGTTCTTTGTTGGCAACTTCGATTGTGCCTTCGATTCCGTCGCGCCGGCTATGCCGGCAACGTCGAGGCGATATCGTGCGGATGAGTGACGCGAACGTCAGCTCGCCTTCAGCTCGCGTTCGCGCTGAATGATCTCGGTCGCCAGCCGCAGATAAGCTTCGCTGCCGACGCACTTGAGGTCATAGACCAGCACCGGCTTGCCGTAGGACGGCGCTTCCGAAATGCGGACGTTACGCGGGATCATGGTGTCGTAAACCTTGGGGCCCATGAACTGACGGACGTCGGCGACAACCTGATTGGAAAGGTTGTTGCGCGAGTCGTACATCGTCAGCACGACGCCGTGGATCGACAGATTGGGGTTCAGGGTCTTCTTCACTTCGTCGACGGTCTTGAGCAACTGCGACAGACCTTCGAGCGCGAAGAACTCGCACTGCAACGGCACCAGGATCGAGTGCGCGGCCGCCATCGCGTTGACGGTGATGAGGTTAAGCGACGGCGGGCAATCGACCAGCACATAAGTGAAGTTGAAGCCCTGTTCGCCGCCATTGAGATTGCCAAGCGCATTGCGCAGCCGGAAAGCGCGATCGCGCTGCTGACCGATTTCCAGTTCGAGACCGGACAGGTCGAGGGTCGACGGGGCAATGAAAAGATGCGGCACCGAGGTCGGGATCACCGCATCGCGCAGCGGCGCCGTGCCGGCCATCACGTCATAGGTCGAGGTGCGGCGTGCGCGGCGCTCAATGCCGAGCCCGGTCGAGGCGTTGCCCTGAGGATCGAGATCGACGATCAGCACCTGCTCGCCGATGGCGGCCAGGGCGGTGCCGAGATTGATCGCGGTGGTGGTCTTGCCGACGCCACCCTTCTGATTGGCGATCGCCAGCACACGGGGACTGGCCACCGGGCCATTCGTCTTTGCCACCAGCTTCTCGAAAGGAATGATCTGAAGATCGTTGGGAGGCAGATCGCTCATGGCTTTATTCCGTTTGGTTGCAGGTCGTTCCGGTCCGTCATTGCGATCAAAAAGCCCGGTCTGTTCCGAGCCCTGCCGGTGTCAGTCGACCGGACCAAGGGCCTCAGGGATCGAGACGGCTGAGCTTTTTCACAATAACGATACAGCCCTCCGGGCTGGTCTTGCTCGCCACAGTCGTGGCTTCGATATTCCAATATTTAGCGGCTTCGGTCAATTCGGCGGCTACATCTAGACCCTTCGGGAACAGCCCGATGGCGCCACTGTCGATGAGAGGAAACGCTTGATCGCACAGCGTTTTCAATGGGGCGAGCGCGCGGGCACTGACAACGTCCACGCTGTTCACAGGCATCTGATTAAATTTTTCGACTCGTTCGGCATGTACTTGCGCCGGCGCACCGGTTATGCGGGCCGCCTCGCGGAGAAACGCGGCCTTCTTGCCGTTGCTTTCCACCAGATGAACCATCGCGCCGGGCCGCTCGGCCAGTGCGCAAGCAATCGGAATGGCCGGAAAGCCGCCACCGGACCCGAAGTCGACCCAGATCCTGGCGTCCGGCGCCGGGGCCAGAAGCTGAAGGGAGTCGGCGACATGTCGGGTCCAGATGGTGGGGATCGTCGTCGGCGAGATCAGATTGGTGGTCTGCTGCCACTTCAGCAGCAGTTCGACATAGAGCTCTAACCGTCGCAATGTTTCACGTGAAACAGGGGTGAGCTTGAGCGCCTGCGCTTTGTCCGCGGCCAGATCGGGACCGCCGGGGCCGGACTCGCTCACGCCGACTTCGCGGCAGAGGTCTTGCCGCGCCCGCGTTTGACGGCCGCCACGACCAGAGTCAGAGCCGCCGGCGTCATGCCATCGAGCTTGGCGGCATGGCCGATCGTCCTTGGCCGCGCTTTGGTGAGCTTCTGCTTGGCCTCATTCGACAGGCCAACGATAGCGCTGTAGTCGAGGTCTTCCGGCAAGGTAAAGCTCTCATCACGACGATAGGCGGCAACATCCGTCGCCTGACGGTCCAGATAGACCGCGTATTTGGCGTCGATCTCGATCTGCTCGGCGATCTTTTCCGGCAATTCACCGAGCTGCGGCCAGACCCTGGCCAGATCGGCCATCGCGATATTGGGATAGGACAGCATCGTGAAGGCCGTACGACGCTGGCCATCCTGATTGAGCGAGATGTCGTGACGCTCGGCCTCTTTCGGGCTCAGCGAGACGGAATCGGCGAAATCCCGCGCGGCTTTAAGCGCCTTGGCCTTCTCGCCATAAGCCAGAGCCCGCACCGAACCGACACAGCCGACCGCAATGCCCTTCTCCGTGAGACGCTGATCGGCATTATCGGCACGCAGCCGCAGCCGATATTCGGCCCGCGAGGTGAACATCCGATAGGGTTCGTTGACCCCCCGGCTGGTGAGGTCATCGACCATGACCCCAAGATAGGATTCAGCGCGGTCAAACACGATATCGCCGCCGCCGGAAGCCTTCGAAGCCGCATTCAACCCGGCCAAGAGCCCCTGCGCGCCGGCCTCTTCATAGCCGGTGGTGCCGTTGATCTGACCGGCCAGGTAGAGCCCCGGCAACCGACGGGTCTGCAAGGTCGGGTCCAGCTCTCGCGGATCGACGTAATCGTATTCAATGGCGTAGCCAGGGCGGACAAAGCGCGCCTTTTCCAGCCCTGGAATAGTCGCGACGATGGCGTGCTGGACCTCTTCCGGCAGAGAGGTCGAGATCCCGTTAGGATAGACCGTCGTATCGTCGAGGCCTTCCGGCTCCAGGAAGATCTGATGGCCGTCGCGTTCGCCGAATTTGACGATCTTGTCTTCGATCGAGGGGCAATAGCGCGGACCTGTCGAGGCAATCTGCCCGGAATACATCGGCGAACGATGGACGTTCGCCCGGATGATCGCGTGGGTCGCCGGCACGGTGCGGGTGATGCCGCATTCGATCTGAGGCGTTATGATCCGCTCCGTCAGCATCGAAAACGGCTCGGGGACGTCGTCGCCGGGCTGCATCTCGAGGCTCTGCCAGTCGATGGTGGTGCCATCGAGACGGGGCGGCGTGCCGGTCTTGAGCCGACCCAGCGTGAAGCCGGCTCGCTCCAGCGTCGCGGAAAGCCCCAGAGAGGGGGCCTCGCCGACCCGACCGGCCGGGATCTGTCGCTCACCGATATGAATGAGGCCGCGCAGGAAGGTGCCGGTGGTCAGGACCACAGCGGCACAGGCGATCTCCCGGCCATCTTTCAGTCTGACGCCGGCGACCCGGCCATTGGCCAGGATCAGGTCGTCGGCCTCGGCCTCGATGACGTTGAGGTTCGGCGTGGCCGTGATCGCAGCCTGCATGGCGGCGGCATAGAGCTTACGATCGGCCTGAGCGCGCGGACCGCGGACGGCCGGACCCTTGCGGCGATTGAGGACCCGGAACTGGATGCCGCCCTGATCGGCGACGCGCCCCATCAGGCCGTCGAGCGCATCGATCTCACGGACCAGATGTCCCTTGCCGAGGCCGCCGATCGCGGGATTGCAGGACATGGCGCCGACAGTCGCGAACTGGTGGGTGACCAGCACGGTGCGCGCGCCCATACGTGCTGCTGCTGCTGCTGCTTCACAACCTGCGTGACCGCCGCCGATCACGACAACGTCTGTCTGGTGCTGATGATTTGACATCGGAAGCGGCGTTGTAGCGAAGGCTGCGTTTCCGGTCAAAAGATCTGACGGCCGCCTCATGTTTCACGTGAAACATTGTCAACGAGGGGGCATGAAGCCGTGCCACAATAGAGGTCCGGTCACTTCCCGATACAGAAATCCCGGAAGATCACGTCGAGCACATCCTCGATATCAACCCGGCCGGTCAACCGCCCAAGCGCGGCGGCGGCGGCACGCAGTTCCTCGGCAAGCAAGTCCTCGCGACCGGCGAGGTCACCACTGAGGGCGCTCTCAAGAGACGCGACAGTTTCCTCAAGCGCCCGACGATGCCGCGCCCGGGTGACGAGGGATTGCTCACCGCCGGCCAGATGACTTTCGGCATGGCTGGCCAAGGCGGCTAGTAGCGCATCGAAGCCGGCACCCGAGGTCGCCGATATGAGGAACTCCGACCCAATTGCGTCAGAATCGTCCACCAGGCCATCCGTTGATGGCCTGTTAGCTACATCCTCCAACGCATTATTAAAGTGCAATCCTGATTCATTTCTTTCTGTTAACTGATGATTAACTACGTTTGACAACGTAATATTAACCACATCTCGTCCCCGGCCCGGGTTAATCCTTTGAATTATAGATTCACTACTATCGCTAACGCCCGATACGAGATCGATCTTGTTCCGAACCCGCCATATATCGGGCCGGCTTCCCTGGCCCGCCTCCAGCGCATTGACATCACTGACCATCTCCTGAACGCTGGCGTCGCTCACCCATAACACCAGATCGGCGTCCGCCGCCCTCTGCCGCGCGCGGCGAACACCCTCCAGTTCAACCGGATCGTCGGTCTCGCGAATCCCGGCGGTGTCGAGCAAAGTCACCGGCAAGCCGCCAAGGTCGAGGTGGACTTCAATCACGTCACGCGTGGTGCCGGCATGCGGCGAGACAATCGCCACCTCGCGCCGGGCAATCCGGTTGAGCAGGGTGGACTTGCCGGCATTCGGCGGACCGGCGATCGCCACCACCAGTCCCTCGCGCAAGCGCTCGCCGCGGTGGCCGTCGGCAAGAGCGGCGGCGATCTCGCCACGCAGCTCACGAACAATCGTCAGCGACGGCGTCACCAGGTCTTCCGGCACATCGCCTTCGTCGGAAAAATCAATCCGCGCTTCGACCAGGGCCAACGCCTTGATCAGATCGCGCCGCCAGGCTTCAGCACGATTGCCGAGCAGGCCGGCCATCTGCCGCATCGCCTGACGCCGCTGACCCTCGGTCTCGGCGCCGACCAGATCGGCCAGCCCCTCGACGGCCGTCAGGTCGAGCTTGCCGTTCTCGAAACCGCGCCGGGTGAACTCGCCCGGCTCGGCCATCCGCAAACCGTCAATGCTGGCGAGCGCATCGAGCACGGCGGCGATCACCGCCCGGCCACCATGAACCTGCAACTCGGCGACGTCCTCGCCGGTCTCGCTGCGCGGTCCGGCGAACCACAGCACCAGCCCTTCGTCGATAATCTCACCGGACCGCGGATCGCGAATCCGGGCAAACCGTGCCTGCCGCGGCTCAGGGACTTTAATCCCAAGCGCGGTCAGCGCCGCGCCGGCCCGCAGCCCCGAGATACGAATGACGGCAATCGCCACCGGCGGCCGGCCGGACGACAGGGCGAAGATGGTGGGGCGGTCTGTCATGCCGGCTGTTTAACCCGGTTCGTCCAAGAGCGACATCCCATCGGCCGGCATCTTTCGGTTGTGCGGTTCGGCACTGCCCTTAAGATCATTCGACGCGACTGATTTCACTTCGGGGACATCGTGATCGAGTGGGGGCCGATTGGCTTAAAGGTGATCGAGCCGCTCGCGCGCATGCTCGGCGCGCGGGCTTACGACCACTATCTGAAATATAAAATTCGCCGCGACATCCGCCTCGGCTCCGGCAAGAAAATCTCGATTCTGATCGCGCGTCTCGCCGAAGACACCGGCGACAGCTATCGCACGACCTTGTGGGAAACGCTGCGCCGCGAACTGGGCGATGCGGTCGAACTCATCAGTTGGCCGGACGTCGAAACGCTGGGCGACGGCCACGAATACGACGTCGAACAGCGGGCGCAAACAAAAAGACAAAAGCTGCTGACAGAACGAAGTTGCGATCTGATGATCTCGGGCCGCGTCAAGGGCAAAAGTGTCTCGACCACCGTCCTGTCCTTGCGCATTACCGCAGCGGCTGCCGATCCCGCCCAGCCGCAATCCTACACCCTGACCGAAACATTCGATCTTCCCGTCGCCTTCATCGGCAATATCGGCGCCGCCCTTGCCGCAAGGGTCGTGATGGCCGCCGCGCCGGCGGTTGATCTCAGCGGACATTATCTGGTGCCGCTGATGCGGGCGAGCGCCGAACGCCTCGCACCCCTGGTGGCAAAACTCCACACGGACTTCGACGCCGATACGCGCGGGCAACTTTTATTCAGCCAAGCACTCATTCTCAGTACAATCGGCGAACAGGCCGGCGATAACGACGCCCTCGCCACGGCGATAGACACCTATCGCACCGCACTGATCGAATTGACCCGCGACCGCGTCCCGCTCGACTGGGCCATGACACAGAACAATCTCGGCAATGCGCTCCAAGCCCTGGGCGAACGCGAAAGCGGTACCGAACGCCTCGAACAGGCCATTGAAGCCTATCGCGCCGCACTCAGTGAACGCACCCGCGACCACGTCCCGCTCGACTGGGCCATGACCCAGCACAATCTCGGCACCGCGCTCCAAGTCCTTGGCGAACGCGAAAACAACACCGAAGGCCTCGAACAGGCCGTCAACGCTTTTCGCGCCGCGCTGATCGAATTGACCCGCGACCGCGTCCCGCTCGACTGGGCCATGACACAGAACAATCTCGGCAATGCGCTCCAAATCCTCGGCGAACGCGAGAGCGGCACCGAACGCCTCGAACAGGCCATCGAGGCCTATCGCGCCGCGCTCACCGAACGGACCCGCGACCGCGTCCCGCTCAACTGGGCCACGACCCAGAACAATCTCGGTACTGCGCTCGAAACGCTCGGCGAACGCGAGAGCGGCACCGAACGCCTCGAACAGGCCATCGAGGCCTATCGCGCCGCGCTTGAGGTCTTCACCGAAGCCAAGGCCGATTATTACATTAAAGGGACCACGGCAAACCTCGCGCGAGCCGAAGCGAAACTCGCCGAGCGCCGGACGCAACAGTAACCTTCAACCGCCCGTCATGGCCGGGCGCATCCCGACCCTCCCCACGATCATCGAAACCCCGCCGCCAGCGACACCACCCGGCCATCGAGACCGTTGAAGCCGTGATGCGCCTTGGCCGCGCAGGGATTGCCGATATCGGCGCCGCCACTGAGCCAGACCACACGCGCCTTGCCGCCGGCCCACTTGATGAACGGATCAACGCCGGCCGGCTGGGTGAATTTGCAGCCGTCCTGCCGGTGATGGATCACCAAAGTGCGCGGCAACCGACCCGGTGAGCCGAGAATATTCTCGACGTTCTGGCCGCTACCGGATTCGTTGCTAAGGAAGCCCGAGGTCAGCACCAGCGCATCGGGTCTTGCGCCGCGCGCGATGCCCTGCGCCGCCCGCAGCGTGCCCCGGCTGGTGCCGACCACCGTCACCGGCCGTTTGATCTTCGCCATGTAATCGACCGCGGCGGCGAGATTGACGTTGGCGTCGACCACCAGCACCGCCAGCCCGTGCGCCTTATAGGCGGCGCGGGTACGGACCAGTTGATTGTTCTTGAGATGACCGATCTGACCGCCGGGCCCGGCATTGATCTCGCCGTCGCCGCCCGGCATCAAAATGACGCTGGCGCGCGGCGCGGCCGGCTTCAGCAGCACCGCCTGCGACCCACCAATACTGACGGTTTCATCGGCGCGGACGACACCCGCGCTGACGATCACGGCAAACCCGAACGCCACGCCGATAACGGCCTCACGAAATCCCTGTCGCATGTCTCGCCTCCCCGCGATGGAGCCGGATGCTAGCCATGGCCGCGACCGAAAGAAAGCCACCCGCCGGCCAATCGCCCACCGATCATTCCGCTTAATCAATTCATAGCAATTCGCCGATCAAATGTTCGGAGCACAATCGGCAAAGCCGGCCGGCGCAACGGCGTTCGGTTTCGCCAGGCCACAGGCGCGGGATGTCATGACAAAAAGCCATCGTTATCTGAGCCTGATCGCCAGCGTGTCATTGTTATTGACCGGTGCTGCGTCCGCCCAACCATCGCCGGTCTCCGATCCGGCCCTGGTCAAGACAACGGCCGGCCCGGTGCGCGGCGTCATTCACGACGGCCTGCGCGAGTTCAAGGGCATCCCCTATGCCCAGCCGCCGGTGGGCCCATTGCGCTGGGCACTGCCCCAACCGGCCAAGCCCTGGAAAGAACCGCTCGACGCCAGCCAGTTCGGCAACGCCTGTCCGCAGGTATCGCGCTATGGCCTCACCGCGGCGAGCTATGACGAGAACTGCCTGACCATCAATGTCACCGCGCCTTATGACGGCAAGCCCGCGAAAACCCGCAAGCCGGTGCTGGTCTGGATTCACGGCGGCGCTTTTGTCGGCGGATCGAGTTCGCTCTATCCACTCGGCCAACTGGCCAAGGCCGGCGACATGGTCGTCGTCTCGATGAATTATCGGCTGGGCGTGTTCGGCTTCATGCCGCACCCGTCATTCGGCAAGGATTATAACGGCGGCTATGGCCTCAAGGACCAGCGGCTGGCGCTCGCCTGGGTCAAGAAGAACATCGCGGCCTTCGGTGGCAACCCGCACAACGTCACGATCGCCGGCGAGTCGGCCGGCGGCGCCAGCGTCTGCATGCACCTGATCGCGCCGAACGAGACTCGCGGTCTGTTCGAAAAAGCCATCGTGCAAAGCGCCGGTTGCGCGACGCCGCTGCCATCGGTCGCGGAGTCCAGCAAGACAGGCGTCAAGGTCGCGGAAGCCGCCGGCTGCCCGGACGCCAAGACCGCGCTCGATTGCCTGCGCAAGAAGTCGGTCAAGGACATGCTCGACGCCGCAAGCAAGGCGGCGACCGACCTGATGGCCTTCGAGCCGGCGATCGGCGCCAAAACCGTGCCACGGCAAGGCGCCAAGGCGCTGGCCAGCGGCCAATTCATTCATGTGCCGATCCTGAACGGCGGCACCCGCGACGAAATGCGGCTCTATGTCGCCTATGACATTCAGGCCGGCCAGAAATTCACCGCCGAGAATTACGCCGACACGATCAAGGCGATGTATGGCGACAAGGCCGCCGCCATCGTCAAGCAATATCCGGCCGCCAGCTTTTCATCGCCGGCGGCCGCGGTCGGCACCATCATGTCCGATTTCAACCCCAATATCGGCATCAACAATTGCATCTATCTGGAAACCGGAAAGCTGATCCGCAAATTCGCACCGGTTTATGAAAGCATCTTCGCCGATCGCGATGCGCCGCCGGTGACCGACAATCCGGGCTTCGAAATGGGCGCGGTGCATTCGTCGGAACTGCCGTATTACTTTCCGCATTTCGACAATACCACCAAGCTGGCCGGACCCGACCTCAAGCCCGGCTCACAAAAGCTCTCCGCCATCATGACCGCCTATTGGACGAGCTTCGTGCACACCGGCAAGCCAACCGCCAAGGCCGGCGTGGCCTGGGCGCGGTTCACGCGCGATAACAGCGTCTTGCGCCTTGAGCCGGGCAAGCTCGCCGCCATCGATGCCAGTCGGGAACATCGCTGCGAATTCTGGAAATCGCTCTATCCGAAGATCCTGACGCAATAGCGCTTCGCCCGCCCGCGCCGCATGACGGCGCGGGTGAAGCAGGCTAGGCTTCCGGGATGACATCTTCTCCCGACACCGCGCACACCAATCGCCTGGCGCAGGCGACCTCGCCTTATCTGTTGCAGCACCAGCACAACCCGGTCGACTGGTGGCAATGGGGGCCAGAGGCGCTGGCCGAGGCGAAGCGGTCAAACCGGCCAATCCTGCTATCGATCGGCTATGCCGCCTGTCACTGGTGCCACGTGATGGCGCACGAGAGCTTCGAGGATGAAGCGACCGCGCGGGTGATGAACGACCTGTTCGTCAACATCAAGGTCGACCGCGAGGAACGACCCGACATCGACCAGATCTACATGAACGCATTGCACTTGCTCGGCGAGCAGGGCGGCTGGCCGTTGACGATGTTTCTGACGCCCAACGCCGAGCCGGTCTGGGGCGGGACGTATTTTCCCAACGTCGCCAAATTCGGCCGGCCGGCCTTCACCGATATCCTGCGCGAAGTGTCGCGGATGTTTCACGAGGAACCGGCCAAGATCGAGCAAAACCGCGTGGCCCTGCTGGCGCGGCTCGCCGACAAGGCGCGGCCTGAAGGCAAGGTCGTTATCGGCCTGAAGGAACTCGACAGCGCCGCCAAACAGCTCGGTAACGCCTTCGACACCGTGCATGGCGGCCTGCGCGGCGCGCCGAAATTTCCGCAGCCGGCGATGCTGGAAATGTTATGGCGCGCCGGCCTGCGCAGCGGCGACGCGCGCTTCTTTGAAACCGTCGAGCACACCCTGGAACGGATGTGCGAAGGCGGCATCTATGATCATCTCGGCGGCGGTTTCTCGCGCTATTCGGTCGACGACAAATGGCTGGTGCCGCATTTCGAGAAGATGCTTTACGACAATGCCCAGCTACTTGAACTGCTGGCGCTGGCGTACCGCCATGGCGGCAATAAATTGTTCGCGACCCGCGCCCGCGAGACCGTCGACTGGCTCAAGCGCGAGACGACGACGCCGGAAGGCGCTTTCGCCGCCTCGCTCGATGCCGACAGCGAAGGCGAGGAGGGCAAGTTTTACGTCTGGTCGAAGAACGAGATTATCGAACTGATCGGCCCGGAGGCCGGCGGCTTCTTCATGCGGCACTACGATGTGTCGGACGAAGGCAATTTCGAAGGCCACAATATCCTCAACCGGTCGAACGCGCCGGCGCGGAGCGAAGCCGACGAGGCGCGGCTGAAAGCGCTGCGCGACATCCTGCTCGATGCCCGCTCGGCCCGCATCCGGCCCGGCCTCGACGACAAGGCACTGGCTGACTGGAACGGCCTGATGATCGCCGCGCTGGTGAACGCCGGCATCGCGCTCGATGAGCCATCCTGGCTTGATATGGCCAAGCGCGCCTTCGACTTCATCGCCGCCAAGATGACAAAAGACAACAGGCTGGGTCATTCCTGGCGCGCCGGGAAATTGCTGTTTCCCGGGCTGGCGTCGGATTTCACCGCCATGATCCGTGCCGCGCTGGCCTTGTTCGAAGCCACCGGCGAACGCGCGTATCTCGACCGGGCCATAGCCTGGCAAGACGCCTTCGATGCCCATTACGCCGACAAGGATTCGGGCGGCTATTACTGGTCGGCCGACGATGCCGGCGATCTGCTGCTGCGGCCGCACGCCACCACCGACGACGCCACGCCCAATCCGAATGCGGTCGCCGCCGCCAATCTGGTGCGGCTGGCCGTGCTGGCCGGCGGCGACAAATGGCGCGATCAGGCCGATCGGCTGTTCGACGGCATTCTGGCGATCGCCGGACGGAACCTGTTCGGCCACGTCGCGCTGCTCAACGCGCTCGACCTGCGGCTGCGCGGCGCTGAAATCGTCGCCACCGGACCGGACGCCGAGCGCTTCGCGCAAGCCGCGCTGCGGCTGCCTTTCCTCGAACGCGTCGTACTGCGCGCCGGCAAAGCCGGCGATCTGCCGGCATCGCATCCGGCACAAAGCAAATTGCAAGCTGTCTCCGGCAGCGCCGCTTTTGTCTGTGTCGGTGAGCGCTGTTCGCTGCCGGTCGGCAATCCGGATGAGATTGCCGAAGCCGTGAAATCGATGCGCGCTGTCTGACGAGGGCCTTGATCTCGCCCCAACTTCGCGGCTCAATCCGGCCCCAGGGGCGGCGATCGGAGCATCGCCATGCAACTTAAAACCTGTGTTGTCCTGCTGGGTCTCGTAACTGCCGGCGCGGTTGGCGCCAATCACGTCATGGCCGCCACCGCTGCGCCCGCCGGCGCCGAAGCATGGTGCGGTTTCCACGACAAATCGGGCTCGCTTGTCCGCTGCGGTTACACCAGCGCGGCCGAATGCAAGGAAAACGTCGTCGGCAAGGACGCCGTCTGCATGCCCGACCCGTATATGGCGATGCGGTCGGACGACATAGCGATCGACGCCAGTTAAGTCCTAGCCTGCCTTGCGCCAGGCCTGACCGTCTTTCGACAGCCAGCTGCTCCACGGTTCCGGCGCAATCAGACCGTCGCTGATCTTGACCGGCCAGATCATGTTGTTGGCGTCCATACGGCCGATCACCGACGGCTTGTGGAGATGCTGGTTCTCGGCATCGAGCCGAACGTCGAAACCGGACGGCGCGCGCAGCGAACGGCCGGCCAACGCGCGACGCACCGCCTGCGGCTCGGTGGTGCCGGCCGCCATGACGCTTTGCACCCAGAGGTGAAAGCCAATCCAGCTCGCTTCCATCGGATCGTTGGTAATCGCGTTCTCGTCGCCGGTGAAACGTCGCCACTCGGCAATGAAAGCGTGGTTCTCCGGCGTGTCGATGCTTTGCAGATAATTCCACGCCACCATGTGACCGACCAGATTGCGCTCAGCCAGCGCCGGCATTTCAGCCTCGCCAATCGACAGGCTCATCACCGGCAGGATATTGGCGTCGAGCCCCTGCCGGGCGCGCTCGCGGAAGAAATGCACGTTTGAGTCGCCGCTCAAGGTCGCGATGATCGCGCCGTCGCGACCGGCGAATTTACGGATGCGATGAACGATATCGCCCCAGCTTTTTTCACCGAACGGCGTGTAGTGCTCGTCAACCGCGTCGGCGCTGATGCCACGCGCGCCAAGATAATTGCGAATAATGGCGTTGGTGGTGCGCGGGTAGACGTAATCGGTGCCGACCAGGAAAAACCGGCGGCGGCCCTGCTCGAGCAAATAATCGACCGCCGGGATCGCCTGCTGCCGCGGCGTCGCGCCCGTATAGATAACATGCGGCGACTGCTCCTGGCCTTCGTACTGACTCGGGTAAAACAGCAGGCCATCGTATTTCGACAGCACCGGCAGCACCTGCTTGCGCGAGGCGGACGTCCAGCAACCGAATATCGCCGCCACCTTATGATCGCGCAGCAACGCTTCGGCCTTGGCGGCATAGGCGCCCGTGTCGGAACGCGGGTCCATGATCGCGGCTTCGACCGGACGACCGAGCAGGCCGCCGGCTTCGTTGAGCTTCTCGATCAGCATGACCAACATCTGCTGCAACGGTCGCTCGCTTGTGGTCAGCGTGCCCGACAGCGAATGCAGGATGCCAACCTTGATCGAGCCGTGATCGAGATCGGCGAAATATCGATTGACCGACGAGGTCAGCAACTGCGCCCGGCCGATCAGGTCGTCGGCAGTGGTCAGCACCGCGTCGCCGGCATTGGCGACATCGGAGACGACCGAACGAATGCCTGGCAACGCCTCACTGACGGTGGCGGCAACCTTGCGCGCTTCAGTGCCGATCAGATCGAGCTTGGCAACCTGCTGCTCCATCAACCGGGTCACATTTTCGTTGACGTGGCTCATCGCGGCGACGCTTTGATCGACCGCGACGATCGCCTCGGCGGCTTCCTTGACCGCATCCTGAATGCCGTGAACCTGAGTGCTGATTTCCCGGGTCGCCGTCTCGGTCCGGCGCGACAACTCCTTGACCTCGGCGGCCACCACCGCGAAGCCGCGCCCGGACTCGCCGGCGCGGGCGGCTTCAATAGTAGCATTCAAAGCCAACAGCGACGTCTGTCCGGCAATCGCCTGGATCAGTTTGATGACCTGCTCGATGCGCCCGGCGGCTTCGGCAAGATTGCGCATGGTCTCGTCGGCGCGAGCGAGTTCGGTGACGGTGCGGGTGGTGGCGGCACGCGCCTCGTCGACCTGACGGCCGGAATCAATCGCCAAAGCCTGAACGTCGCGGGCAGCGGCAGCGACATCGGCAACATCCTCGGCCGCTTGCTCCGCGGCGTCGGAAGACGCCATCACCTGCTGCGCCATCAGCTTATTGGTTTGGGCCAGTTCGGCAGCGGTGCCGCGGATGCGCTCACCGGCGCTGGTAAAAGTGCTGACCACATCGTCGACAGCCCGCCGGAAGCTGCCGGTGAAGAAATGCTGACCGGCATGGTGCAACCGCGCCTCGGTTTCACGCCGGCCCTGATCGACCGCCAAGGTATCGGCTTCCAGCAACGCTGTGCGGATCTTGCCGGCGGTATTGGTGAAATCCTGAATGGCACCATCACCGACCAGCTCCGGCAGGCTGGTGTAGCGGTCGCCACCGGCGATCGCGCTGATCGACGCGATAATCCCGGCCAGCCGGCTTTCGGCAAAACATCCGACAACAAAGGCCCCCAACGCGCTAATCACTATCGCGACCGGCAACGACGGCACGATAGCCTCGACGGCGACGACGGCCATGCCGACAAAGAACACCGGCACCGCAATCCACAGCGCGGGTCGCGGGAAACGATGGCGGTTTGACGTTGGCATTTCAGACTCAGACTGGGGAAAATATTACCGCCAAAGTCGCCTGAATATGGTTTCAAAATCCTTTCGCGATTGCGAAAAACCCGCAATAAATAAAGGCAATTCCGCCCAAGATTTAGGCTCAGACGAATCCCGGCTCATCGCCGCGCGCCCATCTTCCGTCCCTTGATCAACGTCCAGTCCAAAGCGTCGATTTCCCGCTTGATCCAGCTGCGGAAATCAACAGCGGCCTGACTCGCCTGACGGCCTTTCGCCCACACCAAATGAAACGCGCGTCCGGATGGCAGAGCCAGATCAATCGGAATAACAAGCCGCCCGGTGCGCAGATCGTCATAAGCCAACACATCGTGCGATAACAGAACGCCGGCGCCCTCCCCGGCGGCATCGAGCGCATGATCGGCGCTGTTGAAACGCAGGCCGCGTCGCAGATCGACACCATCGACCTTGGCCGCCTCGAACCAATCCGCCCAGGTCGGAACCTTGGCCCGGCCGACCAACACTTCGTCGTGGATCAGCGGCAATCGGGCCAGATCGCGCGCATCATTCACCGGCCCGAATTTTTCGAGCAGGCCCGGACTGCAAACCGGCACGAATGAAATCTCGGCCAGAATCTCGGTTTCCAATAACAGGTCAGGAGCCGGACTAATCGCCATGTTGCGGATGGCGAGATCGATACCATCGGTCGTGAAATTGGCATTGGCCAGCGACGAGGAAATCCGGACGTCGACATACGGATGATCGGCGCCGAAACGGTAAAGCCGCGGCGCCAGCCACTTCGCGGTCAGGCCGGGCGATGTGCTGAGCACCAGGACATTGGGATCGCCCACGGCCTTCAAACTCGCGACAGCGTCACGAATATGGCCAAAACCGGTCTGCAAACCGGGATAAAGCTGCTTGCCGGCGGTGGTAAGGGCAATCGACCGCACCCGCCGTTCGAACAGCTTCACGCCGAGCAGGTCCTCCAGCCCACGGATCTGGTGACTCAAGGCCCCCGCCGTTACGTGCAATTCCACCGCCGCCTTGGTCAAGCTCAGATGACGCGCCGCCGCCTCAAAAGCCCGCAATGCCGACAATGGGGGCATCGCACTATGCATGAGATTACCTCAATTATCGCCTGAGACTTTATCCTTTGTCTAAAAACACTAAAACAGGAATGTTGGCGACATAGATGAGTTTCGCTCATTAGTCGGCGAACCTCCCAACCCCGAGGTGACCCATGACCTATGCCGCCCGATCAACCGACTTCCAGTCATCGCCCGCGTCTTATCGCCGGATCGCACCGACGCCGGCCGTCAAACCCAAAGCCCTGACGCTTCGCGGCCTGCTGCAACGTCTGGTCGCGTCCATCTCGGAAAGTCGCCACCGGCAAGTGCAGCGGGATGTCGAACGCTATATCGCCACCCACGGCCGCAAGATGACCGATGCCCTCGAACGCGAAATCAATCATCGAACGCTCGGCGACGGCTGGAATTTCCGCCGCTAAACAAAATCAGAACGTTCCGCCAAAAAGAAACGCCCGCATGACGCGGGCGTTTTTTCGATGCGACGATGCGGACACGCCGGTTCAGGTGTTCATCGATTCGAAGAACTCGGCATTGTTCTTGGTGTTGCGGAGCTTGTCCAACAGGAAATCCATCGCATCCATCGTTCCCATCGGATTGAGAATGCGACGCAGGACATACATCTTCTTGAGTACAGCCGGTTCGACCAGCAGCTCTTCCTTACGCGTACCGGAGCGCGTGATGTCCATCGCCGGGAACGTGCGCTTGTCGGCAACCTTGCGATCGAGGATGAGTTCGGAGTTGCCTGTGCCTTTGAACTCTTCGAAAATAACCTCATCCATGCGGCTGCCGGTGTCGATCAACGCGGTGGCGATGATCGTGAGCGAACCGCCTTCCTCGATGTTACGCGCGGCGCCGAAGAACCGCTTCGGCCGCTGCAACGCATTGGCGTCGACGCCGCCAGTCAACACCTTGCCGGAAGACGGCACTACCGTGTTGTAGGCACGGCCGAGGCGGGTGATCGAGTCAAGCAGGATGACAACGTCACGGCCATGCTCGACCAGGCGCTTGGCCTTCTCGATGACCATTTCGGCAACCGCAACATGGCGGGTCGCCGGTTCATCGAAAGTAGAGGAAACAACTTCGCCCTTCACCGAACGCTGCATGTCGGTGACTTCTTCCGGACGCTCGTCGATCAAAAGCACGATCAGATAGCATTCCGGGTGATTGGCGGTGATGGCGTGAGCGATGTTCTGCAACAACACCGTCTTGCCGGTCCGTGGCGGCGCCACGACGAGGGCGCGCTGGCCTTTGCCGATCGGAGCGACGATATCGATAACGCGGGCCGACAGATCCTTCTTGGTCGGATCGTCGTGTTCCATCTTCAGACGCTCATCCGGATAGAGCGGCGTCAGATTGTCGAAATTGATCTTGTGGCGCGCTTTCTCCGGGTCCTCGAAATTGATCGTATTGACCTTGAGCAGCGCAAAATAGCGTTCGCCATCCTTCGGCGATCGAATCTGGCCTTCAACTGTGTCGCCAGTACGTAAACCGAAACGGCGAATCTGCGACGGCGAGACGTAAATATCGTCCGGGCCGGACAAGTAATTCGATTCCGGCGATCGCAAAAAGCCGAAACCGTCGGACAGAACTTCAACGACGCCTTCACCGATAATGTCGATTTCCTGGGTCGCCAACTGCTTCAGGATCGCGAACATCAACTCCTGCTTCCGCAGCGTTGAGGCGTTCTCGACCTTGTATTCTTCGGCGAAGGATAACAGTTCGGCAGGCGTCTTGGACTTGAGGTCCTGGAGCTTCATTTCCCGCATGCGGGTTTGGTCCTGTGGGGTACCGGCACGGCTTTTGAAAAATACGAAGCCAGAGCCGATAAAAGAGAGAGGTAGGGATCGCAGGTCCGGATTGACTAGAGTTTTTATTCAAACGAGCGTTTGGGACTGACTTCTTGGAGAAGAGGTCCCGGGGCCCGATGCTGCGACCGGTCCGAACGGTTCGGCGCCTGTACGCGGCTGCATCCGCCTGCGTTCGGTGGGATGAAACCAACATAAGTCGCGGTACGGTTTAGCGCAAGAGGCTAACCCGGCCTGCGACAGCAAGACCACTTTCGGATTGTGTCACCAGTCTGACAACTAGAACGGCTTCACGACCACCATAATGACGATAAAAATCAGGAGAATGGTCGGTATTTCATTGATTATACGAAAGAATTTTTGATTATGGACATTTCGACCATGGCGGAATTCGGTCGCCCAGTGACTTAATAATCCATGCATGATCGTCATGACGACAACCGCTAAAAGCTTGGCATGGAGCCAGCCGGCGGTGAGGAATCCGCCCTGCAACATCAAAACGATACCGAGGATCCAGGCAATCGCCATGGCCGGCGTCATGATGTATGTAAGCAAACGATATTCCATCGTCTCGAACGTCTTGGCCTGCTGCGATCCCGCCTCGACGCCGGCGTGATAAACAAACAACCGCGGCAAATAAAGCATCCCCGCCATCCAGGAAATGACGGCAATAATGTGGAAGGCTTTGATCCAAAGATACGTCATGTGATCGGTTTACCCACGAACCCGTTTCAACATGCGCTCCACATGAGCGATAGGCGTTGCCGGTAAAATACCGTGGCCAAGATTGAAAATCAGGGGCCCCTCCGACAAAGTCATTACATCATCGACTTCACGATCGAGAGCGTCGCCACCGGCGAGCAGCGCGAGGGGATCGACATTGCCCTGCACCGCTACTCGCGATTGTAGAATATCCTGCGCCAGACTACGCGGATACATCCAGTCAAGCCCAATGCCATCGACACCGGTGATCTCGACATAGGGCAAAGCCATCGCGCCGGCTCCACGCGGAAAACCAATAATCTTCGCGCCTGGTATTTGCGCGCGCACGCCATCGACAATCTTCCGAGTTGGCTCGATACACCAACGATCGAATTGTTCCGGCGATAATACACCGGCCCAGGTATCGAATATTTGCACGACGTCGGCGCCGGCCTTCAATTGACCGACAAGATAATCGATAGATCCCTGCACCAGACGATCGATAATCTTGGTGAAATTCTGCGGATCACGATAAGCAAACAATCGCGCTGGAGCCTGATCGGATGTGCCATGACCGGCGACCATATAGGTGGCAACCGTCCACGGCGCACCGCAAAAACCGATTAAAGTCGTTTGCTGATCGAGCTGTGATTTAACCCGGCTGACGGTCTCATAAATTGGCGCAAATACCGTGGCGTCGATCCGCTCATGCATTGACGCCAATGCCGATGCGTCTTCCATCGGTTCCAGTTTTGGACCTTCGCCGACCAGAAACTCGACCTTGCGCCCAAGCGCGAGCGGCATCACCAGAATATCGGAGAATAGAATGGCGGCATCGAAGCCAAACCGTCGAATCGGTTGCAAAGTGACTTCGGCTGCAAGCTCCGGATTAAAGCAAAGATCGAGAAATCCGCCGGCCTTTTCGCGAACGGCGCGATATTCCGGCAAATATCGACCGGCCTGTCGCATCAACCAGATCGGTGGCGTTGGCTGGGAATGACCTTCAAGAGCACGAATAAGTGGTTTTGTCCCCAAGGAGGGCGCTTGGATAGGGTCTTCCATAAAGACTCTTTTAATTCTCTTTGTAGTGTTTATTAGGCTGTCGATTGGACTCATGACTCGCGGTCAACAATCTGTCCACCGGTTGTCGAAGTTAAGTTCAGAATTCGCCGGTTTCAGTCTGCAAAGTATCCACCGTGAATTGGCCCCGATTGCTAGGTTAATCGACGTTATCCCGGTTTGTCCTCAGGACGCTATCCACAATCGGTTCTGATCCGTCCTTGGCGTTCCTTTGTTCTGTCGCGCTGGCTTCAATGTGGACAAAAATTGACCTGTCCTCGGCTGCCCGCTTACATGCTGGCCTGAAATCGGGGTTCCTCCCGGTCTGTCCACATGTCTTCCGGTCCTTATACAGATGTCAGACACCGGCTATTTTCATCTTCATCTGGTTTCCGATGCGACCGGTGAAACCCTGATTACCGTCGCACGCGCGGCTGCGGCGCAATACGCCAATGTATCGCCGGTTGAGCATTTATATCCGATGGTGCGGTCGAAAAAGCAGCTCGATCATGCCATTGCCGAGATTACCGAAGCACCGGGTCTGGTGCTTTATACCCTGCTCGAAGAAGACTTGATCGAGACGCTGGAAACCAAATGCCGTGAACTTGGTCTTCCCTGCATGTCGGTCCTAGGGCCGATTTTACGCGTCTTTCAATCCTATCTCGGCGCCGAGACGATGCAGCGAGCTGGCGCCCAGCACGTTCTGAATGCTGAATATTTCCAGCGGATCGATGCCCTGAATTTCAGCATGATGCACGACGACGGTCAGCATGTCGTTGGTCTGGAAGAGGCCGACGTGGTATTGATCGGGGTGTCGCGGACGTCAAAGACGCCGACATCGATTTACCTTGCTAACCGTGGCATCAAGACCGGAAATTATCCGCTGGTGCCGGGGGTCCCGGTACCGCCGGAAGTTGAAAGGCTCAAGCGTCCGCTGGTGATCGGGCTTTACGCCAGCCCGGAGCGGATCGTACAAATTCGCGAAAATCGCCTGCTTGGGTTGAACGCGCATCGCGATGACGATCAATACATCGATAAAACGGCCGTGGCTGAGGAAATTGCTTATTCGCGTCGTTTGTGCGCCAAGCATAATTGGCCATTGATTGATGTTACCCGACGTTCCATTGAGGAAACAGCCGCGGCGGTGATGAAGCTCTTGGGCGAACGCCGGCGCGCTCCGGTAATCTGATCCGGGGTTTGCTGCCAATCGCGACCGTTTTGGGATAAAAGAGCAGACTTTCATGCCCCTATGGATTGCCGCCCAACCGTTATTGCTGGCTTCGAAAAGCGATATTCGCGGCAAGGTCCTGGCTGCCGCCGGTTTGAGATTTGGAATCCGGCCGGCTCATATTGATGAACGCGCGGTCGAGGCGGAGGCCGGTTCGTTGAGTGCGGTGGCCGCAGCGCGGTTATTGGCGCGGGCCAAGGCACATGCGGTGGCCGCGCTGCAGCCCGGACATCTGGTGCTGGGCGCCGATCAAACCTTGGCGCGCGGCGAACTTCGTTTCGACAAGCCGAAAGACCGGGCCGAGGCGGTGGCGCAATTGCGCAGTCTGCGTGGCCGGACTCATGAATTGCATTCGGCTCTGGCGCTCGTTCGTGACGGCGAAGTGCTGTTTGAGCTGGTCGATACGGCGCGGCTGACGATGCGTGATTTTTCCGACCGTTTTCTCGAGGATTATCTCGATATGGCCGGTGACGTCGCCTTGAGCAGCGTTGGCGGTTACCAACTTGAAGGAATTGGAATTCACCTTTTTGAAAAGGTTGAGGGCGATTATTTTACCATTCTCGGTCTGCCTTTGTTGCCGTTACTGGCATTCTTGCGCAGCAAAGGTTTTGTCGATGGCTAGGACGAGTGTGGTGACATGACATTTATCCTGGGGCTGACCGGTTCGATCGGCATGGGTAAGTCGGCTACCGCGAAGATGTTCGCCGATGAAGGCGTGCCGGTGCATGATGCCGACGCGGTGGTGCATCGGCTCTATGAGGGCGATGCGGTCTCGACGATCGAAAAAGCGTTTCCGGGCACGACCGCGAACGGCAAGGTCGATCGTGCCAAGCTCGGTGAGCGCGTGATTGGAAACGCCGATGCGATAAGGCGTTTGGAGCATCTGGTGCATCCGTTGGTGTCGCAGGAACGTGAGCGTTTTCTCGCTCATGTGCAGCGCGCTCATGCGCCGGTTGCCTTGCTCGATATTCCACTCCTGTACGAGACCGATAGTGCGAAGTTGTGTGATGCCGTTGTTGTGGTGTCGGCTCCGCTTGAAGTACAGCGCGCGCGCGTCATGGAACGTCCCGGCATGACGGCGGAGAAATTTGCCGTCATTTTGGCCAAGCAGGTTCCGGATTCGGAAAAACGGGCACGCGCGGATTACGTGGTGGATACGTCCCAGGGTTTTGATCATGCCCGCGGTCAGGTGCGTGAAATTCTGGCCAAAATCGGTAAGATAACGACTCGCAAATAGCATTGTTATTTTCAGGGCCGTGACAATGTCATGCCCTGGAGGTTCGAAAGGTCCGGATGCGCGAAATCGTTCTCGATACCGAAACCACCGGGCTCGATCCGAACAAAGGTGACCGGCTGGTTGAAATCGGCTGCGTCGAATTGCTCAATCGTATTCCGACGGGCGCGACGTTTCATGCCTATCTCAATCCCGAACGCGACATGCCGGCGGAAGCTTTTGCGGTTCATGGCTTGTCGATTGACTTCTTGAAAAATCACAAGCGTTTTGCCGAGGTCGCCGACGATTTTCTGAACTTTATCGGCGACGAAGCGCCGCTGGTCATTCACAATGCCAGCTTCGACCACGGCTTTCTTTGTGCCGAACTCAAGCGGATCGACCGGCCGTTGATCGCGCGCGATCGGTTGGTTGATACCTTGGCCCTGGCGCGCCGCAAACATGCGGCCGGGCCGTATAATCTCGATGCGCTCTGCGCCAAATATGGCATCGATACGTCACGTCGCACCAAGCACGGCGCTTTGCTCGATTCCGAAATTCTTGCCGAGGTCTATCTTGAATTGCTTGGCGGTCGGCAGGCTCAGTTAGGGCTGACTGAAAGTGTTGCCGAGCGCATTGTAAGCCGTGACGGCACCGTCAAGGTGCGGACCCGACCTGCGGCGCTGCCGTCGCGTTTGACCGATGCCGAACGTACCGCGCATCGCGAATTCATCGCGACGCTCGGCGATCAGGCGATCTGGCGGAATTATTTGTAGGTTTTTCAGGCTGGTCCTGCGCCGGAATGGCGCGGGACCTGGCCGAAATGAGTTAGCTCAGCTCGGTACAGCCGAGGTCTGGGCCGACATTTGCGCCATTTTCTGGCGGTAAAGCTGAACGAAATCGACCGGATCGAGCAGCAGCGGTGGGAAACCGCCATTGCGCACGGTGGTGGCGATGATTTCGCGGGCGAACGGGAACAGCAGCCGCGGGCATTCGATCAGGACGATGGCGTCGAGGCTTTCGCGTGGCACGTTGCGAATCCGGAATACACCGCCGAATTCCAGCTCGAAGCTGAACATCAGATTGCCGGCGGTTTCCGCCTTTCCGGCCAGCGTCAGCACGACTTCAATGTCGTTATCCGAGATCGGCACGGCGTTGACGTTGATCTGGATGCTGATCTGCGGCTGTTCCTGGCCGCCGGTCAGCGAACGCGGCGCGTTCGGATTCTCGAACGAGAAATCCTTGATGTACTGGGCCACGACATTGAGTTGCGGCAGATCTTGTTCCGTGCCCTGCCCGGTGGTTTGGGGCTGGCCGCCATTGGTGGTTGTCATCGTATGTCCTCTGCGCCGCAAAATAATCTGATGCGGCGGTTGGCTAACATAGGGTTCTGAGGCGAACAAGGACGCGCGGCTGCCCCGAGTATTGCCGGTGTGTCGGCTTTCCGTCGTCAGGGTTAGGCGGCGACCGATTCGCCGGTTAGCGGTCCTTTGGAGTATGGTCAGGCTACCAGTCGCGGTCGGGCAGCGCCGGGTCGTCGACCCGATGCCATTGCGCGGGGTCGAGGTCCAGCACACCGTCATCGCGTGTCGGCGACGCGCGGCTGGCTGATTGTCCTGTCAGGCTTTGCCAGAAAGCAGCCAGAAGCAGCAGGAGGCCGAGGAAATCCGTGATAAGTCCCGGGATTACAAGGAGAATTCCGGCAATGAGCAGGATCCCGCCGTGGCGATCGGCTTGCAGCGCGGTAAATCGCCCCTGGCCGAGCCCCTCGCTCATGGCGACCCGAATGCGGGCAATGTGGTGACTGCCGGCATAGCGCAGTACCAGACCACCGGCGAAGGATCCGGCAATCACCAAAGTCAGCGCCATCAGGAAACCGTAAGCCGCCGCAACGGCGATGAAGGTCGCTAATTCCGCCAGCGGCAGCGCGAGCAGGCCCAGCAATAGCCATTTTGCCACATTCATCTGCGTCTCTCGGTCCGCTACGAGGCTCGGTAAAAGGTTTGTTGCGGGGTTCGGTTTAACGTGAAGATCATGAGTTTTTCCGATAACCGCTAGGCGTTTTTCGGGAAGGTCGACGATCCGGCCATGTTGGCGTCCGGGCGGTGATCGTTTAAGGTTTCGTCATGAGGCATGATTGCGCCGCGATAACGGCGCCCGGCCATTGGATCGGCGCCATAGGTCACTTAGATAGGGTATGGAGGCTTCGGTCGCCATGCCGACAATCGGGCAGGATTGAACCGTCGGTCTAGCCCGAGGACTATCCGGGGCGGAACCGGACGCCGATCTTCCGGAACGGTAGCCGAAAGAATGGAAGACGTGTTCGACATCTACACCATCATATTTCTGGCCCTCGCAGTGTTCATCTTCCTGCGCTTACGCAGCGTGCTCGGTCAGCGGACCGGGCGCGAGCGTCCGCCTTATGACCCGTTTACGGCGCGGGAGCCGGCCCGGCCGGCCGGTGAGAACGTCGTCGCCTTGCCTAACCGCGCGAACGACCCGGCCGCCGCCAAGGCGGATAAGCCGGCCGACAGCGAGACCGCCAAACCGTCAGGCGATCGCTGGAAGGGTATCGCCGAGGCCGGTTCGCCTTTGGCGGCAGCGCTTGATTCCGTTGTCGGCGTCGATCGCAATTTCGATGCGGCTCAGTTTCTGGCCGGCGCGCGCGCTGCTTATGAGATGATCGTCAACGCCTATGCCGAAGGCGACCGCCGTTCGCTCAAGAGCCTGTTGTCGCGCGAGGTCTATGACGGCTTCGAAGCAGCCATCGTCGATCGTGAAAAGCGCGGCGATGTCGTCGAAAGCCGTTTTGTCGCAATCGACAACGCTGAAATTACCGCCGCTGAATTGCGTGGTCGCGTCGCGCAACTGACCGTGCGGTTTTTGTCCAAGCTGGTATCGGTCACCCGTAACAAGGCTGGCGAAGTCATCGACGGCAATGCGGACAAGGTGACCGATGTCACCGATGTCTGGACCTTTGCGCGCGATCTCGGGTCGCGTGATCCGAACTGGAAACTGGTCGCTACCGAAGCCGGGCAATAACCGAATGACGAAAGGCCGATCTCGCGGTCTGGTCGAGTTTGGCTTTTCGCTCTGCTTGTTGACGGCGGTGGCTGCGCCACTTGCCTCGGCGCAACCGATGAAGCTGCGCAACGCCGAAGCTCAGCCTTTGACATTTGCGGCGCTTGACGGTTGGTCGTCCGACGACCAGTCGGCCGCCTTTGAAACATATCTGAAAAGCTGTTCGGCAATTCTGCACGGCACCGAAGCCATGCGGAAGGCGCGACCGGTTTATAGCGGACTTTATAACGCCTGCATCAAGGCGGTGGCGCTCGCCTCCGGCGGCAAAGTCGATACGATCGCGGCGCGCAAGTTCTTCGAGAATAACTTCAAACCGGTGCGTATTCTGCCGGCGATGCATACCTATGGTTATTACACTGGCGCTGACGGTTTCTATACGGGCTATTTCGAGCCCGAGGTGGCGGGCTCGCGCGTTAAAACAGCGGAATATACCGTGCCGCTTTATGGCGTGCCGGCAAAGCTAGCCGGCAAGACGAGTACGGTGTTTGCGCAATATGATCGCGTCGATATCGAAAAAGGCGCGCTGGCCGGCAGGGATTTGGAAATCTGCTGGGTCAAGAATCCCGTCGATGCGTTCTTCGCGCAAATTCAGGGCTCGACCCGTGTTCGCTTCGACGACGGCAAATTGTTGCGTCTCAATTATATCGCCAGTAACGGCAAACCGTATACGCCGGTCGGCCGGATTCTGATCGACGATGGCGTTTTCACGCCCCAGGAAATGTCGATGGACAAGATCCGGGACTTCATGGAGGCCAATCCGGAGTTGGGCAAGGCGCTGCGTGACAAAAACCGATCTTACGTATTCTTTTCCAAGACGACGCTGCAGCCGCATGATGAATGTCTCGGCGCGCAAGGCATTCAGTTGACGCCCGGTCGTTCAATTGCGGTCGATCCCGGCATTCATGTTTACGGGACGCCGGTTTGGATCGATGCCCGGTTTCCGCTCAAGAGCGATGCGCCGCAGGATGTCTTCCAACGTTTGATGGTGGCGCAGGATACCGGGTCGGCCATTCGCGGACCGGCCCGCGCCGATATCTATTTCGGTCATGGTCCGGAGATTCCGTCGATCGCCGGGCGCATCAAGCAGTTCGGCAAATTCGTCATGCTGGTGCCGAAGGATGTAACGGTGAAGGCCGATGTGGCGATGGCGAGGGATGTCCCCGGCGCCGTTCCAGTGCCGAAGCCGCGCCCCAAGGCCATCGTTGCCGACGTCAAGCCATGAGTCGCGACGGCCGGCGACGCCACCTCACTTATGAAGAGCGCGTTTTGTGGACGGCCGTCACCAAGTCGATGACGCCATTGCGTGAGACGCCGGCGGCGGCCGTCGACCTTGCCGACGACAGTGAGGCTGAAGCGCCGCCGTTGCGCAAACCTCCGACTTTTGTAAAGCCGGTGAAGTCATCGAAGATCGTGGCGGTTGCGTCTTATGCGCCGCCTCCGCAAGCGCCGCCGCCGCCGGCCTTAAGTCCACTGACGCGCCGCATGAAGCGCAATGTGGCGCGCGGCAAGGAGCAGATCGATGCGCGGCTCGATTTGCATGGCCTGACCCAGCATCAGGCGCACGATACGTTATTGCGATTTTTGCGTGCCGCCAGTGCCCGCGACGCCCGGCTTGTGCTGGTGATTACCGGCAAGGGCAAGCGCATCGATGGCGACAATGAGCGCGAGCGTGGCGTATTACGGCGGCAGGTGCCGCATTGGCTGGGCCTGCCGGAATTTCGCGCTGTCGTGCTGGGCTTCGAGGATGCCGCGATCTCGCATGGCGGTGAGGGTGCGCTCTATGTCCGGGTCCGGCGCGGACGCGGTTAGGGGCCGGACGCGGGGGCGCAGCCCCGGATCAAGCGGCGGAGCGATCATCGACCGTTTTGCGCCGCGCCACTCGGCGGGCTGTTGGTCTTTTGCCCTTTGACCGTCGACTGGCGGGGCGGCTTGTGCGGTCGCGTAACGGTTGTGGTTCCTGGATGCGGGCCATCAGGCGGGAAATTCCGATCCAGAGTTCGAAGACATCGCCAATAATCTCGTTACACCATTGTTCGCGGCTGAGCTCGCCATCATTGGCCGATTTGCTCGCCTGCTTTTCCTCACGCATGACTGACATCCCCCGTTTTTAGGTGGTTCCCCGGCACCGATTATACAACTTTGAGGATACATTATGGGGGATGGCGCGTGTCAAGAAAATATTATACCTAATTTATCACCCTCTCAGGTTGTCATGTCCTTCGACGATCCGGCGGCGGCGAGCGCCAGCCGGGAGATTTCGAGGTTGATGACCGGTTCGTAGGCGCGCAGCCGGCAGGCGCTGCCGCCGCAGTTGAGCAGACAGAATGCGACCGCGCCGCGATAGCCCGGTTCGATCTGGACGGCATGCGAGGCGATGATGCCGAGGCTGGCGAGGCTGCCGATAATGGCGACGCGGCCGAGATAGTCGAGCGGCAGTTCAAGTCGTTCATGGGTTGAAGCCATGATGGCCTGGCCGGGCTTGAGCAGGAAGCCTTTGCCGCGTTTGATGGCTCTGATTTCGCCATCCACTGTGTTGACGGTGCCGTGCAAGGTGAGGTCGATCGAGGCGGTCCGGACATGCTGTGCCGCGAAGGGATCAATGCCGATCAGGCCTTGGCGGTGCGCCGCGATGATCTGGTGATTGACCAGCGGCCCGATTGGGCGGTCCGGTTGCTCCGGCTTGGCGATGGTGCGACCGGACTTGGGAAAATGAGCGCTGAGCCAGTAATCCGAACTGTGTCCGGTCAAGCGGCCGAGCTTGCCGGCCATCGTCCGTGAGATGGCCTGACGGTTGTTGATGATGTTGTTGATCGACTGCCGCGAAACGCCGGTCGCCTTGCTGACGGCGATCTGGTCGAGACCGATCCGTTGAAATTCGTTGCGAAGATGCGCACCGGGACTCAAGCGTTCGGTATCTTCTTCGGCCATCGCCTCGCGCCGGCTACCCGCGGCCATGCTCATGCTCCTTGAGCAAATTTTTATTTCTACTCAAGTCATTGTAAATATCTGCTACTTATTTCAACTAAAAATTGAAAGCTGAGCCGGACAAACGACTATGGCGTGGTAACGGCCTGAACGACGCGGCCGCGCGCCAGATGTCAGTCGCAATCCGAATCCGCAGGCGGACTATAGCCCGGGACGTGCAAGGCCTTCCAAGCGCGCTCGAAATCGACCGGATGCCTGACGAATTCGGGCCCGTTTGGCGTGCCCCGGAAGGCGAAGGGCCGGCCCGGTTTGCCGTTTTCGCCACGCTCAAAAAATACTTCAATCGTGGCGATACCGCCGGCCTTTGGTGTGATCGCGGCCCGTCCGCACCAGCCGGTACCGGCGTCGATCGGGTTCAGCTTGTTGACGATCTGGCATCGGCCGCCTGACCATCGTACCGATCGCCCGGCATCTTCGACCAGCTGTTTCAACCAGTCTTCGACCCGTCGCCGATCGCCGCACTTTTCATTGAGACTGTCGATCTGGTCGAGCCGTGCATCGCGCGCGGCTTGCGCCAGCACGGCGCCGGAAGGACCTCGCTTGGTTGCTGAGCCTGGATCGACCAAGCCCGCGCCGAATAGAACGACGCCGGCGATCGCCCCCAGCGCTTTCCTCACAGAATGAATCGGCTGAGGTCGGCGTTCTTGGCCAGGTCGCCGATGTGTTTCTCGACATAGGCGGCGTCGACTTCGATGGCCTCGCCGGCACGGTCGGTGGCGGCAAAGGAGATTTCGTCAAGCACGCGTTCCATTACCGTCTGGAGTCGTCGCGCACCGATGTTTTCGATCGACGAATTGACCGACACCGCGATAGTGGCGATGGCGTCGATGGCATCTTCCGTGAAATTGAGTGTAACGCCTTCGGTGTTCATCAGCGCGATATATTGCTTGATCAGCGAAGCTTCCGGCTCGGTCAGGATGCGCCGGAAATCGTCGCGGGTCAGCGCCTGCAATTCGACGCGGATCGGCAGGCGGCCCTGCAATTCCGGCAGCAGGTCGGAAGGCTTGGAAATGTGAAATGCGCCCGACGCGATGAACAGGATGTGGTCGGTCTTGACCGGACCGTGTTTGGTTGAAACGGTGGTGCCTTCGATCAATGGCAACAGGTCGCGCTGCACGCCTTCGCGCGATACGTCGGCGCCGGAGCGGCCTTCACGGCCGGCGATCTTGTCGATTTCATCGAGGAATACGATGCCGTTCTGTTCGACGACGCGGATCGATTCCTGAATCAGCTGCTCGTTGTCGAGCAGCTTGTCGGATTCCTCGTTGATCAGAATATCGTGCGATTCCGCGACGGTAATCCGCCGGGTTTTAGTGCGGCCGCCGCCCATTTTACCGAAGATATCGCCGATATTGATCGCGCCCATCTGTGCGCCCGGCATGCCGGGAATTTCAAACATCGGCATCCCGCCACCGCCGGCCTGGGTTTCGATCTCGATTTCCTTGTCGTTCAGTTCGCCATTGCGCAGCTTTTTGCGAAAGCTCTCGCGGGTCGACGGGCCGGAGCCGGGTCCGACCAGCGCATCGAGTACGCGCTCTTCGGCGTTGAGTTCGGCGCGGGCCTGCACGTCCTTCCGCTTCTTGTCGCGGGTCAGAGCAATCGAAATTTCGACCAGGTCGCGGATGATCTGTTCGACGTCGCGGCCGACATAGCCGACCTCGGTGAATTTGGTGGCTTCGATCTTGAGGAACGGCGCGCCGGCGAGCTTGGCCAGGCGCCGCGATATTTCAGTCTTGCCGACGCCGGTCGGCCCGATCATCAGGATGTTCTTCGGCAGGACTTCTTCGCGCAATTTGTCGTCGAGTTGCAAACGGCGCCAGCGGTTGCGCAGCGCGATGGCGACAGCGCGCTTGGCGTCATTCTGACCGACAATGAAGCGGTCGAGTTCGGAAACGATTTCACGCGGGGAGAAGTCGGTCATGATCTGCTCAAATACCTCTGCCGTCGCCCTTCGAGGCTCGGGCATTGCCATCGCACTTCAAGGTGACGGAATTAGCTCCGGGCCGTCATCCTGAGGCGCGAGCGCCGCGAGCCTTGGGGGGATTGTAACGGTTTAACCCTTCAGACTTTCGACGGTCACGTTGCGGTTGGTGTAGACGCAGATATCGGCGGCGATATCCAGCGATTTGCGGACGATGGCCTCGGCATCCTGATCGGTGTCGAGCAGGGCGCGGGCCGCCGACAGCGCATAATTGCCACCCGAACCGATGCCGGCGACGCCCATTTCCGGCTCCAGCACGTCGCCGGTTCCGGTCAGCACCAGCGAGACATTGACGTCGGCAACGATCATCATGGCCTCGAGCCGGCGCAGGTAGCGGTCGGTGCGCCAGTCCTTGGCCAGCTCAACCGCAGCGCGCAACAGCTGACCGGGATATTGCTCGAGTTTGCTCTCCAGCCGCTCGAACAGGGTGAAGGCATCGGCGGTGGCGCCGGCAAAACCGCCGATCACGTCGCCTTTGCCCAATTTACGGACTTTTTTCGCATTGGATTTAATGATCGTCTGTCCGATCGAGACTTGGCCGTCGCCGCCG
>WGNB01000034.1 GCA_016124795.1 Rhodopseudomonas sp. | reverse complement strand
GGGCCGACGTGTTCGACTATATCGAACGCTTCTACAACCCAAAACGGCGCCACTCCACCATCGGATATGTGAGCCCAATGGACTTTGAGATGAAGGCAGGATTAGCTTAACCGGGTGTCATCCGAACCGGGTGCAGGCCAACCAGCCTGAAAGCGCCCAGGACGCCGTGAACGAGCTTGAAGCATTAAGCTCGCCTATCGCTGCATTCATCAAAGAAAAGTGCATCGTCGCGCCAGGGGCCCAGGTCGCGCCAATGGTCCTTTACCGTGAATGGGTCCAGTGGTCCACAGAGAATGGGAGAAGCAAGGCCGGGACAAAACAGACGTTTGGCCGCGATCTTCGGTCAGCGGTCGCCGGGCTTAAGATGAGCAGACCGCGCACGGACGAGGGCCGTGAACGGCTTTATGAAGGCATCGCTCTTAAGTCTAACCTGGATAGGCCGGACGCAGAATTTTGATATTTCCTGACGCGGGTTGATTACCGGCGTGGTCGCGCCATGCCGGTGCTTCCTGTGCCTGTCTCGTCGTGACGATCAGGCATTATCTACGCGGCGTTCGATTTCTGCCGCGATCTTACGGCGGGCACGAACAAGCGCGGCGGCGGCGTTCAATGACGCATCAGCGGTCGCAACGGCGATCTTGCGGCGATGAAGCCAGAGGAACCCGCCAGCGAGCGCGGCAAGTCCCGTCACCTCTGCCCCGACGATGAGGCTTTCCCTTCTGCGCTGGCTTTCGTCCGCTTGGACCCTCAAGATCACATCCATTTCATGGCGCGACCAATCATCATTGTTGAGTGGGCTTGAGCTGTCGAATGGCATTGTTGGCTCCGTGACCGGTGACCTATCTCTCCAGCTTATCGTATAGCAAGGGCTCGGTTAGTGAAAGTGTGTTGCAAAACACGCAACATTTGGGTCGCGGTGGTCCACGGTCCAGACCATTGTATGTGTGAAAAAGTGAAATCTATAAAATATAGACTACAGTGGATTGGGCCGTGGACCATTAAGGACCATCTCCAGGTCAGCGCATTCGAAACTGTGGAGACGTTTCGCTTGGTCGTGAGACCATAACCCGTTGCCGGCACTGAACCGGCATGAATGGGCGCACTGAAATCCAGAGTTTCTGAAAATAATTCAGCAAAACCGCGACGACTGGCAACCATCGGCTGTCTATGGTGCCGCTAGTCGAAACTAGACGGCAGTCAATGCTCACGCCCAAGCAATCAAAATTCGTCGAAGAATTTCTTGTTGACCTCAACGGGGCAAAGGCCGCCGTTCGCGCTGGCTATAGCAATAAGTTCGCAAATCGGCAGGCATCGCAACTTCTAGCGAATGCGGAGGTTGCCGCCGCAATCGACAAGGCGAAGTCGCAGCGTTCAATCGAGGTCGGTGTTGACCAGCGGTACGTGTTGAAGGCCCTTGTCGAGAAGTGCGAGGCAGATATTAAGCATTTGTTTGATCCGGTGACGAAAGACCTGTTGCCGGTCGATGAGTGGCCACCTGTTTTTCGCATGGGCCTGGTGCAGTCGGTCGAGATCGACGCGCTATTCGACGGCTCTGGCCGCGACCGCAGGCAGGTTGGTCATTCGAAAAAGATACGCCTCGCGGATCGGACCCGCATCCTGGAATTGATCGGCAAGCATGTGAAGGTGAATGCCTTCCAGGAGAACGTACATCACCGGGGGCTGGATGGCTTAGGGGACCGCCTCGACCGCGCCTTTGCACGCGAGCACGAGAATGCGTTTAAGCGCGAGGCCGACAGCGCTCCTGTGATTGATATCACGCCGCTTGGCGATGGTGACAGCGCTGAGGCGCTCGACCTCGCCGATGAGGCCGCAGAGGGCGAACAGCAAAAACCGGCCTTGCCGCCCGCCGCAGAGCCCGAACCGGCCGCGCCGCCGCCGCCGCCGCGCTACGAGCCGATCTGGCCCGCCGAGCAAGAATTCGTCCAATCCGACTATGACGTGAGCGGATACGACGATGCGCCTTACCGAAACCGCTGAAACTGAAAGGTCCTAAAAATGTCTACCGCAAGCCGTGCTCAAACCATCGTAAGCCTCGCCGCAGACGCCGATGCGCTTATCGAAGACTTGCGCCCAATCCTGGAGAACATCGCCATCAACGAGGCGGCGCTGTACTCCGAGGCCATCCAGGAAGGCAAGCCTGTGACGGACTGCATCGCTGGCCGGCGGCGGCTGGCGCACTACGCGCTAGGCCGGTGCTTCGCTCCGGAATTTTCGCAGACGGTCGAAGAACTCGCAACGGCAGCCTGGGCGGGGTATCTGGCATGAGCGTTACAGTCGATCAAATCGAGGGGCAGATTGCGGCGGCTCGCGAGTTGCTTGCATCGCTCGATGTCGAAGCCAAGTCACTTTCGCTGCCGGCTGTGTCTGGCGACAAGGACGCTGCCGCAAAGCTCGCCAAAATCACCGGCTCGATCCGCCAAGTCACGTCAGACATCGCCGTTCTCGAAAATGCCCGGCTTGTCGCTGCGAAGGCGGATGCCGACGCCCAGGCGGAAGACGACGCCGCGCGCCGTCGCTGCCAGTTCGAGAATGCCAAGCGTTTGGCTGTCGATATTCTCGCGATGGCACAACAGGCCGATGAATTGGCGGTGAGCTATAAGGCGTTGCTGGAAGACCTAGCCGATGCCGAGCGCAAGATCGCCAACGCCATCCGCGCGGCGGGCAAGCCGGTCCAGACGACAATCGTCGGACGGCATAACCTTGGCTACTTCCTGATCGAGCGAATGACCAATATCCAATCCGGTCGCGACAAGCATCTGACGGACGCTCGCCACGTCGCGGCGGTCGCCGCCACGGCATGGCGCGACCTGCTCGAAAATGATGCGGATGATGGCAATGACTTCTAGCCCTGATCCCGCTCACATTCTCTTTCCAGGCGATGCGCCCCGGCCGACCGAGCCGCCGCAGTATTTCAAAGCGGAATTGGCGGCGGCAGAAGCGCGGCTGATGGGCAGCCAGAAACTGGACCCGGCTGGCAAAGAGAATGCCGCCCCTGCCGGTCCTAACGCCGCAGAGGCAACCAACGATGCCGATAAGTTGTTCAGCAGCGAGGTAAAGCCGTTTGATGGCGCTGTAGTTGATGGCTTCCTCGATCAGCATGTATTGTCGGCAATTTCTGACGGTGATACCGAGCGGGCCGACGCCCTCAAGCACGCTACCGCCGCGTTGACCGACGATTTCAGCGCGGCCGGCACCAACAGCGATGACGTGAAAGAGGCGTTCGACCTGTTGCGCTCGGCGAACGATCACATGGTGCCGCCGCCGCCCGAACAAATCGAAGCCGACATGACAGCGAACCTCGCGGCCTTGCAAGGTGAGCTTGGCCAGACGTTCGAAAGCGATCTGACTGCCGCGCGCGCGTTCATTCGCGACCTTGAAAAAGTAGCCCCTGGCACGGTCGCCAGCCTTGAGCACAATGGCGCGGGGAATGACACCAAACTTGTAAAGGCCGCCATACGCGAAGCCTTGCGCCGTGGCTACGGGTCACGGCGATGACGGCATGCCCGATGTGCAAAGCCCGTGTGAGCGCCCCGACATTCGACGACGCAGTGCGGACCTACGGGCTTGAGGGCTTTGAGGCGGTCATTCTCAAGGCGATCTGGAACGGCAACGGCTTTCCGGTGGTGACAAGTCAAATATTCGAAATGATGTACGCCGACGATCCTGACGGCGGCCCCGCACCTGATGTGATGTATCGGGCCTTTAATGTCGCGCTCCGTCGCATCCGCGAAAAACTACTAGGCTCAGGCATTAGAATCGCCAGTGTTGGCTTTCGCCGTGGCTACCGGATTTCATTGAGGTAAAAAGATGGTCAAGGTTCCCGAATACGCGCCTACCGAACGCCTGCGCCCCGCGTTTCGGCAAGGCATCCAAGTTAATGCAACGCCCGAGGCGTTCGGTGCCGACATCGGGCGCGGAATGCAGAAGGCGGCGGCCGGGCTTGGCGACCTTTCGGCTTCGATCAACCATGTCCAAGAACTGACGGACGAGACCAAGGCCCGCGAGGCCCGCAACGCCTTCATGAAGGGCAAGGACGAGCTTTATTACGGCGACAACGGCTATTCGAGAAAGGACGGTAGCGCGGCAATCGACGGCTTCGACGATTACCGGAAAGGGCTGGACGATCTCAAGCGAAACTATTCCAAGGATTTAACGCCAAACCAAATGCGCTTGTTCGATAAAGCGGTCGCGCCGCTTGAGATCGACGCGACCCGCGCGGCTCTCATCCACAAGGGAACCGCGCTCAAAAAATACGCCGTCGATCAGGCCACCAATGGCGCGGACAACTTCAAAACCCAGGCAGTCCAGAGCTTCGGCGATCAAGCGACATGGACCAAATACACCACTGCCGGGCTGGCTGAACTTCACGGGCTTGGCGAAAAATTAGGCTGGGCACCGGAGAAACTCAAATCAGAGCAACAGGCTTATTTGTCTGACACCCACCGTTTGACCGCGCTTGAAATGGCCAATGAGGACCCGATTTCGGCACTGGAATATATTTCGAAGAACAAAGATCAGTTGACCCCGACAGACCATCTAAATCTGATGAATTCGCTTATGACAAAGGTAGCGCCAGCCGTAGCTCGTGACGCTATAAGCGCGAGGGAGAGCAAAAATTCTGACACCGCAAAGAAGACAGTTGGCGATAGCGGGACTAGCGATGTGCGCGGATTTCTGCTCAAGCGTCTGACGAACGGCCATGATGCTTCGCATGTTGACGGTCTCGATGCTGGTTTTGGATCAAGCCTTGCAGCAATGATACAAGCTGCCCCCGAAAACATCCGAGACGGATTGGGGCTTCTGTCTGGATTTAGGTCGGTTGAGCGTCAACGGCAGCTATGGGAAGGATCGGACAAATCCGGCAAATGGGTCGCACCTCCCGGCCGATCCTATCATAACCACGGCGAGGCCGCCGACCTGGCGTACAACGGAAAATCTCTGAGCCACGCCCCCCAGGATGTGGTTGATTGGGTTCATGCTAATGCCGGGAAATTCGGTCTGTATTTCCCGATGGCTCACGAGCCTTGGCACGTTGAACCGATGGGGACACGCGGCGGGAGCAAGTCTAGCTCCGGTACAATCAGCGGCGTTCCGCTGTCGCCTCGCGTGGAAAAGCTACTATCTGAATTGCCGGCGAACTATGCGACCCGCATTCGCGAGGTCGCAGCATCTGGCATCGCACAAGCCGAGACTCAGGAAGCGGCCCAATTTAAAGCGCGCCGGCTGGCGACCGTTGACGACTATAAACTCCGAATTGCCCAGGAAGATGCAACCCTGACCCGGCAGCAAATCCTTGACGATCAGACCCTTGATAACGGCGACAAGGCTGCATTGCTGGGTTCCTATGCGTCAAAATTCAGTGATGCACTCGAAACTCGCCATGCCATTGGTGCTTTTCAGGCCGGTCAATTCGCCATCGACCCGTATAGCAGTGGCGGGAAGAAGCTGGTCGATAATGTTTGGGGCGCGCTTTCGTCGTCCGTCGATAAAGACCATGTCAGCGCCACGCTCGACAATCTCGTGCGGCAGTCCGGCAGCGTGCCGCAGCCGGTTATCAATGCGATCCGTGGCGATCTGGCGAGCCAGTCGGTCAGCGCTGTAGCCAATTCGGCACAGCTTGCGGCAAGGCTTTACGCTATTGATCCAGCGGCGCTTGAGCGGCGCGACGGTGGCAAGCAAGTGCGCGACACGGCGGTCATGTTCTCCCACCTGACAAATAAGGTTGGCATGTCGCCGGCTGCGGCGGCGCAGAACATCATTGCAGCGCGTGACCCTGAGAAGGCACGGGAGCGCGTGGCGCTTATGCAAAGCGATCCGGTCAAGAAGTTCGTCAAGGATCAGGCGACCGAAAGCAACGTCCGTGACATCTTCGATCCTGGCCTTTTCAGTTTCGATCCGAAGCTAGGCGAGACGCCGATGCAGTCCGCTGCGATGGTTGCGGACTACCGGGACATGCTTGAAGAAAGCCTATACGACGCGGCGGGCAATCAGGACACCGCCAAGGCGCTCGCTACCGATAGGTTCAAGAGGCGCTATGGCGTATCCGATTTTGCTATCGCCGGGCGCGGCATCGTCTCCCGATTGCCGCCTGAGGTGACCTATCCTGCCGGGATTGACGGGACGCATGGCTACATTCGCGATCAGTTGAAAACAGAACTGGCGGCGGCCGGCGTCAAGTCCAAGGAGGTCTACCTCAAAGCCGACCTATTGACCGATCAGGATTTCTCGGCCGGCAAGATGCCCCGCTATGAGGTTTGGTATCGTGACAGCAAGGGTATCCTTGATCGGTTCCGGCTGCCGTTTTCCGCTGTGCCGCCGTCACGGGAGGAAGTGGTTGCGGCTCGAAAGGCCAAAGCCGAGCGCAACCGCGACCGCAACATGCGGTTCGAGGAAATGACCAACGAACGCGCAATGCGGCAATTGCCCCTTGGCGTTGACCTGAGGGAGCAGCCGTAATGCCGTTCGATGAAACTGCCCCGTTGCCGCCCAAGGAAACGCTTCGGATTGGCGAGGTTCCACTTGATGGGCCCACATTTCTGCAATCGGCGGGCGCGGCCTTCCGACAAGACAACATCATCGGTTCGGTGCTGACCTCGGAAAAACTCCGCACGTCGATGGATGAAGGCATTCACGAAATCGACCGCAACTATAACGTCTTCAACGACATCAAAGGCTATGAAGACCATATCGATCGATTTGAAAACGTCTTTAACGCCAGAGCCGCCAGCGCCATGAAGGCGCAAATCGACCAGGAGACGCGCGACCGCAAAACGCTCGCTGCGTCCGGTTGGTTGACCCGCACCGCATTGACGATGGGCGCGACACTCTTGGACCCGACCATCATGTTGCCGGGCGGCGCTTTCGTAGAAGGCGCGCGCGGCGGTTATGCCCTCGGCAAGACGGCGCTGTCAGTTGGTGGAGCCGCAGCGGCTGCGGCGTCCGTGCAAGAGGCTGGATTGCAGGCGACCCAGGAATTGCGGACGCCCGGCGAAAGCCTTGCCAACATCGGCGGCGCGGCGGTCCTTGGCGGGCTGTTGGGTGCGGGCGCAAGTCGGATCATGAATGGCGTCGAAGCCGGCCGCGCCGCCTCCGTTGTGAAGAAAGCCGCCGCGCCGGATTTTGACGCCGCGACCGATGTTCTTCACAAGGAGCTTACCGAAATGGCCGCACCGCAGAGCGTGGGCGCGGCGGCCGTTCCGAAAGACGCCCTGGACGATTTGAGCATCGCGGGCGCGGCGGCATCGAAGGTCGCGAAGGCGACGGCGCAGTTAAACCCACTGTTGCGGACCCTGCACAGCCCTTCGCAAGCCGTTCGCGACATCGCCTCAAAGATGATGGACACGCCGGTCTATCTGAAAAAGAACCTGAAAGGCGCGGGCGATCCGGCGGCCGAAACGTCCATGCTCGAATACACCAGGGGCGCGGTGACCCAGGCGCTAGAGGCGCAAGAGACGGCTTATTTCAATGCGCGGAAGGCCGGCAATGTCATCACGCGCAAGGAATTTCGAGACGCCATCGGTCAGGCCATGCGGCGTGGCGACAAGAGCGACATTCCCGGCGTCACCGAAGCGGCGACGGCGTGGCGTTCGCATGTGATCGAGCCGCTTAAGCAACGCGCCGTCTCTGCCGGTCTCTTGCCGGCCGATGTAAGTGTGAACACGGCGGCCAGCTATTTTTCGAGGATGTGGAACCGGCCGGCCATCGAAGCCAACGAGGGCGAGTTTCGCAAGGTCGTTCGCGGCTGGCTTGAAGGCTCGCTAAGCGCGGCCGAAAAAGCCGACGCCTCGCGGGTCGAGGCGCGCGCGTCGAAGCTTCGGCAGGAAAAGGACAAGCTCGATCTTGGCATCATGCGGCGCGAGGAAGCCGCAAGCCAGCGGGCAAACGGCGGCGTCTGGCTCGATGAAGTTGACGCCAACGCCGTGTCTGAGGTTTTGCAGCGTACAAGCTTCGGTGAGCGCCCGCAAGCGCCGCAGGGCTTGGCCGAATGGCTGCGCGGCCTGGGCAAAGACGGCATCCACGATCCTGCCGGTGACCTCGCTTCGGCGTTCCCTGAGGCAAAGCAGGTTCCGGGCCTCATTCGTAAATCTCTCCGAGGCACGGCCAATCCGCAAGGCGGCGTTGGGCTTGACGAAATCGCCTCGCGGGCGTGGCAGGAAGGCTTCATCGGCGATACCGGCGCGAATATCGCACGGCCTGCCGCGCGGGATTTGTTGGAAGCTCTGGCCGACGATCTTCGCGGCTCCCGCGTGGTGCGTGCGACTGATCGGGAGGCCGCGCGCAAGGCCGGCGACTTCGACCGGCTGATGCAGGCGCTCAGCCAAGCCGGGGCCGACCCCGGCAAGCCGGTGACGGACGTTGCCGCCGCCGTGCGCGGCATAGCGCAGAATGTCAGCCGGGTTCTGCTGGACATGGATCGGCAGCGTGCGGCTAAGCTCGGATCGGATATTGCCGAAACACAACAGCGCGGGCGCTTCGATTTTCTCAGCGAGGCGGATCGCGCCGCCTATCTTAACGAGATCGTTGACGACATTTTCGCCAAGGTGACCGGGCGCGGCATCGACGGCAGTGTGCCGACCGATCTGGTCGTGACAAAACGCGGCCCGCTCAAAGAACGGACGTTTAACATTCCCGACGATCTGGTAGAGCGGTTCCTTGACAACGATGCCGAGTTTGTCGGCAGGCGTTATGCCCGGATCATGTCGGCAGACATCGAGCTATCCGAACGCTTCGGCGATCCGACCATGAAGGGGCCGGTCGATACGATCCGCAAGGAATATGCCGATCTGCGGCAGGCGGTCGAAGCCAATGGTGCGATTTCCGCAACGCAGCGAGCCGAACAACTAAAGAACCTGAACAGCCGCGAGAAAGCCGATATCCGCGACATCGAAGCCGTGCGGGACATGCTTCGCGGCAACTATCGGCCGGAAATCCAGCACACCGGATGGGCTAGGACGCTCGCCGCTGTTGGGATTTTCAATTACATGCGGGCGCTTGGCGGCGTGCTTGTCGCCTCGCTTTCGGATGCCGTGCGGCCGGCCATGGTTCACGGCCTAACCGCCTATATGAGCGACGGCCTTGGGCCGCTCATTCGCAATGCGAAGGCGCTAAAGATGTCCCGGCAGGAGGCGAAGCTTGCCGGCGCGATCTCCGAAAAAGTGCTGGCCTCGCGCCTCGCGACCATGGCGGAAATCACCGACCCGCACGCTATGAACTCGCCGTTTGAGCGATTTTTGCAGAACGCCGCGACTGGCTTCACGCGGATGACGGGACTGTTGCACTGGAACGATTTTCACAAGGAAATCACTTCAACGATGGTGCAAAACCGCATTTTAAAGAATGCTGAGGCTGCTGCGGCGAAGGGCTTTAAATCGCTACCGCCCTCGGAGCGCGCCTATATGGGCTTCCTCGGCATCGGCCAGGAGCGGGCCGAAAGCCTCGGGCGCTTATTCGGCGAGCACGGCGAGACGCTTGAAGGCGTGCGCGTGGCGAATACCGAGAAGTGGGGAGACGACCCGGCTGCGGTTTTCCTGCGGCATGCCTATCGCGCGGCCATCAACAAGGACGTTGACAGCGTGATCGTGACCAAGGGCCACGGTGATGTACCGCTGTTCATGAGCACGCCAGTCGGTCGCGCGCTCGGCCAGTTCAAGAGCTTTGCCATTGCGTCAAACCAGCGGGTTTTGATCCGTGGCTTGCAAGAGGACACGGGGCGCTTTGTCGGCGGTGTCGTCGGCATGGCGACAATCGGCGCATTTATTTACATGCTCAAGCAGCTCGAAAGTGGCCGGGAGATTTCCAACAATCCAGGGACCTGGATCGCGGAAGGTCTAGACCGATCCGGCATTTTCTCAGTCGCGTTCGAGATTAACAACGCGCTGGAGAAGGCCGGCGCACCGGGCATCTATCGAGGCACAGCCGCGATGTTCCCGACCAGGAGCCAAAAGCAGCCAGCAAGCCGGTTTGCTATTCGGTCTGTGCCGGGCGCTCTTGCCGGTCCTACGTTCGGCTTAGCGACCGACACGGTATCGATGATCGGGCTCGCGCTCGCGAACATGGAGCGGGCGGCCGGCGGCGATGGTCGCCCTGTCACTGAAAGCGACATTTCGACCATGCGCAGGCTGACGCCTTACGCCAGCCTACCGTATTGGCGGTGGCTGATCGATGGCATGGTTGTTCCGCAAATCAAGAAAGGTGTGAAATGAGCAGCGACAAGACGATACGGACGCACGCCGATGCGATGTTGGAAGACACGCGCGCGGCGCTCAATCTCGTGATCTGCCTGCCGGACGGCCATGAAACATTCCAGCGCAAGCTTATCGAGGCCGCATTGAGCGACCGAAAGGACCTATCGGCGCTCGCTCAAACAATCTCTTTGGCGAGCGCCGCCCTTGCCGTGGCCGATAGCGGAGAGGCCGGGACATTTGAGCCCTGGTATCGCCAGCAAGTGCAAGGTCTGCTTCGGCGGTCCATCGATATCGTTGCCGTGGTGGAAGCCAACAGCGAGCCGCGCTTGTCTTCCCGTTTAAACTGACAATCTCAATGCCGGCTGTGGCGCGTTCCGCAGCGGTCGCGGCGCGGTATGCTGCTTAAGGCGAAAGCCTTACCGGTAGTGCGCGCTGGCCGAATGCGGCGGTGTTGCGAATATCACAACAAGCGTTGCGATCTTAACCGCAGACACGCCGTTTTATCCGTGGCAAGATTCGCTCATTGGAAACGACCACACGGAGATTGACCAATGGCCGCCGCGACCCTTAACAGCCTTGAGTTTGACGCCCTGGAAATCGCCAATTCCCTAGATGGGGTGCATTCGCGCAATGCGCTGATTGCCAGGGCGCGCGCCGCCGCACTCGACTTGGCCGCCGCGCTCGCCGACGTTATCGACGCAGGCAACTGCAATATCGAGAGGGCGACGGCGTAGGTCGCGAACGGAGCCTAGACCGACATCCCGGACTTACGGTCGGGCTCCGGTCTTTAGCGCAACAAACAGATAATGTACCCGTCCAATAAGCAAGGCTCGCGCGATCTGTCAGCGACGGCGCTGGTAACCGTAGCAACCATCATTCGGCACCACTCCATGAAGTGACGGTTGGAATCTTTGGAATTTCCCCAAACGGATGCCAAAATGCCGGTGGCAGTTCGATTCTCATGGCTTGGGTTTCGTCTTTGCCAACGTAGAAATTATTGTTGTCGCCATTGATATACAGATGGATCGGGCACCCTTCATGCTTTGTCCATCCCTTCAGTGCGGCGACGCCCATTGGTGCAAAGCCGTTTCGAATGCTAGTCGCTTCCTCGAAGATAGTACTGGCGGTCGATAGGCCGTTGGACAGGATGCGTGCTGACTTTGCCCGATCTTCTTGCGCCATTGTTCGGACGCGCTCTTGCAATTCGTCTCCGAAATCGACAAAGCCGAGGCGGGTAGCGCATGCCTTCATGCGCGAATGTAGACGGGACGTTTTTGGACTGAACATATGGTGACTGGGAAACTCAAATAACGGTCGGATGTCAAGGAACTCATCGATCTGTTCAGACCCGTCTCTTGAGCGGCGCATACGACGGCCAGTTACATTGACATTCAGAACGCCGCGGCCGACGTGACGCCAGATGTCGATATGCGCTACGTCGCTTAAGCGGTTCTGGAGGGTCGCATGAGCATGGTCGATTGCCTCAAGGGTTGGGTTGGACTGCTCGATAATTTTCCGGGCACCGACCGCTAGATGTAGATTCTTGATTAGATAGTCGATTGTGCGCCGCTCTGATTCCTCGCGATCAAATTGCGCGACGGCTTCCCAATGGCCTTCAGGATTTAGGGTCTGAAAGCACTCTGGCCCAATCATTCGGATAACATGCTCGTCGGGAAACCATGCAATTTTACCTTTGTGGGAGAATTTTGGCGCTCGTGGAGAACAGCACGGACACGGCGCATGCCGGTCTGCCGCCTGGTGGCTCGGCGGTAAGTCAAAGGTGCCCAAATAGACTATGCGGGCTCCGGTGACCGGCTTCGAGTGCGTGTGATGCCGCCAAGTATGCGGTTCTCCAGTCTGCTTGATGTGCTCTTTTATTTCTCGCAGAACTGCTTCAGCGGATGCGCGAGATGGATAGAAAGGCTTTGGATCAAAAAATTCGTCAGGAATATCCAACTGCAAAGGCATTGCGAATCGCTCCGTGGGTAGGTCTAATTCCCCTCAGGATTTGAAGATCACGCATTACGCGGTCGCATATTTTTGAATAACTCCACCCAGTGCCCTGATTCGGGGCTGGGAGTCATTTGCAATTATCTTTTGTCCCCATAGACAACAAAGCCATTCGATTAGAGATCTTTTTGTTTATCAGGGCTTCTTGATTTGATTGAGCGGCATTGCGGGATTGGCGCTATGTCACCAAGCTATCCGGCACAACCCTTGAGATTTGCCGTCGAGGCGGGTATCATTTCAATTGTCGCGGCCCACCTGCACCCACTTCCCGACGCCTATCAGCGAAAGGATGCTCGCAGGGGGCCGCGATTTCAATTAGTGAAAAGCAGCGTTTAAGAGTTCGCCGCTTCCGATCTCGCGGGTCGCGGCGGATCGGCCGGCCCCTCACCTATTGGCACGAAAGTCGCCAGCTACCGGGTCAACGGCATCGGACGACCAGGGCAATTAAGGTGGGCGCGGGAGTGGATCACGTCACCCTGACTATTGCTAAGCAATTGATTTAATTATCATATTTAGAAAATATTGGTGCGGCCGAGAAGACTCGAACTTCCACGGTTTTACCCGCTGCCACCTCAAGGCAGTGCGTCTACCAATTCCGCCACGGCCGCATTGTCGATAGCCAGCACGACCAGTTCCGAAAGCCGGTAGGCACTTTTCGGGATCGTGCTCTCAAAGGGACGACAAACCCGTCAAACGGACCTGACACCCTCACGACGGGGGTCCGTGTATCAAATAGTAATTGTCGGGACAAGAGCCAACGGCCGTTCTCCCGGCCTTGGGCGGTGGGAATTTCACCGCGCCTTCAAACCGTTACAAGGCCCCGTAAGGCCCGTTCCCGGCGCTAAAATCGGCGCTTCAGCGCATATTGGACGGGCGCGGCAGCAGTTCGCCAACCTCGACGGCGATCCGGTTGCCGTTGACCACCACCGTACCCTTGGCGATCGGCAGGTTGTTGGCCAGGATGCTGACGGCATCGTCCTCCGAGGACTCAAGCTCGATAATGGCGCCGCGGCCCAGCCGGAGAACCTGATGGATCGGCATCAAGGTCGTGCCCAGCACGACGGTTATGTCGATGGATACCTTGTCGAATGTGGCCAAATGCCCAACTTCCTGTCATGCCCTCTCGGAAACCGGGGCCCCGCCCCGACACCACCACGCTATGGTTAACGGTTGGTTAAGATGCGCGACACGCTGAATTTGGGGATGCCGCTGCCGGCCGGTTCCGCGACGGTTGAATGGCAAGTGAGCGATTCTCCGGTCGAATACGAGGACGCGGTCGCGGCAATGAACGCGCGGGTGGCGGCAATCGCCGCCGGCACGGCGCCGGAACTGGTCTGGCTGCTAGAGCATCCGCCGCTTTATACCGCCGGCACCTCGGCCTCGCGCGCCGACGTACTCGACGCCCGCTTTCCGGTGTTCGATTCCGGCCGTGGCGGCCAGATGACCTATCACGGACCAGGCCAGCGAGTCGGCTACGTGATGCTCGACCTGCGCAAGCGCGGGCCGGACGTCCGCCGCTTCGTCGCCTCGCTGGAGGAATGGATTATCCGCACGCTCGCCGCCTGCAACGTGCGCGGCGAACGACGCGAGGATCGCATCGGCGTCTGGGTCCGCCGGCCCGACAAAGCCCCGGTACTTGGCGACGGCGTCGAGGACAAGATCGCCGCGCTCGGCATCCGGGTCAAACAATGGGTGACCCTGCACGGCATTGCCATCAACGTCGATCCCGACCTGTCGCATTTCGCCGGTATCGTGCCCTGCGGCATCAGCGCGTCACGCTATGGCGTGACGTCGCTGGCCGACCTCGGCGTTCCGATTTCAATGGCGGAAGTCGACATGGAGCTGCGCCGCGAATTCGAGGGCCTGTTCGGCGCAACCGGCCATCACGGCCCCGGTCAGAGCGTCGCCAGCACCGAGAAACTCTGACCCGGCAGCCGCGATTTGAGATCGGCGGCCACGCCATCGCGCCGGTTAATTCCTTCGACCTGGGCGGTGAAGGGCCCGCGCTGGCAGGCGTCGATCATATCCTCGACCTTGTCCGGCTCCCCCTTGAACACGGCTTCAACAGTGCCATCGCGGCGGTTGCGGACCCAGCCTTCCAGCCCGCGTTTGAGCGCCTCCCGCTCGACAAAGGCGCGGTAGCCGACGCCCTGAACCCGGCCGCGGGCGATCACATGGACGATAACCTCACTCACCCGACCGCACTCCCCCGATCCGTCACGCCGATGACACGACTGCCGGTCTAGCGCGACACCGACCAGCGTTCGAGCGACCCTACATAGTCCGCCGGAAAATTCCATTCGCGCGCCGCCGCCGCGCAGAGCTCGGCATAGCCCGGTTTGGGCGTGCCCGTCTGACGCCGCCGCAACAGATAGATCAGGGCGCTGACATGGCGCGTCGCGGCGCGCACCGGCAAGGTCCGCAGGTCGTAAAGGCCCTTGTCGAGCAGCTCATAAGCGTTCAGGACCGCGAGATCGCGCGGCGTCACCTGCCACAGCACGCCATGAACGATGCCGCCGCTTTTCGGCCGCACCGAACCCCAGCCCTCGCGACCGATGAAGAACTGATAGCCACGCAGCGTCGCGACGCCAATCGCCCGGGCATCCCGGCAACGGGCCTGCATCGCGGCGCGCTGCATATTGGAGCCGTAGGCGAAATAAAGCGTCATGGCACAGATCTACCAGAATTCGCCGGCCCCGGCACGATTGACCCGACCCGGCACCTTTACGATCAACAAAGTGCTGCATTTGCGCCAGTCTTGCACCAGTCTTGCGCCAGACGCCGGGCACCTGCCCTCATTAGCCCTTGCTCCTGCGCAACGTCTGACCTACAGCAACCTGACAGCAAGCGCCTCATTCCGTCGCCGTGCCGCCTTGCCGGCACCCGACATTGCCATCCGGCCCGCTGCCCGCCCGCCTGCCTCGTTTCCAAACCTGCCAAGATCGCCGACGATGAATTTACCGATACACGGCCGCCACATTCGCCTGATGAAGGTCATGTCGGCGCGAGGACAACGCCGGCTGATTTTCCTGCTCGGTGGCATCATGGTCGGCGTCGCGGCGGTCGGACTGGCGATCTGCGCCGACTGGGTTCAGCAAGCCTTCGCGCTCCTGATCCAACATTGGCGCTACGCCGCCCTCCTGGTGACGCCGGCCGGCTTCGGCCTATCGGTGTTTCTCACCAACCGTTATTTCCCCAATTCGCAGGGCAGCGGCATCCCGCAGGCGATCGCGGCGCGGCAGTTGACCGAACACGCCGACCGCGCGCGGCTGGTCTCGATCCGCATCGCCATTGGCAAGGTACTGCTGACGCTGCTCGGCCTGTTGTGCGGCGCTTCCGCCGGCCGTGAAGGCCCGACCGTGCAGGTCGGCGCCTCGATCATGTTCGCCGCGGGCGGCATGTCGCTGCGCCGCCAGCCGGGCCTGGTGCTGGCCGGAGCCGCCGCAGGCGTTGCCGCCGCCTTCAATACGCCGCTTGCCGGCATCGTGTTCGGCATCGAGGAAATGAGCCGCAGTTTCGAAGTGCGTGCCAGCGGCCTGATCATCTCGGCGGTTATCGCCGGCGGCCTGACCACGCTGGCCCTCGTCGGCGATTACACCTATTTCGGCAGCACCAAGGTCGTCCTGCAAAATGGCGCCGACTGGATCGCCATTCCGGTCTGCGGCGTTATCGGCGGCCTGGCCGGCGGCCTATTCAGCCGTTTCGTCATCGTCATGGCGCGCGGCGTGCCGGGCGTGATCGGCCGCCATTTCAAGAAATATCCGATCTGGCTCGCGATCGGCTGCGGCCTCGGCGTCGCGCTGTGCGGACTGGCCTCCGGCGATCTGGTCTATGGCACCGGCTACGAGCAGGTAAAGACCGCGCTCGAAAACGGCCAGACCCTGCCGGAAAGCTACGGCCTGTTGAAATTCCTGGCGACGTCGCTGACCGCGGTCAGCGGCATTCCCGGCGGCATTTTCGCGCCGTCGCTGGCCGTCGGCGCCGGCATCGGCAGCAACGTCGCGCATTTCTTCCAAGGCGCGCCGGTCGGCCCGATCATCATCCTTGGCATGGTGTCTTACTTCGCCGGCGTGGTGCAGGCGCCGATCACCGCCTTCGTCATCGTCACCGAAATGACCGACAATCACGCGATGGTCGTGCCGGTGATGACCGCCTCGGTGATCGCCTATGCCTGCTCGCGCGTCGTCTGCCCGGAAGGCATCTACCATGCGCTGGCCAAGGGCTTCCTGCACGGCCAAAAGACGGTGAAGCGGTAAGACCCGCTCCTCAGGCGAATTCGACGATCACCGCGTCGACCGCCAGACTGTCACCCGGCTTGGCGTTGATCTTCTTGACCGTGCCGTCGACTTCCGCGCGCAGCACGTTTTCCATCTTCATCGCCTCGACCACAGCCACAGTCTCGCCGGCCTTGACCTCCTGGCCTTCGCTGACCGCGATAGAGACCACCAGACCGGGCATCGGGCACAGCACGAACTTGCCCATGTCGGGGGCCTTCTTGACCGGCATCAGCCGGGCGTAAGCCGCCTCGCGCTCGGTATAGACATAGACCTTGCTCTCGACGCCGCGATAGGACAGCGCAAAGCCGTTCGGCAAATGGCGCACCTGCACCGCCACCGGATGGCTATTGATCGTGCCGCTCCACAGGAAGTCGCCCGGCTTCCAGTCCGACGCCAGATGCAGCACTTCGGACGTAGCGCGATCCGGGAAGCGCACGGCGATCGTGCCGTTCTCGCGCTTGACCTCAAGCTTGTATTCCATGTCGCCGAGCCAGACCGCGCGGCTACCTTCGCGCACAACGGCGCGGCCGGTCATCTGCCCGGAGATATTGCGCTTGCGCTCGCCCAGCACATGATCGAGCGCGGCAGCGACCGCGGCCAGCACCTCGGCGCGTTCGCCGTCGGGCACTTGTGGGTGAAAACCTTCCGGGAATTCCTCGGCGATAAAGCCGGTCGACAGCGCGCCGGACTTCCAGCGCGGATGCGCCATCAAGGCCGACAGGAACGGAATGTTGTGACGAATGCCGTCGATCACGAAAGCATCGAGCGCATTGCCTTGCGCTTCGATCGCCTCGGCCCGCGTCGGACCGTGGGTCACCAGCTTGGCGATCATCGGATCGTAGAACAGCGAAATCTCGCCGCCTTCGTAGACGCCGGTATCGTTGCGGACGGTGATGCCGGCGGCGGTGCGCTCGGCCGGCGGCCGGTAGCGTGTCAACCGCCCGGTCGAGGGCAGGAAGTTGCGATAAGGGTCCTCGGCATAGACCCGGCTTTCGACCGCCCAGCCGGTCAGCTTCACGTCGCTTTGCTTGATCGACAGCTTTTCACCGGCCGCGACCCGGATCATCTGCTCGACCAGATCGATCCCGGTGATGAGTTCGGTGACCGGATGTTCGACCTGCAGCCGGGTGTTCATTTCCAGAAAGAAGAAGCTCTTGTCCTGGCCGGCGACGAACTCGACGGTGCCGGCGCTGTCGTAACCGACGGCTTTCGCCAGCGCTACCGCCTGCTCGCCCATCCTGGCACGCGTCGCCTCATCGAGCAGCGGCGACGGCGCTTCCTCGATGACTTTCTGGTTGCGGCGCTGGATCGAGCACTCACGCTCGCCGAGATAAATGACATTGCCGTGCTTGTCGCCCAGCAACTGGATTTCGATGTGGCGCGGATCGACGATGAACTTCTCGATGAACATGCGATCGTCGCCGAATGACGACTTGGCTTCCGACTTCGAGCGGGCAAAGCCTTCCATCACTTCGGATTCGGACCAGGCAATGCGCATGCCCTTGCCGCCACCGCCGGCGGACGCCTTGATCATCACCGGATAACCGATGTCGTTGGCGATCTGCACCGCCTCGAGGTAATCGGCGATGACGCCGAGGTGGCCCGGCACGGTGGAGACTTTTGCCGCGGCCGCCGCCTTTTTCGACTCGATCTTGTCGCCCATGGCGGCGATCGCCTTGGGGTTCGGGCCGATGAAGACAATGCCGTTATCCTGCAAAGCCGTCGGGAAGGCCTCGCGCTCGGACAAAAAGCCATAGCCGGGATGAACGGCCTCGGCCCCGGTTTCCTTGCAGGCCGCGATGATCTTGTCGATCACCAGATAGCTTTGCGCCGCCGCCGGCGGTCCGATCAAAACGGCGGTGTCGGCCATTTCGACATGCAACGCGTCCTTATCGGCCTCGGAATAAACCGCGACCGTCTCAATACCCATGCGACGCGCGGTCTTGATGATCCGGCAGGCGATTTCGCCGCGATTGGCGATCAGGATGCGCTTGAACATGCTTATGTTTTTCCTGCCCGGAACCGACGCTTAAACTTTGCGGCAGCGCAGCGAAATGTCAATGCGGGAGCTGGCCGATCCCCAGGGCGGCGGCCAGGCCGGTCAGGCCCGCCAACCAGCAGGCCACGGTCATCGCGGCGACCTCGGCGGCAAAGCGGCCACGGCCAAGCCCCGCCGCCAGCGCCAGTTTACTGACCATATTACTGGCGACCGCGACCAGGATCGCAACGCTGGCGCTGACCGGCCCGAGCGGCGCCGGCACCAGACGCACCAGCGAAATCGTCACCGAGTCGACGTCGGCCAGGCCAAGTCCGGCCGCGCCCAGCAAGGCCCCTCCGGCGCCAAAGGTCTCGCCAATGATCCGGCCCAGCACGATGACGATGGCGAGAAAGATCGCGAAGCCGACCACCGGCCAGAAGCTGAACGGATTGCGGAACGCGACCTCGGAGGGGACAGGCCCTCCCTCGCCCGGCGCCTTGGTAACGCCCTCGATGCCCGCGCCGCCGCGCCAGCGCACCGTGACCACCGCATAGACAACCGCCACTGCCGCCGCCGCGCCGAGCGCCGGGCCGATCAAGGGCAACAGGCTCGGCTGCATCACCGCGATAATCGCCGCAACTCTGATGAACGACACCGCGGTCGCCACCGCGACGCCCGCCGCCAGCAGCACCGGCGCAGCTTCGCCGGCGGCGGCACGACGCGCGCTGGTCATGGTCACAGCCGTCGACGACACCAACCCACCGGCCACGGCCGCCAGCAGAACGCCGCGCCGCGCGCCCAGCCATTTCACCGCCGCATAGCCGAGGAACGACACGCCGGCGAGCACGATCGCGATCAGCCAGACCTCGCGCGGATTGACGCCGCCGTCCGGCCCGATTTTCGTATCCGGCACCACCGGCAGGACGATGAAGGTCATCGCCAGCAACACCAACGCCGAGCGCAGTTCGGGCCAGGTGACACGGGCAATCCAGCCGTGGATTTCGCCGCGCGCCGCCAGGATGCCGGCGGTGGCGACCGCGACCGCCGCCGCGATCCGCGCGTCACCGGCCACCGCGAAAGCGCCAAGCGCGAAGGTCAACAGGCCGGCGATGGTGGTGGTAGCGGAAAAGCTGCCGGCGGCGCGGTCGGCATCACGCTGCAGCAGCGCGAAGATCGTGGCATAAACGGCAAAGCCGAGACCCAGCACCAGTCCAGCGCCAACCGCCGTGCCGACCACCTGGGCCAATGCGGCAACGATGCCGCCGAGCGTGCCGCATAGCGCGAAGGTGCGAACGCCAGCGGCGCGCCGACCGCCCACGACCTCTCGCGTTTTCCAGCCCCGCTCAAGGCCGATCAACAGCCCGATGCCGAGCGCGACCGCCAGTCGCGATAACGATTGATCGAATTCCATCACGCGACGCCGGCTCCTTCCGCCGCCGTCACTCTAGGCGCGACCACCGGCCGGGGCAAAACCGCCCCGGCCGGCAGCCTCCGCGGTCACTACTGCGGCAGCGACAGCGCCGCGGTCAGATCGCCCATCGGCGGCAGGCCGTTGGCGCGCAGCGCAGCGTCGCGCTTGGCCAGACCCGGCAGTTCCGGCAGATCGAAACGCTTGGTGATGAAGCGCAGGATCGAGGTGGTGTCATACTGGGTGTGATCGACGGTGCCCTTCTTGGCGAAAGGCGAGACGATCAGCGCCGGAATGCGCGAGCCCGGGCCCCAGCGATCGGCTTTCGGCGGCGCGACATGATCCCAGAAGCCGCCGTTTTCGTCATAGGTGAGCACGATCAGCATATGCGGCCATTGCGGGCTCTTCTGCAGATGGGCGATGACGTCGGCCATATGCCGGTCGCCCGACATCACATCGGTGTAACCGGCATGGGCGTTCAGGTTGCCCTGCGGCTTGTAGAACGTGACCTGCGGCAAGTGACCGTCGTCGATCGCCTTGATGAACTCGACGCCGCCCAGACCGCCATCCTTGAGATGGTCGGCGCGCGCCTGGGTCCCCGGCGCATATTGAGCGAAGAAGTTGAACGGCTGGTGGTGAAACTGGAAGTTCGGCACCGGCTTAGCGTTCTTGCCGTCGAGAGCGGCCTGCCAGGCGCCGGCATACCAGGCCCAGGAGATGCCCTTCAGGCTGAGCAGATCGCCGACGGTGACGTCATGCTGCGGCGGCAGCGTATTCGGCTTCGACGGATCGGCGAAGCGCTTGTCGCCTTCCGGCGCCGGCTTGTTGTTGCTCGGCTGATACGGCGGCTGCATCGTATTGACGGCATAGAAGTCCGGCGAGATCTGGCCGTTGCGCACGAACTTCGGGATGCCCTCAAGCGCCGACTTCGGCGAATTGGCGGCCAGTGTCAACGACACGCCATCGGGCTCGACCGCCGCGATCAGATCCTTGGCCGGGCTCTTGTCGGCGTTCGGATAGACCGGCACGCAGGCGCAGACCAGCTCGAAGTGATTGAGGAACGAACCGCCGAACGCACCCTGGAAGAAGTTGTCGGCCAGCACATAGTCCTTGGCGATATTCCACAGCGGCAGCTTCGAACCATCATAGTGACCCATCACCAGACCGCCGGCATCGGCATAGGCGGCGAACTTGTCGTTCTTGCCGCCGTCGATCTGCATCTGGTTCTGATAGAACAGATGCCAGAGATCGTGGGTGGTGACGCCGAGCTGGGTGTTGAAGCCCTTCGGGTCGTCGATGGCGAACGGCTTGTTGGGCAGATGCTCGGTCTGGGCCTGGGTGACCACCGGCGTCACGCCCTTAGCGGTCAGGTTATTCCAGACCGGGGGCAGTTCCTTGAGCACGCTGCCGTCGCGATCGAGCTGGGTCGAGTTGGCCGGCGTGACGTTCTGCAGGCCGTTGGCGCCGGGGAAATTGCCATACAAATTGTCGAAGCTGCGGTTCTCGGCGAAGATCACGACCACGGTATCGATCGCTGACAGGCCGGGGGTCTGGGCCTGCGCCGGGGTCAAAGCCGCCGGCAAGCCGGCCGCCAGCAGGGCCATTAGCGCGACAGAACGTTTCATAGGCGGCTCCTTGTAGGGGCAATTGAATTTGGAAACGGCGGACAGCACTCTCGCGCGCGACACCCGCAAACGCGGGTATGCGCCAGAATGACGCGGGATGATTATCGGCCTTGTATGGCAGTTGGATGAAGGCCCGCAGGCCCGCTTTCCCTGTCAGAATGCTGTCATGCTGACGGCGCACGGTAGGACGATTAGTTGCAATCGGAACCAGGGCGCGGACCGACGATCATGCTTCGGCATATAGTGCTGATTAAGCCGCAGCTTGGCGTGTCGCCAGACGGCCGGCGCGGACTTTTGATGGCAGCGGCGTTGGCGCTTGCCGGCGTTCTGGCCGGGTCCGGCGTCCGGGCCGAGAACACGACCGGCCAGCCGGACAGCGGACTCGCCATGACCCGCGCGCAAGCCTATGCCCGCGCCGCCAAGCTGGAAGCGCTCGGCCGCAAGATGTTCGCCGACCCCGGCCTGTCCGGCTCCGGCAAGCTCGCCTGCGCCAGCTGCCACGATCCGCAGCACGGCTTTGCTCCCGGCAACGACCGGGCCGTCCAGCTCGGCGGCAAGGACCTGACCCAGGCAGGCTTCCGGGCGACGCCGTCGCTGAAATACCTGCAGGCGGCGCCGCAATTCACCGAGCACTATTACGAGTCCGAAGACGAAGCCGACGCCAGCATCGACAACGGCCCGAGCGGCGGTCTGACCTGGGACGGCCGCGCCGACCGCGCCCGCGAGCAGGCCCGCTTCCCGCTGCTGGCGCCGTTCGAAATGGCCAATGACAGTGAGGCGGCGGTGGCGGCCCGTCTTCGCAAGGCCAGCTACGCCGGCGATATCACCGCGATCTTCGGCCCGGCCGTATGGCAGGACGACGCCAAGACTTTCGCCGCCGCGACCGAAGCGCTCGAGGTTTATCAGCAGAACGCCGCCGAGTTTTATCCCTACACCAGCAAATATGATTTCTACCTCGCCGGCCGCACCAAACTGACGCCACAGGAAGCGCGCGGGCTGGCGCTGTTCAACGACCCCGACAAAGGCAATTGCGGCAACTGCCACCGCAGCGAGCCGGCCGATGACGGCACCCCGCCGCAGTTCACCGACTTCGGCATGATCGCGATTGGCGTGCCGCGCAACCGCGCCATTCCCGCCAACGCCGATCCGCGGTTCTTCGACCTCGGCCTCTGCGGACCGCTGCGCACCGACTTTGCCGGGCGCACCGACTATTGCGGCCTGTTCCGGACGCCCTCCTTACGCAACGTCGCGCTGCGCCGGAACTTCTTCCATAACGGCGTCATCAAGACCCTGCGTCAGGCCGTCACCTTCTATGTCGAGCGCGACACCGCCCCTGCGAAATGGTATCCGCGCAAGGCCGATGGCACGGTCGATCAATATGATGACCTGCCGGCGCGCTATCGTGACAATCTCAACACCGAACCGCCGTTCGGCGGCAAACCCGGCGACAAGCCGGCGCTGTCTTCCGCCGAAATCGACGACGTGGTCGCCTTCCTCAACACCCTCACCGACGGCTACAAGCCGCAACCCTAGCCCCGGACCGCGCTGCGGCGGCAACCGCCGCCAGAGAATTTATTTCCCGGCCCGGCCAATGCGCCACCGGCTTTGATCCCCGTCAATCCCGCGCCGCACGGCATCTATACTCTTTAATGTCGGAGCTATTCCCACCACGATCCGGTCCCTATATTAAGCGCCGGACCGCATCACGAACTCGATTTGGAGGCTTTCATGACATTGGCTATTGGCGACACCGCGCCCGACTTCGAGGCGGACACCACCGAAGGCAAAATCCGTTTTCACGAATGGCTGGGTAATTCCTGGGGTCTGCTGTTCTCGCACCCGAAGGACTTCACCCCGGTCTGCACCACCGAGCTCGGCACCGTCGCCCGCCTGAAGCCGGAATTCGACAAGCGCAACACCAAGGTCATCGGCCTGTCGGTCGATCCGGTCGACAACCACGCCAAGTGGGCCGTCGACATCAAGGACGTGGTCGGCTTCGCGCCGAACTATCCGATGATCGGCGACACCGAACTGAAGATTTCCAAGGCCTACGGCATGCTGCCGGCCTCGACCTCGGGCACCTCGGAAGGCCGCACGCCGGCCGATAACCAGACCGTGCGCAACGTCTTCATCATCGGCCCCGACAAGAAGATCAAGCTGATCCTGGTCTATCCGATGAGCACCGGCCGCAACTTCGACGAGATCTTGCGCGTGCTCGACTCGCTGCAACTCAACGCCAAGTTCCGCGTCGCGACGCCGGCCGACTGGAAGCAAGGCGAAGACGTCATCCTGTCGAGCGCGATCAGCAATGACGAAGCCAAGCAGCTTTATCCGGAAGGCTACAAGACGGTGAAGCCCTATCTGCGCGTCGTGCCACAGCCGAAATAACGTCGCCATCGACGCGGCGTTTTCCGCAGGATGAAATGTCAGAGGGCGCGGACCGCAACGGTTCGCGCCCTTTGTCATGCCGGCCGCATCGCGCGCGGCCCGCCAAGGCCGGACGCTTGCCAAGCCGGACACAGGCCTATACCTCGGGCCGTCACCAGCCCGGAGCCTCCTGCCCATGACCGACGTTAACGAGACCGCCTTTAACCAGCCGGCCTTCGCGCAATTCCTCGGGATCAAGATTACCCATGTGTCGCCCGAGCGCGTCACCGCCGAACTGCCGGTGCGCGCCGATCTCAACAACCGCTTCAACATCATGCATGGCGGCGCGATCATGGCGCTGGCCGACAACCTCGGCGGCACCGCGACCACGGCCAACCTCAAGGACGGCCAGTCGACCACCACGATCGAGAGCAAGACCAATTTCTTCGCCGCCGTGCCGATTGGCGACATCGCCTATGCCGAGTGCACGCCGCTGCACCGTGGCCGCACCACCATGGTCTGGCAGACCCGGATCACCCGTGGCGACGGCAAGCTCTGCGCGCTGGTGACACAGACCCAACTGGTGCTGGAGCGCAAGAAATAGCGGTCAGCTTTCGGGCACGACGGATGCCGCCGCGTTGCCGGCCGACGGCTTGACCGTCGCGCCGCGATTGACCAGCACGACGCCGATGGCACAGACCGCCATGCCGACCATCGACAGCGCGTCGAGCTTTTCACCGAACAACAGATAGGCCATCAACGCGGTCACCGCCGGCACCAGGTAGAACAGGCTGGCAAAGCCGGTCGCGGCCGAACGCCGGATCAGCCAATACATCAGGCCGACGGTCGCGACCGACAGAACCAGCACCAGCCAGGCGATCGCGAAGATCAGTTGCGGGCTCCAGTGAATGACGCGGGTTTCGAAACCGAAGGCCAACGTCACAAACAGAACCGTCGCGCCGGCATATTGCACGAGATTGCCTGAACGCCAGTCGATGCCGCCGCAATAGCTCTTCTGATAGAGCGTGCCGAAGGTGATGCCGAGCAGCGATACCACGCTGCCGGTCCAGCCGAGCACCGAGCCTTCCGCCACCATCTGCCGGTCGTGCAGGACCAAGGCGACGCCGATCAAGCCGAGCGCGAGGCCGAACCATTGCAGGCGATTGACGGCCTCGCCCATGAAGCGATTGGCGATGGTCGAGGTCAGGATCGGCTGTAAGCCGGGGATCAGCGCCGAGATTCCGGCCGGCACGCCCTGGCTGATGGCGACAAAAACGCCGCCGATATAGAGCCCGTGGACCATGAGGCCGACCGCCAGGCTGTGGCCGACTTCCGGCCCGCTCAGGCGACGGGCTCCGGCGAATAGAACGATCGCGCCGAGCACGACGACAACGCAGCCCATGCGCACGGCCAAAAAGGTCATCGGCTCGATATAGGGCAAGCCGTAACGCGCGCCGACGAAACCGGTGCTCCACAGCAGAACGAACAGTAGCGGCGCAAGCGCGACAGCCAGTTTGCTCAAAGGCATGATCAACCCATCGACGATAACGGAAAGGCCGTCCGGAAACGGCATGATGGGGCTTGGCAAAGCCCGGCGGGACATCGGTCAGCGTTCCCGCGGGCTATAGCATTCCAGACAACCGGCAGGCCACCACGCCGTCCACTTTTCATCGCCGCGCGGATCGCCCATACCCAAATCGCTTGGCCGCCCATCGATTGGCCCTGGCGGTTGGGCCGCGCATCGCGATGGGCCGGCATCGCGCGGTGGAACCCGGACCGCCGCCCGCCTGCGACAAGTCATGCGGAACCGGCCACCCAGTTGGCGAATTGCCTTCGCAGCACGACTTCACAACCGCGTCGTGACATCGAGGAGGAAGGCCATGACCGATCCCCGTTTTTCCGATCGCCACCCGCCCGACCCCGGCATGGGTGAACCCGGCACACCGCACCCGATCCTCAACCGTTCGGACCTCGACCGCGATCCCGCCACCGCCGTCTGGAGCTGGGTTGCCGGCGCCGCCGGCGTCATCCTGGTGGTCGTGATCATCGTTGCCGCCTGGTCGGGCCGCTATACCGACACCGCGAGCATCACGCCGGATTCAAACCCGGCGCCGATCACCACCGGCAGCGCCCCGATCCGTAACGTGACGCCGCCGCCGAGCACGACCGGCTCGGGCGCGTCGTCGCCGTCGCAGTTCGATGCGCCGGCCACCGATAACGGCCCGCCGGCGCGCTGATCGCGCACTGTCGAAGATGAAAGAAAAGCCCTGGCGCCAGTCCGGCGCCGGGGACGCGTCGATGGCCGGCGGCTCAGCCGAGGAAGGCGAAAATGCCGTAACCGAGGCTGGTGCTGACCACCGCTTCGACCGCCTGGAACTGGGTCCCGGTCAGATCGGCGCTGACATAGGGGTACAGCATGGTGCCCACCGGGAGCATCACGGCAGCGACCAGCCCCACGCACATCAGCTTAGTCACCAAGGCCCGATTGATCATCGTCGCAAACTCCCTGCCCCCTCACGCCATTTTTCATAATCGGTCGCGACAGGCATGACCAGCCGAATTTGCGTCAGGTGGCGAAAGCCGGATCGACCGGCACCCGGTACCCGTTGGCCAGCCGGTTGGTCTCATTGGCCATGCCGGTGACCGCCATCAATTCGCCAAACATCGCCTCGGTCATGCCCGCCTTGCGGGCGGCGGCGGTGTGGCTGGCGATGCAATAGGCGCAACCGTTGGTGACCGACACCGCCAGGTAAACCATCTCCTTGGTCAGCGGATCGAGCGCACCCGGCGCCATGATCTCCTTGATCGATTCCCAGGTGCGCTTGAGGGTCGCCGGATCGCGCGCCAGATATTTCCAGAAATTATTGACGTCCGGCACGTTGCGCGACGCCTTGATGTCATCATAGACGGCGCGCACCTCCGGCGAGGCATCGGCATATTCAACGGGGGGCGGTGTCGCCATGGCTGTCGGTCCTTTCTGGAAGTCCCGCCGATTATGAAGACATCGCCTCGCTGAACAAGAGCCCGGCCGACCGGCATTTGCACCGGACGCCGCCAAGGTGCTCTAGTCTGCCGCCCGCCGAAACCGCCCGTGCCGGCGGACACCATTATCGCGACCATCGCAGAGGCCACGACCATGACGACCTGGTGCCGTTTCCAAACCGCCAATCGGACCGGCTACGGCATGGTCGACGGCGACAAGGTGACGGCCGTCGACGGCAATCCGCTCGGCGATTTCCAGCCGACCGGCGCGACCTACCCGCTCGACGCCGTCAAACTGCTGGTGCCGGTGGTGCCGCCAACGTTCTATTGCGTCGGCGTCAACTACCGCCACCACATCGTCGAGATGGCGAAGCTTCGCAACGCCGCGCCGGTGTTTCCGGGCCGGCCCGACATCGGCTACCGCGCCAATAACGCGCTGATCGCTCACGACGAGGACATCGTCAAACCGGCCGATGCCGGCGATGAATTCCAGTACGAGGGCGAGCTGGTCGCGGTCATCGGCAAGCGCTGCCGCAACGCCTCGCGCGATCAGGCGCTCGACTGTGTCTTCGGCTGGACCATCGGCAACGACGTCAGCGAACGCACCTGGCAGCAGAGCGACCGCACGCTATGGCGGGCCAAGAACAGCGACACCTTCAAGCCGATGGGGCCGTGGATCGTCACCGGCCTCGACCCGAACGCGATGCAAACCGTGATCCGCGTCAACGGCCGGGAAACCGACCGCTTCGCCACCAATGACATGATCTTCGACACCGCCGACTACATCGCCGAAGTCTCGAAATACTGCACGCTCGAACCGGGCGACGTAATGTGGATGGGCACCGACGGCCTGCCGCAGAACATCAAGCCCGGCGACAGCGTCGAGATCGAAATCTCCGGCATCGGCGTGCTGCGCAACCGCGTCGTGCAAGGCTGACGCCCGCCTAGAACATCAGATCGGCGCAGGCCGGCACCGGGCCGGCCGGCTGATGCGACGGCGCCGTCACGCTCGCCGTTACCGAACCGGCGACCGACGGCGCGCGCGCCACGCCGGTCACCGTGACGTCGACGGCCACGCTGCGGCGCAACGACGGATAGAGCGCCGCATAACGCCAGCGATCGTCGCCGCTGAAACCGAGATCCGGTCGATAGATCAGCCGCAGGCCGCGCACCCGCCGGCCGATGCATTGCGCCTCGGTGCCGAGATACAGCGCCTTGATCGTGATGTCTTCGCTGCGGGCGCAGACATAGCCATGACGCGGCGGCGCATCCAGCGTCAAAGCCGGCGGCGCGATCGCGCCGCAATCGCTGTCCCATCCGGCGTGTTCGCGAACGACCAACGGCTGATTGGCCGGACCGGAACGGCTGAGCGTTTCACCGGCGACGTCGTCACGGCGGTCATCACCGGCCTGGGCGCCGACGCCGAACAGCAACAAGGCCGCGACGGCCAATGCCGCGCCCCTTCCCCGACCATGCCGATGACCGTCACGAATTATCATCGCCGCCTGCCCGACATCCGGCGTCAGGCTAACACGATTCCATTGGCCGCCGGTGTCGTCCGACGCCGGCCATCCTGCCTAAACTTGCTGCATTGCTGCGACGCGACAGCCTGTTGCGCCGCATCACGGATTGAAGATCAGCACGACGAAGGTCACGAACAGCACCAGATGCACGCCGCCGAGCAGGATGTTGGTCGGCGCACCGGAAAAGGTCATGTTGGCGATGAACAGCGACAACCCGAGCAGCACCGCGTCGACCGGCGTCAGCCCGAGTTCCAAAGGCGTGCCGGTGATCAGATGGATCGCCAGCATCGCCGGTATCGTCAGGCCGATGGTCGACAGCGCCGAACCGAGCGACAGATTGACCGAGCGCTGCAACTGGTTGCGGCTGGCGGCGAGAAACGACGTCAGCCCCTCGGGCGACAGCACCAGCACCGCGATCAGGATGCCGCCGAGCGCTGTCGGCGCATGCAGTTCCTCCAGGCCGAAGTCGATGATCTTGGCCAGCGGCTTGGCCAGCAACACCACCGGCAACAAGGTCGCGATCATCGCGACGGCATGAACCCAGATCGGATAATCGGCGGCGTGACCATGCGCGTCGTCCGCCGCGCCGCTGCGGGTTTCGGTGAAGAAGGTGCGATGGCGCATGGTCTGGATCACCAGAAAGCCGCCATAGAGCAGCGCCGTCAGCGTGCCGAACACCACCGCCTGCAAATGAGTCATCGAGGCATCGGGCGTCGATTTGGTCAGCGTCGGCAGCACCAGCGAAATCACCGACAGCGAGGTGATGACGGCGAGAAAGGCCACCGCGCCCTGCAAGTTGTATTGCTGCTGCCGGTGACGCAGCGCGCCGACAATCACCGACATGCCGACCATGCCGTTCATCACGATCATCAGCACCGCGAATACGGTGTCGCGCGGCAGCGTCGGGTTGGGCCCGCCCGACAGCATCACCGTCGCCATGATGGTGACCTCGATGCTGACCACGACCAGCGTCAGGATCAGCGTGCCGTAAGGCTCGCCGAAATAGCCGGCCAGCACCTCGGCATGGCGCACGACGCCGAAGGCGCACCAGATCATCACCGCGAACATCCAGACGAAGACCGCCGCGTTCAGCGTCAGGTTGGAGAAATCGGTCGACCAGGCCTTGCCGGCGGTGAAGACCACGGCGGTGGTGGCAAGGCCGGCGAGCATCGGCAGTTCGGCGCGCAGGATAGCGAGCGCGGTGGAGAGTTTGGTTTTCGCGGTCATGATCCCTGCGGTTTCGATGAGAACAAGTTTCGATGCGGTCGGCGTTGCCGGGCCTTGCGTCGAATCGCTTCGGACCCGGTCGGCATGGCGAGGCTATCACGACGCCATGACAGTTCGGATGACGCGGCCCGCCGCCGTGCGGACATGCGTCATCGCCCGTGTTCTTTGCGGCCCCGGGCGAGCCGTCGCTTGAGAAGGTCTTCCGTCTTCGCCCTCCTAAAACCAAGGGCGCGCGGAACGCCGGGGTCCCAACGACCCCGCAGCCTCGTGTGAAAAAGGGTAGAGATCACACGAGCAAAAAGTCACCACGAAACCGCCGGTTCCCCGGCATTCCGCGCGCGGTGTTTGTAGGCTTGCTCCGCATCGCCCCCGGTGGTCCCAACATTTCAGGCCCCCTTCGTTACCGAAGGCGAACCTAACCACCGCTGCGGGGCCTTCATG
>WGNB01000021.1 GCA_016124795.1 Rhodopseudomonas sp. | reverse complement strand
CCCAAAAACTCGGTCGTTGCCGCCAGTGCGATGAGCGCGCGGGCGTTCAACAGAAGCGCGAAAGGAACTCTTGATGCCCGTCGGAACTGTGAAGTTCTTTAATACCCAAAAAGGCTTCGGCTTCATCCAGCCGGAAGATGGTTCGAAGGATGTGTTCGTGCATATCTCGGCCGTGGAACGCGCCGGTATGCGCACGCTGGCCGAAGGCCAGAAGATCAGCTTCGAGATCGTCACCGAGCGTGGCAAGCAGGCGGCGGGCAATCTCCAGCCGGCGTGATCCAGCCGATTGATCGGTTGAGTTGATGAAGCCCGGCGGCGACGCCGGGCTTTTTTAATGGGCGGTGTCGGCTGACCTGTCGAGGCCGAAGCCGGGGCCGCGACCGGCGGACAATGGACGAACGCGGGTCCTGCTGCGGCATAAGGTCCGGCGACGTCATCCGGTTTAGGCGGAATAGTCGGCGCGGGCAGGGGTTGATGCCTGATCGTGGCCCGGCGATCACGCCGCGCCCAAGCCGGGAGGATGTTCGATGATCTCACGCTGCCTTTATTTGCCGTTGGCCCTGACGACGGCCGCCATCGCTTTCACGCCGCTTTTTCCTTTGTCCGCCGGCGCGCAGCAGGCGTCGATGAGCTTCTTTGTCACCAGCGTCGGGCCGGGCAAGGGTGCCGATCTGGGCGGGCTGGCGGGCGCCGACGCCCATTGCCAGAAACTGGCGGTCTCGGCCGGTGCCGGGACCAAGACCTGGAAGGCCTATCTGTCGACCCAGGGGGCCGGCGCGGTGAATGCCCGGGACCGCATCGGCAAGGGGCCCTGGGTCAACGCCAAAGGCGTCACCATTGCCAAGGACGTCGCCGAACTGCACGGCGATAATCATCTGACCAAGCAGACCGCGTTGTCGGAAAAGGCCGAGGTCATCAATGGCCGCGGCGACAAGCCGAACCGGCATGACATCCTGACCGGATCGCAAACTGACGGTACCGCGTTTCCGGCCGATAAGGACATGACATGCAAGAACTGGACGAGCAGCACACAGGGTTCGGCGATGCTCGGCCATGCCGACCGGATCGGCCTGCGCGACGATGCGCCGTCGCATTCCTGGAATACGTCGCACCCCTCGCGCGGGCCCGACGGCGGCTGTTCGCAGGCCGACCTGCGGTCGACCGGTGGCGACGGGTTGCTGTATTGCTTTGCAGCCAACTGACCCGGCCGACATCCTGGTAAGCGTCGATTAGCCGCTTTCACCCACAATCGACCGGTTCGGCATAAAGGCTTGCCGAACCGGCGCCGGCCGGCGCTGTTATGCCGTGCCGTCGTGTGGAATGGCCCGAATTTATTTCCTCGGCATTTTGCCTTAATTCAGGGTATCAATCGGTACCGATGCAACCCGACAATTCCGTCGGGTCGGATCGATGGGCGACACGTACCGGATGCTTGAAACAAATAACGCGCTGCTGCTGGCCGGCGACGCCATTCTCTATTTCGCAGCTCTGGCGGCGCTGTTTCGGATTCGCAATCGGATCGGGTTGGGCGGGTTTTTCTGCGCGCTCGGCGTGATGCATTTCCTCGAGACTTATCTCGCCAGCTATTTCTATGTCGCGTTGCCGCTGGGTATCGTCGCATCGCCGGGGTCGACGGTGTTGTTCACCGGCAAGCTGATGTTGTTGTTGCTTCTTTACATTCGCGAAGACGCGAAAGTGGTGCGCCAGCCGATTTACGGTCTGTTGTTCGGTAATGTGTTGCTGTTCGCGCTCGCTTTTGTCATGCGCCATCATACGCTGGTGCCGCTGACCGCCGGTCGCGGCGCCGATTTCGGATTTCTGAACGAGATCGGCGGCCTGATGGTCTGGGGCACGGCGATCCTGTTTTTCGACTGCATCCTGATCATTCTGCTCTACGAGCGGTCGCGCGCCTGGTTTGGCGACAATCTGCTGCCGCGCCTGCTGGTGAGCGGCGCGGTGGTGCTGACGCTCGATCAGGTGGCGTTCTTCATCGGGCTGACAACGCTCACCGGCGCCGGGTTGCCAGTGCTGATCGGCGGGTGGGTCGCCAAGATGGGCGCCGTCGTCATTTATAGTGTGCTGGTCGCGGTCTATCTGAAAGCCTTCGAACGGCCGCTCGGCCTGCGCCATGCGCCGCGGATCTGGGACGTGTTCGATACGCTGACCTATCGCGAGCGCTATGAAGACCTGCTCGGACGAACCGGCTGCGATGCGCTGACCGGCGTGCTCGATCGGCATTCGCTGGAGTCCTACGGCCGCCGCGCGGTCGAAAGCGCTGCTGCGGCGGGGCGTCCGCTGGCGCTGCTGCTGATCGATATCGATCACTTCAAGGCATTCAACGACCGCTTCGGCCATGCCGCCGGCGACGTGATGCTGAAGCGGATCGCGGCCGAGATCATGGCGGCGGTGCGCTTGTCGGATTTCACCTATCGGTTCGGCGGCGAGGAGTTTGTTGTTATCGCCGACGGTTATAACGGCGACGACGCGATCGCGGTCGGCGAAAGGATTCGACGCGCGATTGCTTCTGCCCCATCGGCCGATCCGGCCGGCAAGGTGACGGCATCGATCGGCGTTGCGACCTGCGCCGGCGATGCCTCCGGTTACGACAAACTGTTCGAGATCGCCGACAAGCGGCTTTACGAGGCCAAGGCGCTGGGCCGTAATCGTGTGATTGGCGCGCGGCCGCCCAACGGTGAAAATCCGGTCCGGCTGGTCAAGGCCTGAGCGACCGGCTGCCGCGGGGCGCCGCCTTCGTGTCGCGGTATTGCCGTCAATAACGGAGTTTTATCTCATGCGTTATCAATTATTCTATTGGCCTGGCATTCAGGGGCGCGGCGAGTTTGTCCGGCTGGCGCTGGAAGATGCCGGCGCGGCCTATGATGATGTCGCGCGGCAGGACGGCGGCATGAGCCGGATGATGGCGATGATGAAAGGCAGTGCCGGTAGCGACGCCGACAAACGCCCGCCGTTCGCGCCGCCGTTTCTCAAATCCGGCAAGCTGGTGATCGCGCAGGCCGCCAATATTCTGTTCTATCTCGGCCCGCGCCTGAAGTTGGCGCCGGCCGACGACAATGGTCGGCTCTGGTTGAATGCGTTGCAGCTCACCGTGACCGACTTCGTCAAGGAAGTTCACGACACCCATCACCCGATCGCGACCGGGCTTTACTACGAAGACCAGAAGCCGCAGGCCCAGGAATATGTCGGTCATTTCCTCAAAGACCGGGTGCCGAAATATCTCGGCTATTTCGAGGATGTGCTGACGCGCAGCGGCGGGGCATATCTGCTCGGACGCAAGTTCAGCTATGGCGATCTGTCGATGTTTCAGTTGGTCGACGGGCTGCGGTACGCCTTCCCGAAGGCGATGAAACGCATCGAACGCAAGACGCCGGGGCTGGTGGCCTTGCATGATCGCATCGCGGCGCGGCCGACGATTGCGGCCTATCTCGGTTCGGAGCGGCGGCTGCCCTTCAACGAGGACGGAATTTTCCGCTGTTATCCCGAACTGGATCGGTAATCGGGGCCGGCGTCGTCCCCTTGCAGCATGGGGACGACGCCGAATGCTCAGCCGTGCGCTTGCAGTGGCTTGCCGTTGATGGTCACCGGCTTGGCCGAGATCAGCGCGAAGGCGATGACGCAAGGCACGCTGCCGTTGTTGATCCAGTTGTGCACGGTGCCGCGCTGCACCAGTACGTCGCCGGCCTTGAGCCGCACGGTCTCGACGTCGAGCACCATATCGATCTCGCCCGACATCACCACGGCATAGTCGATCGAGTCGGTACGGTGATTGCGCGGCGCGACGCCCGGTCCGAAGCTGACGATGCGGAACACCGAGCCGTTGTCGCGGGTGGTGCCGATGCTCAGGTTGGACGGGTCCTCGAAGCCGTCATTGTTGACGGGAAAACCTTCGCTCGACCAGATCACGCTGAATTCGGCGTTCGGACGCGGCGAGAAGGAATTGGTGACCTGTTCGTCGATCATCACCTTGGCGCGGCCTTGATCGTCGTGGCCGGTGACGACGCGGCGGATATTGATGGTCATCGGTAGCTATCTCCTTGGAGGCTCTTTTTTCAGGTTTCGACTCTTAGCTTTCTACGAGGGCTTTGGATTTCTTGGCGCTTTCCCGCCACAGCAGAAACAGGCCGGACGCAACGACGATGCTGGAGCCCGCCAGCAGCGTCGCCGTCGGCACGTCGCCCCAGAACAGATAGCCAAGCACGATCGACCAGACCAGCGTGAAATAATAGAAGGGCCCGACCGCCGACGGCGGCGCCATCGATAAAGCGCGCGTCCACCAATATTGGCCGAAGCCGTTGACGACGCCGATCCCGATCAGCGCCAAAAGGTCGCGGCCGGTTGGCACGATGAAGCCGAAGATCGGCGTTGCCAGCAGAAACAGCAGGGTCATGAAGCTCATCTGATAGATGGTCAGCGTACCCGCCGATTCCGTCCGGCTCATGCCGCGCACCGTGGCGGTGACGCTGCCGTAGAGAATGGCGTTGGCCAGCGCGAACAGCGCGCCGATATTCAGGCTGTCGATGCCGGGCGAGGCCACCAGCAGCACGCCGCCGAAGCCGACCGCGAGCGCGGTGGCGCGCGGCAGGCCGACGCGCTCGCCGAGGAAAATGGCGGCAAACAGCGTCGCGAACAGCGGCGCCGAGAAGTTGATCGCCATTGCGCCGGCGAGCGGCATCAGGCTGAGCGCGATGACGATGCAGCTTTGCGCGCCGGTTTGCAGCACGCTGCGGCCAAAATGTTGCGCCAGCCGATGGGTGCGAAACACCGCAAGTCCCATGCCCGGCAGAATCAGGACCGCGCAGGTGAGGAGCGATATGGCGGAGCGGAACAGCAGGACTTCGGAGAACGGATAGGTCGCAACCTGCCATTTCGACAAGGCGCTGGAGGTGGCGAACAGCACCGTGGACGCCAGCATGAACATGATGCCGAGCGGCACTTTATCGACGCGGGGGCTGCGGATCGGCCGGTCGGGGCTGTCGGAAGTCACCAGAGGTCAAGCCTTTGCCGTGGGGCGGGGCGACTGCCTAACACAGGCGCAACCGGCCTAGCAGGGGCAAATGCGAATAGGGGCTGTGCTCGCGCCCGCCGTCGCGGGCCAGCTATGTCGCGCGTTTCGCCCGTGCTTTCGCCCTGACCCGGCGGCGTTCCTCGGTGCAGACCGGGCAGAGGCAGCCGGCCTTGCCGAAATAGAGTTCCATATGCTCCTCGCCGTAATCGAGGGTGATCTCCTCGCCGGCAGCGATATCGCGGATGGCGCGGAACATCAGCCGGCCGCGATTGGATTCGGCTTCGGTGTTCGGATCGCAGGAATGATTGACGTAGCGCGCTGTGTTCGAGCGTGCCGCGCCGTCGATCGTCCAGCGGTTATCGATCTCGAACAGATATTTGTTGGCGCGGGCGCGGTCGATCTCGCGGGCGCGCTTGGTCGGAATGCGGGTGCCGGTATATTCAATGACCAGCTTGCGCTCCGGGATCGGCTGGGTGGCGTAAAGCCCGAGCCCGGTCTTGGCGCGGCCGACGCGATATAGCGTCTCACCGGGCTTGTTGCGCGGGGTCACCTTGCGTTTGGCGGCGCGCTTCCTGGCCCCGGTCGGCGTTCCGGCCATGAGCGTCAGGCGGCACGGGCGCGTTGGGTTGAACGGGCCGTCTTGCCGCTGGCTTTGCGCTTTTTGGTTTTGCTCGTGCTGGCCTTGCGCGTCTTCAGTTTTGGCTTTGTTTTGGCCTTTGCCTTGGACTTAGGCTTCGTCTTTGCCTTGGACTTCTTGGCGGATGTGGTTTTGCCCGCGGCCTTTGTCGTGGTTTTGGTTTCGGTCGCGGTCGTCGTGACGGCGTCCGACTGAAGCGCCAGTTGCCGGGCGAGCCGTAACTTCTTGCGCTTGTTTGCCTCGCGCTTTTCGGCCGCGACCTTGGCCCGGCGCTTGCGGCAGCGCGGACACTGGCAGTTTTCCAGGCCAATCACGTTCTTCAGGTAATCGCGGCCGTAGTCGAAGGTCAGCTCTTCGTCCGGCTTGATGTTGCGCAGGGTGCGGATGAACACGCGCTTGTTGCGGATGAAGGTATCGCAGTTCGGATTGCAGGAATGGTTGAAGTAGCGGGCGATATTGCTGCGGTGCGCGCCGTCGATCGTGATCTTGGAGTTGACCTCGTAGAGATAGCGGTTGCCGCTATTCTCCGCCTTGGTGGCGGCTTCGAGATCGAGCCGGCGGCCACGATATTCCGAGATGCGGGCGGCTTTTTTGATCGGTTTGGTGGCGAATAGGCCGAGGCCGGTGCGCGAACGTCCGAGGCGAAATGGTCTGGGCGACATGGGTGGTTGCGATTTCGGCTGTTAGCGATTTCAGGTATTCGCAATTCAAGTGTTTGCGATGACCAAGCGAATAAAGGCGATTCGTGGCACTGAGAGCCTAGTCGAGATTGCAGACGATCACGCTTGCGTCAATGCTTTGCCGGCTTTTGGCACGGTTTTGACGCAAGATGCTGTGGAGTGCGGGACTGCGGGGCTGTAAAATGCGGCAGTATGCACCGTCGCATGCAGCCCTCGCTTTGGAATCAGCATTAATGCCAGCCACGCAACCGCCATCGAATCTTGTCCCGGCCGCGCCGGTGGAGCGCTGGCCGGCGCTGCCTTATGCCGCCTGGAAGGACACCGCCGCCACCTTGCATCTGTGGACGCAGGTGATCGGCAAGATCCGGCTGAGCAAGACGCCGTGGCTGAATCACGCCTGGCACGTCACGCTTTATGTGACCGCGCGCGGCCTGACCACCGGGCCGATCCCCGACGGCGACCGCAGCCTTCAGATCGATTTCGACTTCATCGACCATGTGCTGTGGCTGCGCAGCAGCGACGGCCATTACCGTCAGGTCGTGCTGCGGCCGATGCCGGTCGCCGCGTTCTATGCCGAAACGGTGGCGGCGCTGGAGCAGCTCGGCGTCGCGGTCGCGATCGATACCATGCCCTGCGAAATACCTTTCGCCGTGCGGTTCGAGCGTGACGCCGTGCACAAGGCGTATGACGCCGAAGCGGTCAACCGGTTCTGGCGCATCCTGCTGGCGACCAACGACGTGATGAGCCGCTTCCGCACCGGCTTTCTCGGCAAGGCGAGCCCGGTGCATTTCTTCTGGGGCTCGTTCGATCTGGCGGTGACGCGCTTCTCCGGCCGCAAGGCGCCGCGGCATCCCGGCGGCATCCCGCATCTGTCCAATGACGTGGCGGCCGAAGCCTATTCGCACGAGGTGTCGAGCGCCGGCTTCTGGCCGGGCGGCGGCGGGCCGGTCGATTACCCGGCGTTCTATTCCTATGCCTATCCGGCGCCGGACGGTTTCGCCGACGCCAAGGTCAAACCCGCCGAAGCCTTCTTCTCGAAGATCCTCGGCGAGTTTCTGCTGCCTTACGAGGCGGTGCGGCGTGCGGCCGATCCGGATGCCGCGCTGATGGACTTCCTCCAGAGCACCTATGAGGCCGCCGCCGACTTGGCGAAGTGGGATCGCGGCGCGCTGGAGTGCGGCCTCGGCCAGGCCGGCCGGTGCCGGCCGGTGTGATGTCGGCAAGGCCCGGCCGGCGCCGCGTTGGTTCCGTGCCTTAGGCGTTGGCCTAATCCTTTCCGGTGTCCGGCACGGTGCCGCGCAGGTCGGCGCGCTTGATCGCCTTGTCGATGGTGCCGTCGGCCTTGGCCTTGGCGACGAAGTCGCGCAGGAACGGCATGCCGGCCTGGCGGCCCTTCGGGATGGCGGCGCCGAAATGCTCCATGCCCCAATGGCCGGGCAGGATCGACGAGCCGGGCAGGCGATCGGAAATCTGCGACAGGATCGCGTTGTTGGTGGCGAAGGCATCGATCTGGTGCCCGGCCAGCATGTCGCCGGCGGCTTTCAGCGTATCGACCGGCACCAGCGTCATCGCCGGATAGAGCTTGGCGAGTTCCTTCAGCGTGCTGCTGCCTTTGCTGACGCCGACCTTGACGCCGGGGCGATGCACGTCGTCCTGCGTCTTCAGGGGCGAACCGGCCGGCACCAGATAGCTTTTCTCGATCGCCATGAAGGTCTGCGAGAAATCCATGTCCCTGGCGCGCGAGGCGGTCGCGTTGGTGAAGACGACGTCGACCTCGCCGGCCTTCAGCGCCTTGAGCAGCGGGCCGTTCGACGGAAAGATCACCGGTTCGAACTTGACGCCGAGTTCGGCGGCCATGTGCTTGCCGACATCGTAAGCCAGCCCCTTGGCGTCCTGCGGCGTCGCGCCTTCGATGATCGAGGACGGGCTGCCGCGATAAAGCCCGACGCGCAGCGCGCCCGACGGCGCCAGCGCGTGTTGCACGGCGGCGTCGAAAGCCCGCGCCGGCAAAGCGCCGGCCGACAGCGTCAACGCCAGCAGGCCGGCGGCGGCCCAGCGCGCGACAGGCCGCGCAGCAAGATGCAATGAAGTCATGGTCGTTTCCTCCGGATCGTGGGCGGCCTTGACGGCCTTTGGCAAAGGGCGGTTCGGCCGCCTCTTGAGCGGCCGGCAGCCTAAGGCGCGCCGGCCCCGCCGGCCTAATCGATTGTCGATATGCCCACCATCGACGCCGTGAATTGCCGCGTTGGCCTTCCGGCCGACGGCTTTCCGATGGGACGGAGGACGGATTGTGCGCAAGACCGAGTTAGAGGTGGCGCAACCTGCATGAAGGCGGCACAATGGCGCGCAACCGAAGTGTCTCGTTTGAAGTGTCTCGTTTGTCGTGTGAGTAGCCGATGTCTTTGCGTGCCCTGGTTCAGGTGGTCATTGCGGCCGTGGTGATCGGCGGCGCCGCGCGCGCCGCTACCATCGAAGCGGTGCCGCTCGGCAAGCCGGGCGAGGGCGCCATCTTCATCGACGGCGATATCGACTACGCTGACCGCGAGATCTTTCTCAGCAAGATTTCGGTATTTTCCAGCGGCGTCGTTATCCTCAACAGCAATGGCGGCAATGCCTTCGCCGGCATCGAGATCGGCAAGACGATCCGGATGCGCGGTTTCAAGACCTGGGTGCCGAGCGGTTCGCATTGCGCGTCGGCCTGTGCCATCGCCTGGCTCGGCGGCACGCGGCGACTGATGGGCAACACCGCGCGCATCGGCTTTCATTCGGTCTACAAAATGGAGGGTGGCGCGCCTGTCGAAACCGGCGCTGGCAATGCCATGTATGGCGCCTATCTCGGCCAGCTCGGCCTGTCGGACCGCGCGATCTATTATCTGTCGAACGCTGCGCCGACCGCGATGAACTGGCTGACCCCGGCGCAGGCCGAGACCTTCGGCATCGAACTCGCGATTTTTGATCCTGGTTCGGACAAGGACAAAAAGCAGGCCGACGCGGCATCGCCATCCATGTCCGCGCCATCCATCTCCGCGCCGGCTGCGAAACCGGCTATGTTGCCGCCGCAGGTCAATGCGCCGCCGTCGCCGCCGAAACAGCAGGAGGCGACCATCGCGCCGGCGCCGTTCAGCGACGCGCCGTCGCCCGACGTCATCGCCGGCTATCAGTTGCGCGCGCGCGACTTCGTCATCGCACTGCATGTGCTGACGTCGGGCCCGACCGACCAGTTCTTCCGGATCGTCGACGGGCTTTATGCCGATCAGGTTCTGTATTTCGGCAAGCTGACGTCGCGCGCCGATGTCGTCACTCAACTGACGAAATTCATCATGCGCTGGCCGGTGCGCGCTTATGCCGCCCGGCCGGATTCGATCAAGGTGCAATGCAATGGCGGCACCGGCGAATGTCAGGTCGACGGCCTCGTCGATTTCGACGCCAAGAGCCCGGAGCGAGGACAATGGTCGCATGGCCGGGCGACATTCTCTTATCTCCTGGCCTTTCATCCCGGCGCGCGCTGGCCGGTGATCGTCAACGAGAACGGCGCCATCGTCGATCGCAAGCTGGAAGCGTTGATGCCGGTGAACCGGCCTTATGGCCGCGACCTCGGCATGGCGCGGTAGCGGCGCGCGTCGCCGTCACGGAGCTGCTGCCCTGGCGGTCGCTTGCGCCGATCCGTTGGCCTTGAAGAGCCGCGCGATTGGCGTTGCCTCATGCGATGAATTCTATGGCCCGCTGCCGGCGGTCACATCGAGCGGCGAGTTCGTCGCCGCGCCATAGCTCCGCCGCCCGTGTTGTTTGTCGAGGCGCCGGGTTCGCCTGCCGCTTTTTTTCCGAACCCTCGACGGCGAGGGTGTGGCGCGCCAACAGGCGCTACCTTTTAGTCTTTGCACTCCGTTGCCGGAGTGCCGCGCCTGTCGGCGCGCCACCGGCGGCGTCTTACGGCGTCCGGGCCGCGCTTCTGGCGGCTGATCCGCTTCAACAGCGGGTAGCGCGCACCATCAGCGAGCTCCTCGCGGCGGGTCTTATTGCCCGCGGGCGGAGCCCCGGCGCCGCCCGGGCGCGAAGGATACGTTGTCCTTCGCCCGCGGGCGCCGCGCCACCGCTGCATGGGTTGCCCCGCGCGCGGCCCTTCTTGTGGAAGGGAGCTCCATCATCGTGACGCCTCGCGACGACACCCTCTGCCCGAGCCCGGCAAGGGGAATATAAGCATAGGATTAAAGGCTGGTCAAGCGTCGGTTGGCGCGTCGTCACCAGTCGTGCGTGCCGCGAAATGGAAAGGACGGATGACGTTTAGTCAGTCCGCCCAATGGGCTCGTCAGGGCCGGGTATAGCCGTTCGAAGAACGGCGTTCTTTCAGAAAGCCTGTGTCCCGGCCATCCCGCTTGGGTGGGCATCGTGCGTCCCTAAGCGGGGGCACCGGGATCAGCTCGGTGACGACAAAGCGGAAGGCGCATTCGCCGAAGGCGTAACGCGCCGCAGGGATGGAAAGGCGGAATACGCTGCACTATTCCGCCCTACGGGCTATATCATCATTTATGAAATTCATGCCGGGCTCGACGCGGTGGTTGTCACCGCCGCGATGCACGGAGCGCAGGATCGGGAAAGCGAACCGTAGCCGGCCATTCACGTCTTGGCGATAAGTTGAGAAAGACGTGGATGCCCGGCACAAGGCCGGGCATGACGACGGGCGCGTTAGCGAAGTATAATGCGGCGCGTCGCCCGGAATGGCGGATTACGCTTCGCTAATCCGCCCTACGGGCTAAGTTTATTAGCCTATCGTCAGTCGTTTTTTGTCGGGTCTGGATTAAGTAAGGATTTTTGTTGAGTCAGTGGGGTGTTGGTAATCAAGCTGCCTTGGTTTGGAAGCGGTGGAGCTGTTTTGCCATCCGGAGTAACGTGTGCGGGTACCGAACTAGTTACAGTGTTGGAATACGTAGCCTTCGGTTCCGGGCTAGTGACTGGGGTGACGCTGAGCCAGCTTGTTATTTGAGCTTGTCCAATCGGTACCGGACTTGTCTTCTTGAGCACATCTGCTGCCCATCCCCGAAGCGCGATATTCTGGTTAGTCGGTGGGTTTCCCAGGATATTTATTGCCAACTCAGCAAATTTGACCTTGGTTTGTTCACTTGACGATAGATAGGACATTAAAACGCCCGTAGAAGATGGTACCGCTGCAAATATTGCGGAGATCACGACAGCGTGGCTCGGGCTCAGATTCACGAAAAATTTTTTTGCATTATTGCATTCGGGAGTTGTTTCGCCGGGTTCGCTGTGAACGCCATTTTTGACCGGATCTGACATTCTTCCAACAATTTTAAATGATGATCTAAATCTCAACGAAATATTACGTTTTCGCGTTTGAATTCCAATGCTTTTATAAAGCTTGAAATCTCAGTATAAAGTGACCTTGTTCTCAATAGGATACTTTTATGAACGCCCCCGTTAGCCCCCCGATCGCCGTCCCGCCCTATAAGCACACGCCCCTGTTCCCGCTCGGGCCGGACACCACGAAATATCGCAAAATCGCGTCGGACGGGGTCCGGGTCGAGAAGGTCATGGGCCAGGAGGTTCTGGTGGTCGAGCGCGAGGCGATCCGCGCGCTGTCGGAAGCCGCTTTCGCCGACATCAACCATTTGTTGCGGCCGGCGCACCTCAAGCAGTTGCGCAAGATCCTCGACGACCCGGAGGCCAGCGATAACGACAAGTTCGTCGCCTACGACTTCCTGAAAAACGCCAATATCGCCGCCGGCGGTGTGCTGCCGATGTGCCAGGACACCGGCACCGCGATCATCATGGGCAAGAAGGGCCGGCTGGTCTTCACCGACGGCACCGACGAGGGCGCGCTCGCCGAGGGCGCACGCGATGCTTACCTGAAAAAGAACCTGCGCTATTCGCAGCTCGCGCCGCTGTCGATGTTCGAGGAGAAGAACACCCGCAACAACATGCCGGCGCAGGTCGAGCTTTATGCCGACGGCGAGGATGCCTACAAGTTCCTGTTCATCGCCAAGGGCGGCGGCTCGGCCAACAAGGCCTTCCTGTTCCAGGGCACGCCGTCGATCCTGACGCCGGAGCGGCTGTCGGCCTATCTCAAAGAGAAGATCATGACGCTCGGCACCGCCGCGTGCCCGCCTTATCATCTCGCCATCGTCATCGGCGGCACCTCGGCCGAACTGACGATGAAGACCGTCAAGCTCGCCTCGACCAAATATTACGACAGCCTGCCGACGCAAGGCTCGGAGGACGGCCACGCCTTCCGCGATCTCGAGATGGAGCAGGAAATCCTGAAGATGACGCAGTCGTCCGGCGTTGGCGCGCAGTTCGGCGGCAAGTATTTCTGCCATGACGTGCGCGTCATCCGTCTGCCGCGGCACGGCGCCAGCCTGCCGATCGGGCTAGGCGTGTCGTGCTCGGCCGACCGCCAGGCCGTCGGCAAGATCACCAAGGACGGCGTGTTCCTCGAGGAGCTCGAGCATAACCCGGCGCAGTATCTGCCCGACGTCGATCAGGAGAAGCTCGGCGGCGCGGTGGTCAAGGTCGACCTCAACCGGCCGATGAAGGAGGTGCTGGCGCAGCTGTCGGCCTATCCGCCGAAGACCCGGCTGTCGCTGACCGGCACGCTGATCGTCGCGCGCGATCTGGCGCATGCCAAGCTGCGCGAGAACCTGGAAGCCGGGAAGGGCCTGCCGGATTATTTCAAGAACCATCCGGTCTATTACGCCGGTCCGGCCAAGACGCCGGCCGGTTACGCCTCCGGCGCGTTCGGCCCGACCACGGCCGGCCGCATGGACTCTTACATCGATCAGTTCCAGGCCGCGGGCGGCTCGATGATTTCGCTGGCCAAAGGCAACCGGTCGAAGCAGGTGCGCGATGCCTGTCAGAAATACGGCGGTTTCTATCTCGCCACCATCGGCGGCACCGCGGCCAACGTCGCGCAGGACTGCATCAAGAAGGTCGAGGTCCAGGAATATCCCGAGTTCGGCATGGAGGCGATCTGGCGCATCGAGGTCGTCGACTTCCCGGCCTTCATCGTCATCGACGACAAGGGCAACGATTTCTTCTCGCAGTGGAATCTCGGCTAAGGCCGGACGCGCGATAGCGCATTGAATGGCCGCTGCCTGCCTCGCCCTTCGCGGCGGGGCAGGCCGGCGCGCCGGATGCGATGCAATTGCAAATTCATAAATTCATCATCGGCCTTGTGTGCGGTGCACATAAGCGCTGACGTGAAGGGTCGCGTACCGATTTTGGTACATGCGGTCGTTAACGATCGGCGCTCGCGGCCCGACGGCTTGAGTCGTGAAGCCGATCATCGATTGGAAAATCGACACTGTTTGTATTGTGCGACGCAATAAACACGTCGTTGTCGTTGAAAACTTTGGTCGTAGATTAACGGCCGCCGCTGGCGCCGCGATGCCGCCGCGTCGATTTCATCGCTTGATTTTGCGTTGGACGAATTGTCGCGGCCGAATGCCCTAGCCGAAAGTGGCATTGACGGGACGGGCATTAAAGTACGCCATGCGCTCCTAGTTGCGCGTTGCCGATGCGTGTTCGCGAAGGCGGCGTGTGAGTTCGATTTGTTAAGACGCGACTGAAGACCAAGCTGCGAACGACAACGATAATAAACGCGATAACGAACAACGCCGGGCAATAAATCCGAGGGGCGACTCGGGATTTGCGACCCGCATTTTGGAGGAGACCACAATGAATTCACGCAACAAAGACGGCGTTTCCCGCCGTAAGGTTCTGACCGTCGGCGCCGGCCTTGCCGGTGGCGCGATGCTCAATGGCGGCTTCGTGATGCCGGTCTTCGCGGCCGATCACCCGGCCCTGGGCACCTATCCGGCCGGTTCGGCCGGCTCGAGCGTCTCGATCGGCGCGGCCGTGCCGCGCACCGGCGCCTATGCGGCGCAGGGCGAAGACGAACTCAAGGGCATGCAGCTCGCCGTCGAGCACATCAACGAAGGCCACGCGCTGATCAAGAAGATCGCGCCGAAGGTCACCAAGGGCGTGCTCGGCAAGACCGTCAACCTGGTCGTCGCCGATTCCGGCGCCAAGCCGAACAACGCGGTGCAGGCGCAGCAGCGCTTCATCAACGAGAACAAGATCATCGCCATGACCGGCTCGACCTCGTCGGCGGTCGCGGTCGCGCTCAACAAGTTCGCCGAGCGCGAAAAGATCCTCTATCTCGTCGCCATCTCCGGTTCGAACGACACCACCGGCAAGGATTGCACCCGCTACTCGTTCCGCCAGTGCTTCTACGGCGAGACCGCGGCCAACGCGATCGGCCCGGTGCTGGTCAAGGCCTTCGGCAAGGGCAAGAAGGCGGCGTTCATGACGCCGGACTACACCTACGGCCACACCGTGACCAAGTCGGTCAACGACTATCTGGCCAAGAACGGCGGCTGGACCCAGGTGACCAACCAGGTCTCGCCGCTCGGCACCTCGGACTTCTCGCAGTATCTGACCAACATCGCCAACTCCGGCGCCGACGTGATCATCAACGTCAATTGGGGCCGTGACGCGGTGCTGTCGGTGCAGCAGGCCAAGCAGTTCGGCCTGACGCCGAAGATGAAGATGGTGATCCCGTACCAGATCCCGTTCCTGGCCAAGGAAGTCGGCGCCGAACTGACCGAAGGCGTCTACGCCGCCACCGACTTCTGGTGGACGATGGAAGACAAGTATCCGCTGGCCAAGATGTTCGTCGAAGCCTTCGACAAGAAGTACGGCTACAAGCCGGAATGGGGCGCCGAGAACGCTTACATGCAGTTCGCGATCTGGGCCCGCATGGTCTCGGAAGCCGGCTCGTTCTACCCGCCGGACGTGATCAAGCAGTACGAAAAGGGCGAGACCATCCCGTCGATGGTGGGCGACGTTCATTTCCGCGCCGCCGATCACCAGCTCGTCCGTCCGGTCGTCATCGTCAAGGGCAAGGCGCCCAAGGACATGAAGAACAAGGAAGACTACTGGGAAGTGCTGGAAGTCGTTCCGGGCGAGCCGTTGATGCAGAAGCCGGATGCCTTCGGCTGCAAGCTCGGCGACTACACCTGATGAAAGCGCGCCCGTCCCGGCCGGGTCGGGGCGGGCGCGTCTTTCTTCGCGATGGTCGGGGCATGAGGGGCAAAGGGCAGGCGCGGCGGGTCGCCGGGTCGGCCGGCAGCGGTGCTATTTGACCGATTTTTCCGGCCATCGTTTCTTCTGTGTTGATGCAAGGCGGCCATGCCCGGCATAATGCCGGGCACGACGACGTGTAAGTTCCTGACGCGGCAAGTTCCCGCGATCAGACGCGGATCGCGCGATGATACCGGATCGCACGATAATAATTGCGGACAACGACAACAGCGGGCGGCGACGTGATCAATTGGGGAAATTTTATATCGCAGCTGTTCAACGGGCTGGTGCTCGGCGCGCTTCTCGCGCTGATCTCCTCCGGCCTGACGATCATCTACGGTACACTGGGCGTTCTTAACCTGGCGCATGGCGCCTTGTTTATGCTCGGCGGCTACGCCGGCTGGCTCGGCTACACTTACACCGGCTCGTTCTTTGTCGCCGTCGTCGTCGGCTCGCTGTTCGTCATGGTGGTCGGCGTGCTGGTCGAGCGCATCATCATCCGGCATTTTTACGACCGGCCGCACGAGGACCAGTTGCTGGTGACCTTCGGGCTCGGCATCGTGTTCGTGGAAGCCGCGCGCTTCTTCTTCGGCAGCCTGTCGAAGATCGTGCCGGCGCCGCAGGGCCTCGGCGGCATCATGAACCTCGGCTTCATGTTCTATCCGACCTACCGGATCGCGCTGCTCGGCATCGTGGTCGTGGCGCTGCTGGCGCTTTATATCGTCCTGTACCGCACCCGCATCGGCATGATCGTGCGCGCCGGCATCGAGGATTCGGTGATGGTCGATGCGCTCGGCATCAACGTCTACAAGGTGTTCATGCTGGTGTTCGGCATCGGCGCGATGGCGGCGGGCTTTGCCGGCATCATCAACGCGCCGGTGGTCTCGATTACGCCGGACGTCGGCGAATCCTATCTGGTGCAGACCTTCGTGGTGGTCGTCATCGGCGGCGTCGGCTCGTTCCCGGGCGCGATCCTGGGTGGCCTGATCGCCGGCGAACTCATCTCCATCACCTCAATGATCAATCCCGGCTATTCCTACGTCATGTTGTTCGTGGCGATGACGCTGGTGCTGGTCCTCCGTCCCTACGGCCTGCTCGGCGCAGCGGGCCGCGAATGAGCGCGGTCTTCTGATGCTAAAGCAACGCCCTTATCTCATCGAAGTCCTGACGGTGATCGGCCTGGTCGCCGCACCCTTTGTGCTGCCGCACCTCGACTTCTCGCCCAATACGGTCAACCGGATCCTGGTCTGGGGTCTGTTCGGCATCGGCTTCGACATCCTGTTCGGCTTTACCGGACTGCTGTCGTTCGGCCAGTCGGCGTTTTTCGGCACCGGCGGCTTCGTCGCCGCCTATCTTCTGACCCAGGTCGGCTTCCCGCATGTCGTGACCGCGCTGTTCATCGGCATGATCGCGGCCGCCGTGGTCGGCTATCTGATCGGCCTGATCGCGCTGCAACGCACCGGCATCTATTTCGCCATGATCACGGTGGCGATCTCGGAAGTGTTCTTCTTCGTCGAGTTCAATCCGCTGTCGGCCTATACCGGCGGCGAGAACGGGCTGCCCGGTGTGCCGACGCCGAGTTTCGATCTCGGTTTCATGACGCTGGATTTCAGCGGCGGCTGGAAATTGTACTGGTTCCTGGCGTTCTGGTATTTCGTCGGCATCGTGCTGGCGTTGCGCATCGTCCGCTCGCCGGTTGGCGCGATCCTCAGCGCGATCCGGGAAAATCCGCTGCGCGCGGCTGCCGTCGGCCACAACATCCACAGCTACAAGCTGACCGCTTTCGTGATCGCGGCGGCCTATGCCGGCTTTGCCGGAGGTCTGCTCGGCGTGTTGCAGGCCTTCATGCCGCCGGACGCCTTCATGTTCGAGACTTCCGGCCAGCTGGTGATGCAGACCGCGATCGGCGGCACCGGCACCTTGTTCGGGCCGCTGGTCGGCGCGGCGGTGTGGCTGTTCCTGTCCGATTTCTTCCAGACCACGCTGCATCTCGGCGCGAGCTGGAAGCTGGTGCTCGGCGTCGTCTTCGTGCTGCTGGTGTTCTTTCTGCGCCGCGGCATCGTCGGCGGGCTGGTCGATCTGGCGGCCTGGTTGCGTCAGCGCGGCAAGCCCAGCGAACCGACGGAACCCGACGTCGCGCCGGACTATGACGCCGGTCCCGAGGCATCGTCCTACGGCACGCCGTCGGCGCTCGGTTCGGGCGTGCCGGACAAGTCGGACGTGATCCTGCGCGCGACCGGCCTGACCAAGCGCTATGGGGGTCTGGTCGCCAACGACAATATCGATTTCGCGGTCAAACGTGGCGAATTGCGCGGCGTGATCGGCCCCAACGGCGCCGGCAAATCGACCTTCTTCAAGATGCTGACTTGTGAAATCCATCCGACCACCGGCACGATCCTGTTCGAGGATCAGGACATCACCGGTTTCAATGTGACGCGGGTCTGTCAGCTCGGCTTGACCAAGAGCTATCAGGTCAACCAGCTGTTCACCCGGCTGACCGTGCGCGAGAACATCGTGATCGCGGCGCTGGCGCAGAAGCGCGGCTCGTTCAAGCTCGATCTGCTGCGCGACGTGTCGAAGGTCGAGGGGCTCGACAAGCGGGTCGCCGAGACGCTGGCGCTGGTGCATCTGACCAAGCGGGCCGACCATCCGGTGTCGGACCTCGCCTATGGCGAGAAGCGCCGGCTGGAAATTGGCCTCGCGCTGGCCACCAGCCCGAGCCTGCTGCTGCTCGATGAGCCGCTCGCCGGCATGAGCCCGCGCGAGCGCGTCGAGACCGTCAAATTGCTCAAGGCGATCGGCCGCGGCCGTACCATGATCGTCATCGACCACGACATGGACGCGATCTTCGAACTGGCGGAGAAGATCACGGTGCTGCGCGAAGGCTCGGTGCTGGTCGAGGGAACGCCGGAGGAAATCAAGGCCAACGCGGCAGTGCAGGAAGCCTATCTTGGAGGGGTTATCGAATGAGCCTGCTCACGGTCGAGGGCCTCAACAGCTATTACGGCGACTCGCACATTCTGTTCGATGTCGATCTGCGGGTTGAGAAGAACGAAGTGGTGGCGCTGATCGGTCGCAACGGCGCCGGCAAGTCGACGACGTTGAAGAGCCTGATGGGCATCGTCACGCCGAAAGGCGGTCGCGTGGTGCTCGACGGCGCCGATCTGGCCGGCGAGAAGCCGCATGTCATCGCGCAGGCCGGCATGCAACTGGTGCAGGAGGATCGCCGGATTTTCGGCAGCCTCAACGTCGAGGAAAACATCATCCTAGCCGGCTTGAGCGCCAAGGCGAAGTGGCCGCTCGAGCGGATCTACGAGATGTTCCCGCGCCTGAAGGAGCGCCGCACCAGTCGCGGCACCGACCTGTCCGGCGGCGAGCAGCAGATGCTGGCGATTGCGCGCGCGTTGGTGCGCGATCCCAAGATCATTCTGCTCGACGAGCCGTTCGAAGGTCTGGCGCCGGTGATCGTGCACGACCTGATGAAGGCGTGTCGCAATCTGGCCGCGCTCGGTCAGACCATCGTGCTGGTCGAGCAGAACCTCGCCGCAACTTTGGCGCTGGCCAACCGGGTCTACATTATCAATAACGGCCATATCGCGCATGAAGGTCCGGCCGCCGAGATCAAGGCCAATCCGGAAGTGCTGCAACGCTATCTTGGCGTGTGATCGCTTCCCGCGCGCGGCGTCGTCGCCGCGCGCGGGAAGCGAATGTTATTCGCGGTCGGCATATCGCGGTTGCGCATCAAGCAACACATCGGTGGCCGATCCGACATGAATTGCCTGAAGCGGCCTGCTTGAAGCGGTTTGCGCTGACCTGAATGTCTCAAAGTGAATATCTCAAGGCGATTTGCCGAAGCGACGTGCTTCAAGTGGCCTCGCTGACGCGGCCCTTGCGAAGCCTTATGTCCGAGGTCGTATATCCGAAGCCGAATACACGGCACGCGATTGTTATACGCGCTTGGTAAGCCTGACGTTGCGCGTCGCGGCGTCAACGTTTGCATGCAAGCATTTTTCCTGGGCGCAATGCGTCAAACGACGCTTGGCAACTCGTGGCCTTGCGTGGCACCGTCATGGTTTCAGGCGTGCGTGGCCGGAATTGATTGGCGGGTGCGTTCAACCAAAATGGTCAGGGAGCTTCCGCCTTCATGCCGATCGAGACAGTGGACTATGAAGCGCCCGATCTTGCCGCGCGCATTGAAAAGCTGAGCTACCAGCAGATCGATCAATTGCCGTTCGGCGTCGTGCTGCTCGACCGCGATGGCGTCGTGCAGTTCTACAGCGCCACGGAAACCCGGCAGTCCGGTTATCCAGGTTCTCCGGTCGGTCTGAACTTTTTCGAGATATCGCGCTGTTTCGGCAAATACGATTTCGCCGACCGGATCCTGCGCCGCATGGAAACGCCGCCGGTCGATCTCGAACTGGCGCTGCCGGGCGATTACAGCGACCCGCGGCGCGAGGTGCGCGTTCGCGTGCAGTCGGCGAGTCTCGGCGGCGTCTGGATGTTCATGCAACGCGACTGAGATGCGCCGGCATCTGCGCCGGATAACCGACGTTACGGCTTGGCCGGCGGCGGCCGTTTCGGCACGTTCTTGGCGAAAACCCCGAGCGTGATGGCACGGGCGACATATTGCGCCAGGCAATTATACCCGGCGTCGGTTTGTTCGACCTCGTCGGGGTCGATGTTCGGGCCGCCATGGGCTTCGACCCGGTTAAAGATCTGCATCGCTTCGAAGAAGCGAATGACCAGCACGTTCTCCTGTGCCGCGACCCGGCGCAAGGTTTCGCGAACGTCGATATAATGGGCGTCGCGCTGCACACCCTTGGCGAATTGCAGGCCGACCAGCACGACGTCGACCTTGTGGCGCTTCAGCCAGTCGATCTGGGTCTTGACGGTCAGCGCGAACTCGTCGCTCGGCACCTGGTCGAGCGCGTCGTTGGTGCCGACCTGCCACAACACCAGATCGGGTTCCTCGAGCGCGACTTCGTTCTTCATCCGGGCGGCGGCGTCGGCGGCGAGTTCCCCGGAGACGCCACGATTGATGATGGTGACGTCGGTGCCCTTGAGCGCGCGTTCCAGCATCGCCTCGATCAGGTCGGTATAGCCGCCGCGCGGATTGATGCGGCCGGGCGCGGCGCCGAAGGCCAGAATGCGCAAGGTCTTGCGCTTGGCCAATGCGGCCGCGACGTTCGGCAGCGACGTTTCATCGGACAGCGCGGCCGAGCCCGGCTGGCAGGCTTTCGAGACGGGCGAAGAGGGGTTCGTGGCTGGCGCGGCCGTCTCGCCGGCGGCGGCGGACGGCGCCGCGCCCTGCGCCCGCGCGTCGGCGAGGCCGAACGCCGTCGCCGCGATCAGGATCGCGGCCAGATATCGGCCGAAGCCGGACGGCCAATCGGTTGCGCTCCGACCGATCCGGCTCACGCGGAAGGCGCCGGCATGGGCGGCTGCGGCGACTGGGTCGGTTTGGCAGGTGCGCTGCGTTGTCGCGATTCGGCCAGCCATGCGGTGAACGCCATGATGATGATGCCAAGGATTACCACGGCGGTGTCGATGCCGACAGTGCCGCGCCAATAGTAACGCATGATTTGCGCCGCCAGGCTGAGCAGCGAGCCGACGCAGAAGACGTAGAGCGAATTGCGCCCGAGCATGGCGAACAGGACGATCAAGCCATTGATCGCCGGGCCGACGACGGCAAGCTCGGCGGTGCGTCGGATATAGCGGAAGGCCAGCGAAAACACCGCGATCAGCGCCAGGAACTGGATCAGCCGGATCGGCGTGACGTAGGTCTTGTCGACGATGAAGAACAGCTTGGGGTTCGGCACCTCGGTCGGATCCGGCCACCAGTCGAAGCGCACGACCAGGATGCCGAGAATGACGATCGGCAGGGCGATCCAGCGGATCGGCACGATGTGGCGGCGCACAAAAGCGCCGACGCCGGCGCGTTCCTTGGCCATCACGAAGCCGAGCACCATCAGCACTTGCCAGGCCAGCGGGTTGAAGAACCAGGTGCCCGACACCGGCCAGGTCGGCAGCGTCAGCCGGAACGCCAGCACGATGACGTAGAAGGTCAGCGACAGCGGTAATAGCCAGTTCGGCGCAATGCGGTCGATGAGGGCAAACAGCGGCGCCATCAGCATCAGCACGACGTAAAGCGGCAGGATGTCGAAATAGCCCAGCTGGTGCGTCAGCACCGCCAGCCCGATATGGGTCGGCACCGGATCGTTGAAGACCGCGGCGGCGTTGTGCCATTCGAGCAGCAGCGGGTTCGACAATTCGATCGCGCTGGTTGCCAGCATCGCGATCGCCAGCATGGTGATCAGCACCTGCGCGGCGTAAAGCTCGAAGGCGCGCGCCACCAGCCGCAGCATCGTATCGCGTGTCGTCATGTGGCGGCCGTCGGCCATTAGCCGGATCGACCAGCCGGCCAGGAACACGAACAGATCGGCGGCGTCGGAAATCGAGACGTTGACCAGCGTGTAGCGCGAATAGACCAGACCGGGGATGTGGTCGATGAAGATCGTGATCAGCGCGAAGCCGCGCCAGAAATCGACCGCATTGGGTTGACGAGTCATAAGCGAGGCCCGGCCGGCTACGAGGCCGCCACTGTGCCGGTG
>WGNB01000052.1 GCA_016124795.1 Rhodopseudomonas sp. | reverse complement strand
TCTTCATCAGCGTGCGATGAGCACGCCCGATGGCGTCGGCGCTCGCGCCGGTTTCCAGGCCAAGGATCTGATAGGCCTCCTGTTGCGTCATTTTGCCGTCCCCCGGCATGACCCGCCCCGTTGCCGCGTCACCTTGCGCGTTTTCACCCCAGCCGGGATGCCGGCGGTCAAGATACGGCACCAGTAACGCCCGACTTTCATCGTCGACCTCGGCCAGAAGCGCCAGCAGCGCCTTCAGGTCGAGCGCTTCCAGGGCCGCGCCGCGATAGCGGCCGGCCAGGACCCGCCCGGTCATCGCGCCACTGTCGTGATCGAGCGCCATCTCCAGAAACGCCGTCCGCACCTGCGACACCTGGCCGGCGGACTTGCGGGTCCGCCGCGTAAAGCCGGACGCGCCGAACGGCAACCAGCCGAGCAGACCGAGACCGAACGCACCGAGCGGCAGCGCCACGCCGATCTCGCCACGCATCCCCAGGAACGCCGCAAAGCCGACCGCCAGCACGCCGCCGCTGGCTTTGAGCACGCGCGCGCCGACCTTGGGATCGATCTTGGAGATGACGCCGAGCACCCAGAGCCCGGCCATCAAAATAAGGAACGCGAAAATCAGGGTCGGCATGGGCGGTCTTGCTTTGCTGGTCCAGAAGGTCGCTGACGATGTCAGCTTACGACGTCAATTGCAGCAGCAGCGCGCGGGCGCCGCCGGACTGACGGCTCGACAGCGCGGTGAGCGCCTTGATGCCGCCGGCGGCGTAGGCGGCGACCGCGCGCAGCAGTTCGGCCAGTTGCGCCGCCGAACCGGTATCGAAGCGGCAATAAGCGCCACGCGACAGCCTGGCAATCTCGCGATAGGCGGCCTCGGCCACCGGATCGCCGCCCTCCTGGAACATGAAGACCGGAACGCCGAGCAGGCCGAGTTCGCCAGCCGCCGCCGCCAGATCGTCAATGCCCTCCTCCATGGCGTCACCGACAAAGACCAGGGCCTGTACCGGCTGCCGCTTGTGCTCGCTACGGGCATGGCCGAGCACTCTGCCGATCTGGGTATGACCGCCACGGCAGTCAATCGCGCCCATCAGACTGGCGAGCTTGTCGCTGCCGGCGACCCAGCCGGAGGCGCGGCATTCATTCAGGCCGCGAAAATAGACCAGTTGAATATCGAGCCCGCCGATCGCCGCCGCCTCGCGAAACATGTCGGCCTGCAAGGCGCAGGCGGAATCCCAAGTCGGCTGACGGCTCATGGTGGCGTCGAGCGCGAAGATCAGCCGGCCGCGCCGGCCGGCGGTGACGGCCGGACCGAGGTCTTTCACTTTGCGCAGGAAGGCATCGATCTCCGGCCGCGACGAGGTTTGCGCCGGCGCATTCCGGTCGCCGACGGCGGGACCGGCGGGCTTTTCGCCGATATCTTTGCGGGTCGGGGAACTCATCCCCGCAGTCTACACCGATTCAGGGCGCGACAGGGGCGAACGCGCTCAGGCCAGCACGTCGTCGAGCTGAAGCGGCTGGTCCATGACCGAGTACCATTCGGCGCGGGCCGCGGCGCGACGCCGGCCGTTCTCGGAAATCGGCAGCTTCAGCGTATTGAGCAGCGCGATCACTTCCTCGCGCGCCGTCAGATGCGACATGTTCGGCCGGGTGCCGAGCGTCTGCTCGTCGAGGTCGTCGAAAGCGGTCAGGCCGCGCGGGAAGAACTCGCGATAGACCACGCGCTCGGCGAAACCGTCGACGCAGCGGAAGCCCATCCGCTTGCCGAGTTCCGCGATGCCCTCGCCGACCAGCTTCTTGTTACGAGAACCGAGCGTCGACAGGCGGTTGCGCACCACGATCCAGTCGGTCAGCCGGCCGTCGATCAGACGACGCTGCCGGCGCGCCTCGCGCACCATCTGGGCATAATGGCTTTCGCCGGTGACGGTGAAATTGGTTGGATCCAGCGTCGCCAGCACGTCGAAATCGACGAAACTGTCGTTGAGCGGCGTCACCAGGGTGTCGGCCATCGAATGGGCGAGCCGCATCAGGTAGGTGTCGCTGCCGGGCGTATCGATCACCACCACGTCATGGGTGTGCTCGATGCGGCGGATCGCGTTCGAGAAGCTGGTGAATTCGTTGGCCTCGTTGGCCTCGACCATGTTGCCGTCGCAACGCGGCACACAATAATGCGTCGGAAGTTCCAGCTTGATGCGGGCGCGCTCGGCCCAGGCGCGCCGGTTCTCGATATAATGCGTGAAGCTTTGCTGGCGGGAATCGAGGTCAATGGTCGCGACGCGCTGCCCGGCCTTGAGCAGGGCCACCGCGATATGCAGCGCCGTCGTCGATTTGCCCGAACCGCCTTTTTCATTCCCGAGCACTACGACATGCGCGGATTGCGGGCTCTGTCGAATAGGCTGGACCAACATGAAGACGTCCCCCGATCCGGCGATTGTCGATGAATGACCGGCCGATAGTCAAGTTTATCTAAGTTAAAACGTTAATCCGCGTGGTCGCATTGACCATGACTTGCTAAGTGCTATCCGGGTTTGACGACAATCTGCCGACAGCGCCGCAGTCGTCGACGCTCCAGGATCGCATTCAGCTCAGGGTCAACGCACCATGTCCAAGCGCCCCGCCGCCGCACAGCGCCGGTCGACTCGTCCAACCACTAAGATACCGTCCAAATCGTTAACACGATCGAAAGGTCAGTCCGGACGCGCGGTTAAGACGCCGAAAGTGCTGCGGACGGTCGCCGCCTTGCGCGCGGCTTTGGCGCCCTATCGGGCCGCCGGCCAGAGCATCGCGCTGGTGCCAACCATGGGCGCGCTGCACCGCGGCCATATCGCGCTGGTTGCAGAGGCGAAACGGCAAGCCAAGCGGGTTGTTGTGTCGATCTTCGTCAACCCGACCCAGTTTGCCCCGACCGAGGATTTCGGCAGCTATCCGCGCCAGTTCGCCGCCGACTTGAAAGCCTTGACCGAGGCCGGCGTCGATGCGGTCTGGGCGCCGACCGCGCCGGTCATGTATCCGGAAGGCTTTGCCACCCGCGTGGCGCCGGAAGGCGCGGCGCTCGCCGGCCTCGAAGACCGGTTCCGTCCGCATTTCTTCGGCGGCGTCGCCACCGTGGTGACCAAGCTGTTCACGCAAGTCCGGCCCGACGTCGCGGTGTTCGGCCAGAAGGACTATCAGCAATTGCGCGTCGTCACGCAGATGGCTAAGGATCTCGATCTCGGCGTCAAGGTGATCGGCCTTGCCACGGTCCGTGAAAAGGACGGCCTCGCGCTATCGTCGCGGAACGCCTATCTGTCCGCCGCCGACCGCGCCGTCGCCCCGACGCTTTATCGCGTGCTCAAGGCGAGCGCGGCACGGATCAAGCAGGGCGAACCGATCGCCATGGTGATGGAGGAAGGCGCCGCCGAGATCGGTCACGCCGGCTTCGCCGTGGACTATCTCGAAGCACGCCACGCCGTCACGCTGGCCCCGGTCGAAAGCCGTGGCGACGGTCCGATCCGTCTTCTGGTCGCGGCCAAGATCGGCAAGACGCGGTTGATCGATAATCTGGCGGTCTAGCAGGCCCCGTCATTCCGGGACACGCCGAAGGCGTGGACCCGGAATCCGGCGGTGCATGAGGACTTATCTGGATTCCGGGTTCGCGCTTTTCGCGCGCCCCGGAAAGACGGTGGCGATCTTCGGCACCGCGACGCCGCGTTCGACGCTCTCCCGTGTCGCCGAAGGAAAGACACGCAGGCGCGCGTCATCGCCCCTGTTCTTTGTCGGGCCCGGGGTGAGCCCTTCCCGTTTTCCTTTCTCGGCGACGAAAAATGGAGCGCCGGGAGGCGCCAGGGGATTGGCGAGATCCCCTTGGGGCGGGGGTGGCGCACCCCCACCCGCGCGTCTGGCGAGACGCGCGGGCCCTTTGACGCAAAGGGCCCGGCGCCTCCCGGCGCTCCACCACCGCATTCAGGCCTTCGCCGTCGGCGAGACCTCGAATGCCGGACGCGCATTGTCGGCGCGCCGCGTCCCGTCTCGCCATCCGGGGGTTCTAGAAGCACCCGGCAGGCCCTCGGGACACGGATTGGAATTTAATCCGTAATAGGATTAATGTCAATACCCCGGCGAACCTGTCGCGGTGCGACCCGGCTTTGCTTTCCGCCACGGCGTTGAACCATTACACTGGCGTCGCGGTTATCCGCTCAGCATAAACCGCCGGACGAAACCGGTCGCCCCGAACGAGACCACCCGAGCATGGCCGGAGCCCGCAAAGCCCCCGACAACCAGGACGACGCCACGCCGGCGCGCCTGATCGACGCCAAAATCGCGGCGCTGGCCGACTGGCGCGGCGAAACGCTGGCGCGGCTGCGCGCGTTGATCCGGCAGGCCGACGCCGATGTCGTCGAAGCGGTGAAGTGGCGCAAACCCTCGAACCCGGCCGGCGTTCCGGTCTGGGAGCACGCCGGCATTCTCTGCACCGGCGAAACCTATAAAGACAAAGTGAAGCTGACCTTCGCGCAGGGCGCGGCGCTCGACGATCCGGCCGGCCTGTTCAATGCGAGCCTCGACGGCAACCTGCGCCGCGCCATCGATCTGCAAGAGGGCGACACGGTTGACGAGAAAGCCTTCAAGGCGCTGATCCGTGCGGCCGCGGCGTTGAACGTCGCAAAGGCCGCCAAGCGCAAGAAGTGAAGCCCTATCGGGTAGAGCAAGCTCGCAGCCCAGGTGAAGCGAAGCGCGACCCGGGACGACATTGCGATACGGCGAGACTGGCTCCGGATTTCGCTGCGCTCCATCCAGCACCCCATCGTCATTCCGGGGCGCGCGATAGCGCGAACCCGGAATCCAGAGACAATTGAGCGCTTGGCCGGATTCCGGGTTCTGGCCTTCGGCCAGCCCCGGAATGACGGAGCAAGTAGCAAGCCCGTAGCCCGGGTGAAGCGAAGTGCGACCCGGGACGACATTGCGATACGGCGACGCTACTCCCGGCTTTCGCTGACGCTCCATCCGGCACCCCATCGTCATTCCGGGGCGCGCGATAGCGCGAACCCGGAATCCAGATACGTTTCGAGGGCTTGGCCGGATTCCGGGTTCTGGCCTTCGGCCAGCCCCGGAATGACTGCGCCCTATAACAACCCCAACTCGCGCAGTTCACGCCGCATCTCTTCCGGCATGTTGGCGGCGCCGGGCGCGGCTTTGGCCAGATCGCGCGGCGCGTCCTTGTCTTCCAGATAGCGCCAGCCCTGAAAGGCGGCGCGCGGCCGTGGCCAGACCGGAATGCATTTCGGATCGAGCGCCAGCTTGCAGCGATGAATGCCATCCTTGTCGGTGAACGGCGTCACCGCCAGAATCTTCTCGCGGCACATGATCTGGCCCTTGATGACCCAATAGATCGAGCCGCCGTCAATCAGTTCCTCGGCGCGTTTCGGCACCATGCGCGTTGTGTGAACCCGCTCGGGCTTTTTGACGCCGCGCTTCTTCTGCGCCTTGATCTTCTGATCGATCCAGTATTCGAGATCGGCCACCGTTTCGGTTCCGACCGACAGCTTGATCAAATGCAGCGGCATTCCGAACTAACCCAACTCTTTTGCTTGATCGGCCGACGCCTCGATCGTCATCACTTTGGCGCCCTCGGCAACCTGCGCGTCCACCGTCACCACGATGCCGGAAACAATGCCATCGACCGGCGCGGTCAATGTATGTTCCATCTTCATCGCTTCAATGATCGCCAGCCGCTGGCCGCGCGTCACCGCCGCGCCCTCCTCGACCAGAACGGCCAGCACCTTGCCGTGCATCGGCGCGCGGATCGCGCCGCCGCCGCCCGGTCCGCCGCCTTCGGCCAGCGCCGCATCGCGCAAACCGACTCTCGTCTGACGGCCATGCCGCAGCACATAGACCGCGCCGGCGACCGCGACCGCGCGGGCATCGCGCGCCGGCGCAACGCCATCGACGGTCACCGCCACGCCGCCATTGCTGTAATCGACCCGCGCCGTCAGTAGCTCGCCATCGGCGACAACCGGCACCTGAAGCACACGCGGACCGGAAAGCTGAAAGCCGTCGTCGGCATCCCACGGCGAGACATGGCCGTTCGCCACGGCATCGGCATCGACCCCGCTGGCGGCAAGGCGGGCCCGCTCGGCCGTCAGCAAACGCTCCGCGCCACAGGCGATCGCGCCGAGGTCACGCTCATGCGCGCCGACGCCGAGGCTGTCGAGATGGCTGTCGATGAATCCGGTGTCGAAGGTGCCGGCGCGGAAATCGGCGGCCCGGCACAACTGGCCGAGGAAGCCGGCATTGCTGCGCGGCCCGATCACCACCGTCTCGTCGAGCGCCTCGGCCAGCGCCTCGAGCGCCTGGCCGCGCTCCGGCCGATGCGCGATCACCTTGGCGATCATCGGATCGTAGAACGGCGTCACCACGTCGCCGGCTTCGACGCCGCTGTCGATGCGCAGGCCCGGCGCGTCGGGAAATTCCAGCGCCAGCAGCGGACCGGTCGACGGCAGGAACGAGCGCTCGGGGTCTTCGGCATAAAGCCGGGCTTCGACCGCGTGGCCGTCGAGCCGCACCTGATCCTGCTTCAGCGGCAGCGGTTCGCCGAAGGCGACGCGAAACTGCCACTCGACCAGATCGAGGCCGGTGACCGCTTCGGTGACCGGATGCTCGACCTGCAGCCGCGTGTTCATTTCCATGAACCAGAAGCCGTCGGCCTTCAGGCCGCCCGCGCCGTCGGCGATAAACTCGATGGTGCCGGCGCCGACATAGCCGCAGGCTTGCGCCGCCGCGACCGCCGCCTGCCCCATCGCGGCGCGCAAGGCCGCGCTCATGCCGGGGGCCGGCGCTTCCTCGATCACCTTCTGATGCCGCCGCTGCAACGAACAGTCGCGCTCGTTGAGATGAATGGCGTTGCCGTGGCGATCGGCGAAGACCTGCATCTCGATGTGGCGCGGCGCGCTGACATATTTCTCGATCAGCACCCGCGCGTCGCCGAAGGCGGCTTTCGCCTCGCGCATCGCGCCGGTCAGCGCCTCGTCGAAATCGGCGTGGCGGTCGACGCGCCGCATGCCCTTGCCACCGCCGCCGGCCACCGCCTTGATCAGCACCGGATAGCCGATTTCATAAGCCTTGCGCTTGAGGAAGGCCGGGTCCTGGTTGTCGCCGTGATAACCCGGCACCACCGGCACGCCGGCTTTTTCCATCAGCGCCTTGGCGCGGTCCTTCAGGCCCATCGCCTGCATCGCCGAAGGCGGCGGGCCGACGAAGACGATGCCGTTGTCGGCGCAAGCCTGCGCAAAGGCCGCGTTCTCCGACAGAAAGCCGTAACCGGGATGGATGCACTCGGCGCCGGCGGCCTTGGCGACCGCGATCAGCTTGTCGATCACCAGATAGCTTTGCGCGGCCGGCGAAGGTCCGATCGGATAGGCCTCATCGGCAAGCCGCACATGCAGCGCGCCGGCGTCGGCCTGCGAATGGACCGCGATGGTGCGCAGGCCCAGACGCCGGGCGGTGCGGATGACGCGGCAGGCGATTTCACCGCGATTGGCAATCAGCACGGATCGGAACATGACGGCAAACCTGACCGGTCCGGTCGATGGCCGCAAGGCCACGCCGGCATAACAAAAAGGTTTGGGGATCGCGCCCCCGGCAACCGCAATCCTAGCCTAACGCGGCGGGCTCAGGTCGGCCGGTTCGCGATGCGGCTGTGGACGGCGCGGCGGCACCGGTATCGGAGCCTCGATGCGGCGCGCTTCGGGGGCCGAAGACGGCGACGGCGCGCCATCGGCTTGCGCCTGCGCGGCGGCGGCCGATTTCGGCAGCGCCGGCTCGGCATTCATGATGCTGACCGCCGGGATCGAGGCCGCGGAAGGGAAATCATATTTGCTCGGCACCGGCTGATGTCCGGGCTCGACGGCCGGGGCCGCAGCCGCCGTCTCGGTCGCCGGCGCCGGCGCGAGACCGGGCGCGGCCTGTGACAGGGCCGGCGTTTCCGGCGGCGTCACGGCCGCCGCAGGCGGCTCGGGATGCGGCGGCGCGGCCGGCCCGTTCCAGGCGGAGGCATGACGCGAGACATATTGATCGAAGACCTGGGCCTTCATGTTGGCCTTCAGCACATTGGCCTGCTTGACCAGACCGAAGGCGGCGCAGGCGCTGGCGGTGCAGCCGTCGCGGGCGCTCAGCACATGGGCGGCAATGCCGAAGCGGTCGAGTTCGATGGCCCGGCGCGACGCGGCCAGGCTTTGCGCCAGCGCCGGATCGCGCGCCTGCGCGTCGGCGAGCAGCGTCAGACGCGCGCCGATATAGGCAACCGCGGCGGCGGTGCTTTGCGGGCTGGCAAAAACCGCGGCCTCGCAGGCGCTTTCGGCGGCATCGCCGGCCCCGCCATCGAGACAGGCCAGCGCCGTCCCCGGCGTCAGCGCGCTGGCATTGAGCATTTCACGGCGTTCGGCCAGAGCCCGCCGCTCGGCCGCGCTGTCGTCGAGCGACATGCGGTCGAGCACGGCGAATACGGCCAGCACGGCCGCCGCGAGTGCGGCGGCCGGCAGCAGCAGGTGGATCAGTCCATTCGAGGGACGATCGAGAGTCATGGAACTCCGCTTACGCTAGCGAACCTTGGCGCCCGACACCTTTACCACATCGGCCCACTTTTTGATGTCCTTGCGCAGATAGGCGTCGAACTCTTCCGGGGTCTTCGGCATCGGCACCGCGCCCTGCTTGGCCCAGGCTTCCTTGACCTCGGGCAGCTGGATCACCTTGTTGACCGCGGTGTTGAGGAAGGTCACGACTTCCTTCGGCGTGCCCTTCGGCGCCATCAGGCCGAGCCAGATGGTGGCCTCGTAACCCGGCACGGTTTCGCCGACGGTCGGCAGATCCGGCGTCAGCGCGTTGCGGGTCGCGCCGGTGGTGGCGAGCGCGCGCACCTTGCCGGCCTTGGCCAGCGCGGTCATCGTGGTCACCGCGTCGAACATCATCTGGACGTTGCCGGCCAGCACGCTGTTGCGCGCGTCGCCCGAGGCCTTGTGCGGAATGTGCACGATGTTGGTGCCGCTCATCGCTTTGAACAGTTCACCCGCCATGTGATAGGGCGTGCCCGGACCGGACGAAGCATAGTTGAGCTTGCCCGGCTCCTTCTTGGCCAGCGCGATGAATTCCGCCACCGTCTTGGCCGGCACCGACGGATTCACGACCATGATCAGGTCGGAATAATTGATCGAAGCCACCGGCACAAAGTCGCGCATCAGCTCATAAGGCTTGTTGGCGAACAGCGATTCATTGGTGGTCTGGGTGTTCGACATCAGGAGCAGCGTGTAGCCGTCCGGCGCGGACTTGGCGACCGCATCGGTGCCGATGATGGCGCCGGCGCCCGGACGGTTCTCGATGATGAAGGACTGCTTGGTCTCGTCGGTCAGATGCTTGGCGAGAATGCGGGCATAAACGTCGGCCGGTCCACCGGCGCCGAACGGCACGATGATCTTGACGGTCCGGGTCGGATAAGTCTGGGCCGAAGCCGGCAGGGACGCCGCAACCGCCGTCGCCAGGGTAATGGCAGCGAAGGCCGCCGTTCGCAGAATGGAGCGCATTATCGTTCTTTCCCTTTTTCCAAGATGATTCATCCGGCACACAATCCTAAGCCGCAAAAGTCTTTAATTCGTGACAACGGCCCTGTCTTGGCCCCTGCCTTGCGGCCCGCTTGCAGCCTTCGCGTGTTGTTGGCAATCATGAAACCGCGACAGCGGTTTCACCGACGGCGCCATCGCACTGATCCCAGCGACAGTACGAAAACCGGACCCACGCCATAGCATCGTCACAACACCATCGCGCGCCGTTCTTATAGGGCAGATCGCGCCGACACCAAGCGGGTTTGTTTCATGATGAAGCAGCGCTGAACTGGTATGCTAAAACGCCTGTAAAATCGGGTGCTTTTAGCGGGCCGCGCGACAAGGCGCCGCAGTGGCGCGGCAAAGGCGACACAGCAAGCTGTGCGATCCAAGGCGCGGCTGACGAATCGAATACCACAGCCCCGATCGGGATTCGAAGTCGGAACCCGATTTCGAAAATCGCATTCGGGCACAGGGCCGAGACACTCAAACGAGGCAGCCGGGCAAGACGCTCCGACAAGGCAACACCGATCAAGACGACCCTGACAGAGGCCGCACCGCGAGCCGCGATCAGATCCGGTCGAGCTGGCTTTCCTTGGCGACGCGCTCGAAAGCTTCGCCGTCGCTCTTGATGCGATACTGGTAGTCGTCGCTTTCCGACGGCAGTTGCTTGACCACGGTGTAATTGCCGCTGGCGGAGGTGCGACCGAAGGTCGGCGATGTGAAATAAACCATTTCGCCGACGTGATACTTGTGCGCCATCACCGGCGCTTCGATCGTCACCACCGGCTGCACCGGCGGGCTCAGCGTTCGGATCATGTTGCGAAGCGCCAGTTCGGCCGGCGTCAGCTCGACCTTCGGCGCGGCCGGCTCGCTCGGCTTCACCGCCGGCTTGGCCGCGGCCTTGACCGAAACCTTGCTGCTCGACTTCGTCGCGGCGTCAACCGACGCTTTGGTGAACGCTTTGGCCACGGGCTTGATCGCCGGTTTGGTCTCGACAGCCGTCGAAACCGTCTTGGCGACAGGCTTGGCCGCAGGCTTCGCCACGGTCTTGAGCGACGCCTTGCCGGCGGTCTTCGCAGCGGCGGCTTTCGCCGCGACCGCCGTGGCCGGCTTGCTGGTGGATTTCGCCAGAGATTTCGTCGCCGGCTTCGAGGCGCGACTGGCGGACGTCAGCGCGGTCGAACGGGCCGCACGCGCGCTCTTGCCGGCTTTGCCAGCGCGCCGCGCCGTTTTCGAGCTTTTGGACGCACGCGCTGTTTTCACGCTTTTGGCGCCCTTGGTGGATTTTGCGGTACTTTTACCGGGTCGCCCGGGGGTCTTTGAGGACTGCCGGGCGGTCTTCGTCGACTGTGTACTCATGGCCGGCAATATAGCAGTTAATTTTGTTCAAGTGGGAAGTTTTTTGTGTAAAAAATATCGTGTTTTCAATAAGTTAAAGAACCGGACCTGGACGCAAGGCAGCCTTGCGAAGGGGATATCAAACTCGCCGGGGCTGCGCCCGCCGGAGCCCGATCCCGGCCCGCCGTCCGCCGTTTCGGCCCCGGCCGCACGGTACAATGGAACCCGGCGGCCCACGGCGCGTTCTGCCTCCGGGACATGGAGAAAACGGACATGCGACTGCTGTTAGGGATCATCATTGGCGTCCTTCTGACCATCGGAGGCGCATACGTCTATGACTCGCAACACGCCGGCACCGACGTCACCGCTTCCGCCCAGGCCGTCGGCGCCGAACGCCCGCTGGTCAACTGGGACGTCGCCAGCGTGAAGTGGCACGAACTGACCGGCCGCGCTCGGACCGAATGGCATCGCCTCGCCGCGCGGTAACGGCGATCGTCTCCGACGACGCCGGCCAGTCGCGGCACGGTTCGTACACGCTAACAACCACATCAAGGCGCACGCCGGAATCGACGTGCGCCTTGATCGTTCACTGGCGCAGCATCGTCACACGATGTGATTGTCGAACGGTCCGGCCCGACGAAAGCCCGCGCCGCCTCAGTGCTCGACTTGCCGATGGACATCGGCGCCGAGCATCGCACCGATCTCGCGACGGTTGATGCTGGTGCCGTCGTCGCCCTCGATCAACAACGGCACCCGGCCGTCGCGCGTCACATGGCGCGCCCAGGCCAGCGCCTCGTCGAGCGCGACGAATTGCTTGAACAACATCTGCGATCTGTCGATGGCGGACAATTCCGGCGTGCCCTTCGGGCCGCTATAGACGCGATAGGTCATGATCGGGCTCCTTTCGCTGTCGCTGCGTTCAGCATGAAAATTTCGGACCGGCTTTTTCCGGCCGAATTTTCCAGACTGCATCTTGCAGCCTCAATCGCCCCCGAACGTCTTTGCCTCCAAAGACCATAATGCGACCGCCGGCACACCGGTTCCAGAGGCGGTATGCCGCAGGGCCAGCCGTGCTATCCTACCGCTTGCTATCGAAGCTCCGGGGCAAAAGGACAGGACAATGCAGGCGGCCTATTACGAAGCCAACGGATCGGCACGCGACGTGCTGCGCGTCGGCGAGATCGCCACGCCGCAGGCCGGCGCCGGCGAAGTGCGGGTCAAGCTCGCGGCTTCGGGCGTCAATCCGTCCGACGTCAAATCGCGCGCCGGCAGCCGCAAGATCGCCTGGCCGCAATTGATCCCGCACAGCGACGGCGCCGGCATCATCGATCAGGTCGGCGATGGCGTGCCGGCCTCGCGTCTCGGCGAGCGGGTATGGCTCTGGAACGGACAATGGAAGCGGCCCTTCGGCACCGCCGCCGACTATATCGTCGTGCCGGAGGCGCAGGCCGTCACCCTGCCCGACAATATCGGCTTCGCCGAAGGCGCCTGTCTCGGCATTCCGGCGATGACCGCCTATCACGCCGTCAAGCTCGCCGGCGCCGGCCAATCGTCGCTGCTCGGCACGACGCTGCTCGTATCGGGCGGCGCCGGCGCGGTCTCGCAATATGTCATCCAGTTCGCCAGACTCGCCGGCGCAACCGTGCTCACCACCATCTCGTCGCCGGCAAAAGCGACCGCAGCGCTCGAAGCCGGCGCCGATCATGTCATCGACTACAAGCGCGCCGATGTCGGCGACCGCGTCATGGCGCTGACCGATCATCGCGGCGTCGATGTCGTGATCGAGATGGATATCGTCGCCAATGCCAAATTGCTGCCGCGCGTGCTGCGGCCCAAAGGTCAGGTCATCATTTACGGTACCGGCGGCGCGGAGGCGACCATCCCGGCCTCGTTCTGTCTGACCAATTCGATCGGGCTGCAATTCTTCCTGGTCTATGAACTCAACGACACCGAACGCGCCGCCGCGATCGCCGGCATCAACGACGCGCTCGCGCGCGGCAAGCTGATCAACCGGGTCGCCACACCAACTTACGCGCTCAAGGACATCGTCGCCGCCCACGAGGCGGTCGAGCAAGGCACCATCGGCAACGTCATCGTAACGCTTTGAGGTTGCGATGAGCCCGGTCACTCACCGCTTCGGCTGGTATCTCGCCGTCCTGCAATTGCTGTTCACGCTGTGCTGGACGGTCTATGCGATCTACCTGCCGCAACTGGCGACGGCGGCAGGGCTGGCGCCGGGCGCGGTCGTCATCCTGCTGCTGCTCGACCAGGTGGTGTTCACGGTCTGCGATTTCGCCACCGGCATCGTCGCCGACCGCACCAGCCGCGCACTGATCCGCATCGGGCCGTGGCTGGTGGCGATCACGGTCGTCTCCTGCGCCGCCTTTTTGGTCCTGCCTTATGTCGCAGCCGCCGGTGCGCCACTGTTGATCGCCGTCACCGCGATCTGGACGATCACGACCTCGGCGCTGCGCGCGCCGCCGATGATGATGCTCGGCAAGCATGCGGCGCGGCCGGCAATCCCCTATCTGACCAGCCTGGCGCTGCTCGGTTACGGACTGGCGGGCGCGGCGTCGCCTTATCTCGCCGCTACGCTGCGGCAGGCCGATCCGCGCCTTCCCTTCGCGCTGGCGAGCCTCGTGCTGGTTCTGGCCGCCTCCGGTCTCATCCGAGCCGAACGCCGGCTGGCGTCGCAGCCAAACACCGACACGCCTTCGACCGCGCCCGCACCGGTGCGCACCGTCGGCCCGACCCGCCCGCCGACGCTATGGTTTGCGCTGGCGATGATCGCGCTGGCGCTTGGCTACCAGATCCATTTCTCGCTCGAGAGCGCACCGCTCTACCGCCGCTTTGCCGCAGCCGATCAACTGGTCTGGCTGATGCCGGTGTTCTGGATCGGCTTCAACGTGACGATGTTCCCGGCCAGCGTGCTGACCCGGAAATTCGGCGGCTATGTCGTGATCGGCGTGAGTTCGCTGATCGGCGCGGCGGCCATCGCGGTGGCGCATGGCGCAACGACACTCACGATGCTGGTTGTGGCACAATGCGCCTCCGGCGCGGCCTGGGGCGCGATATTGATGAGCGCCTTCGCGATTGCACTGTCGGCCACCGGCAAGAATGGCGAAGGCCGCGAGGGCCGCATGTCCGGCCTGCTCTATGCGACGCTGGCGCTGGCAACGCTGGCGCGTATCGGCGCCGTGGCGAGCGGCGTTGCCGCCGATCCGCATCTGGTGGGCGCGCTGCAAGGACTGCCTGTCCTGTGCTGGGCCCTGGCCGGGCTGACCCTGCTTTATGTGGCCGCTAGCAGTTTAATGCGCCGCGCGTCGGCCACGGCCGCGCCATGACTGGAACTTCAACCGGAGCTTCGACCACGCCGGCCACGACCATTGCCGTGCGCGCGCATTCCATCGCGCAACTGTTCAGTTCGTTCGATCCATCGCCGTTTCGCGAAAAGGATCTCGACGCCGCCGTCGAGGAGTTCCTCACCGCCTGGGTGCGCGAACTGCCGGCCAATGCCGGCTTTGGCATCGTCATACATTTGCCGCCGGAGGAAGCCGCACGGCCGGACGCCGCCCGGCTCGGCGAAGCCTTCGCGCATTATTTCACTTACCGTGCCGAGGTGAGCGAGCACGAATTGCGCGAACTGTTCCGGGTCGGCCGACGCTTCCTCGGCATCGGCGTGCTGGTGCTGATCGCCTGTCTGACCGCCAGCCAGATCGCCGCCGCCACCATTCCGAACAAAGTAATCGCCGGCGTCGTCGAGGAAAGCCTGATCATCGTCGGCTGGGTGGCGAACTGGCGGCCGATCGAAATCCATCTTTACGACTGGCTGCCGATCCGCCGCCGCATCAGGCTCTACCGCCGGCTGGCGGCAGCGCCCGTCAGCCTACGCATCGATTAGTTCTCCAGCGGCGCGACCGCGGCATCCTTGAAGCCGGCGGCATCGAGCGCGCGCCGCACCAGACCCGACGCCTTGGCGTCTTCGAGCAGACGGCTTGCCAGCTTGAGCGCGCCGGGCCGGCCCTTCGGCACGGCGACCGATACGCCGGTCTGCTGGAACTGTCCCGGCAGGACGCGCGCGCCCGGCACCACCGGCAACATGCCGACGAAGGAGTCGTGCGACAGCGCGAAAGCATCGCCCTCGCCCTTCTGCGCCATCGCCGTCATCAGGTCGACGCCGGCGACTTCCTGCACCGAGGCCAGCGGCGCGGTGCGCCGGGCGCTGCGCGCGGTCGTGGTGTTGGAGATCGCGACAATGCGCACGCCCTCGCGATTGACCTCGTCGATGGTCTGAATGGCCGAGCCGGCCGGCACCAGATAGGTGCTGGCGATGAAGTAATAAGCCGGACCGAAATCAACCTTGCCTTCGCGCGTCACGTCGCGGGGCATAAAGGCGACATCGCAATCGCCCGCGGCGACCGCGTCGGTCACCTGTCCGGAATTGGCATAGATCTGCAACGCCAGCGGCAGACCGAGCGTCTCGGCGAAGCCGCGCAGCAGATCGACGGCCACGCCATGCGGCTCGCCCTTGTCGTCGCGAATGCAGAAAAACGCCGAGGCCGCCGGCGCAATCACGATGCCGCCGCGCAAGGCGCCGGTCGGCGCCAGATCCCGGTCTAAAGTCTGGATGTCGTCTTTGGAATCGTCATGATTTGTCATGCCGCGCGTGTACCACGCCGGCAACAGGGCTGTCACGACCGCGATCGCAATCCGATACCGCGTGACCTTACGCCAGCAGATTGACCGCCTGCTGCGTCGTATCGCCGTTGGTTTGCGACCCGGCATTGCTCGCCGTCGCCGTCGCTACCGCTTTGTCATTGGCCGGCGCGTTGACCGCGTCCGCCGCCTTGTTCCTGGCCATCGCCGCTTTGCCCAGAGGGCTGTCGTTCTGCGACGAGTAAGGCAACTCGCCCGGCTTGGCAGGCGGCTTCAGGCCCTGCATCGCCTGCATGACTTCGCGATAGTTATGGCATATGTACCCGTTCACGAGTGAGATCATGGCAACTACTCCACGATGCGACACTAAAATAACAAGGTGAATCGCGTGTAAAGCCGTGCCAGACACTGTGAGAAGGGGTGAAGAAACCGTTAACGGTGTGGTCGATAATCCTGATTTGTGAAGGCCGGCGCCGACGGCCGCTTGATGACGACGAAGCCGTTCTCGGTGCCCTGATGACAGGCATTGCACGCGGCATTGAGCCGGTCGTAACCGGCGACGAAGGCCTTGCCGTCCTTGGCGGCGATCGCCTTTTCCAGATCGGCGATCTCCTTGACGATCACCGCGTCGAGCATGTCGGCCAGCGGCAGGTTCTTGAACACCGGCACGAAGTCCTGCACGTCGCCCATGATCTCCTTCATCTCGCCGAGCTCGTAAGCGGCCAGTTCCCAGTTGCGCGCGCGGCCGGCGAACCAGAGCTTGTTGTGCTCCATCAGGATCGCGTTCATGAACTGCTCGAGGCCCGGCACATAGACCTTGGCCTTGCCGGCCGCCGCCGCAGCGGGTGGCGCCAGCGCGGGCGGCGCGGAGACCGGCGGCGCGGACGCCGCCGGCGGCTGAGCCACGATTTGCCCGAAGGCCGCCGAGATCGACACAACGGCAACCGCGACGGCAATGGAAAACGAACGCAACGACATGGACGGGCCTCGCGAGACGAATAACGATCGCGGTCGATAATACACTTTCGCGCGGCTGTGAACCGTCAGGCGCGAAGGCGCGCCATCAGAACTTCTCGACCCAGGGCCGCAGCTCGATCTCCTGCGACCAGGCGCTGCGCGGCTGTTGCAGCACCTGAAGATAGCTCGTGGCGATCGCGTCGGGATCGAGCATCGAATCCGGCCGGTCCACCGGCTCCGGCCGGCGCGCGCTCTTGATGCCGCCGTCGATCACGAAATGCGCAACGTGAATGCCCTGCGGCGACAATTCGCGCGCCATGCTCTGCGCCAGACCGCGCAGCGCGAACTTGCCCATCGCGAACGGCGCCGACTGGGCATAGCCCTTCACGCTCGCCGACGCGCCGGTGAACAGGATCGCGCCGTGGCCGCGCGGCAGCATCCGCTTCACCGCCGCCTGCGCCACAAGAAAAGCGCCGAAGGCGGTGATCGCCAGCGTCTTCTCGACCTCGACCGGATCGAGTTCGACAAAGGGACCGCGCGTGCGGTAGCTCGGATTATAGACCACCACGTCCGGCGTCCGGCCGGCGGCATCGAGTTCGGCAAACAGCGCCTCGACTTCGGCGGCAATCGCGACATCGCAGCGATAGGTATCGGCGCCGACAGCGGCGGCGAACTCGGCGAGCTTGGCCGGTGAGCGCGCCGCCAGTCCGACGCGCATGCCGGCCTTGGCGAACTGGGCGGCGAGCGACGCCGACAGACCGGAGCCGGCTCCGACGATCAATGCGGATGTGTAAGTCATGCGGTCAATGCACTTTCATGGCGGGGGCGACAAGAGGCGCCGAGCCTAGCGGCATTGGCCGTTCAATCAAGACCGCGCCATCAGGGCGGCGTCAGGTTATGCGCGTCCCATTCGGCGCGCGGCACCGGCGCCCCGAGCTTGTAACTGAACGACTGGACCGCCATGCCGTCGTCGACGGTCTGACAGACATAGGACAACCGGTACCAGACGCCTTTGCTGCGAAACGCGGCTCCCGGCGCCGTCACCTTGCCCTTGACGATCGCGGTATCGGCGAAGGCGTAAGCCGCCATTTCGTCGGGGTGGAAATCCTTGTGCTCGCGGCCCACGGTGCCGAGCGCGCGGGCGTTGCAGGCTTGCTCCGCCCGCTCGTCGCCGGACAGACGCATCATCGCTCCGGCGATGGATTTGCCGCCACCGCCCTCGTCGTCGGCGGCGCTGGCCGTCCCCACGGCGGCGAGCACACCGGCCGCGACCCAAACAAGCCGCATGATCTTCATAATACGGGACAATCCTACCGCCGGGCCCAGAGCCGTCAAATAACAGCCGAGATTGGGGCGTTTCTGGGGCTGAGGCAACGGCCGCCGCGCCAGCGCCGGCAAAGCACCGGCTGGATCGACTTCAAGGCGCACCCTCGGGACCGCTACCGTACGCAGTCGCGACGATGGTCCGTCGGCCGCCCCGCGCGCCAAGCCGGCCGCACGACTTAATGGAATTGCGCCAGACCGATCAGCCCCAGCAGCCAGCCGAAATGATGAACGCCGTGGCGGCGCAACGCATAGGCTTTCAGGCGCTGACGGCGCAGGACCTCGGCCGCTTCATGTTCGGCGTGAAGCATGACATCCTCCTCATTAGCCAACGACCGGTTTGCCCCGGTTCGGCGAGGATGATGGCAGCGACCGCTTTGGGGATTGTTAATTGCGGCCGTTACGCCAGCCGGTTGCGGCTGTCATAGTGTGACAGTGTAAGGAAAGGGTTGAGGGTTTGTGACAGTGGCGGTGTCACAATCACAGAAACATACGGCATCACGAAGGACCGCGAAGCGGAAGATCGACGTCGTACGGTGGGCTAAGCGCAGCTAGCCCACCAAACCGCCGCCAGCACATGTTGCGATGTATTTGGTGGGCTCGGCGCTTCGCGCCTTAACCCACCCTACGCTTGCCGCAAGAGCTTAAATCGCCGCGTCCGACCGAACGACGGCCATGATCTCGAACTGGTCCTTGTCGTCGTCGCTCTTGGCATAGGCGTTGAGTTCGTCGCGCGCCTTGGCGTTCGCCTCCTCCGGCGTCCAGCAGCCTTCGACCTGCAGGCTGTCGTCCACACAATCTTCGAGATAGACGATGTAGTCTTCCCAGGTGTGACTAGGTGATTTTTGTAGTGGAGGGCATGAACTGAGAATTGGATCAATTGGAGATAGATCATATCCGTGGCGGCACTAATTTCTCCCGACCCTCTGCACCCTTTAAGGCCCCTACCAAAACCTCATAAGTTGGCATGCCTACACCGTCGACCGTTCCGCAGTCCGAGAAAAGACGAATTGTCATTCTTATCAGCGCAAGCCGTCCATATTCCCAAATACCGTATTCAATTTTGTGCCTGACGTGCGCAACTTCCGGAGCCACAATATGATTGGAGAAATCTGTGCCGACAAAATACGGGACGTTTGGATAACGACCAAGTATGATCGCAGGCATTACCAACGGACGGAAAACAAGGCCGCCAAGATGTGCGATCGCGGCTGCATAACCAATTTTAGCAATCGCTCTTGCAAACGTATTTAAGTTAATTTTGGGCTGCGATTTAATTTCGCCGTCCTTTGACAGCCCATATTTTTCGAAGAATCCGTCGGGGACATTGAAAAAGGATAACAACGCCTGCTCATTAAACTCATTAGTCGAGAGATCGCCGAGCATGATTCCAGCACGGCTCCATATCGGCAGATGAATGAAGTGAGGATGATCTGCCAATTCAAATTCTTGCGTTCGATCTTTTTCACCGACAGAAATCGTCGCCGGTCGCGTTTTTGGCTTTTCTCTACGCCTCGACTGAACACCCATGTGGAGCCGCAGATCGTAATACACACTTCTAGCGAGATAACCATCCAAGTAGCTCGTCACTGCTTCGCAACGTCTGCAGCTAGCTTTAGGAAGAACTGCATTTGCACCTAGCGAGAAAGGCACTATATGTTCGTCCCGCAGCCCTTCAGCGCCACCGTCGGAACCACAATAGATGCAGCGGTTCACTGCTGCATATCTTTGCTTCTCAGCGCCTATAGGTGGGAATGCATACGCCAAACCAATACGACCGGAAAATACCAGCCCCCCTCACATCCTAAAAACCCCAAACCTCGTCTCCGGCACCGGCGCGTTGAGCGCGGCGGAAAACGCCAGCGCCAGCACGCGGCGCGTCTCGCTCGGCGCGATGATGCCGTCGTCCCACAGCCGCGCGGTGGCGTAATAAGGATGGCCCTCTTCCTCGTATTGATCGCGGATCGGGGCCTTGAACTCCTCCTCCTCGATCTCGGACCACTTGGCGCCCGACGCCTCGATATTGTCGCGCTTCACCGTCGCCAGCACCGACGCCGCCTGCTCGCCACCCATCACCGAGATGCGCGCGTTCGGCCAGGTGAACAGGAAGCGCGGCGAATACGCCCGCCCGCACATGCCGTAATTGCCGGCGCCATAAGAGCCGCCGACGATGACGGTGACCTTCGGCACCTGCGCGCAGGCCACCGCCGTCACCAGCTTGGCGCCGTCCTTGGCGATGCCGCCGGCCTCATAATCGCGGCCGACCATGAAGCCGACGATGTTCTGCAGGAACAAGAGCGGAATACGGCGCTGACAGCACAGTTCGATGAAATGCGCTCCTTTAAGCGCGCTCTGCGAAAACAGGATGCCGTTATTGCCGATGATGCCGACCGGCATCCCATGCAGGCGGGCAAAGCCGGTGACCAGCGTCGTGCCGTAGAGCGCCTTGAACTCGTCGAACTCCGAACCGTCGACCAGCCGCGCGATCACCTCACGAATGTCGTATTGCTTCTTCAGATCGGTCGGCACGATGCCGTCGAGTTCGCCGACATCGAACAGTGGCTCGCGCGCCGCGCTCAGGGCGACATCGGCTTGCTTGACGCTGTTGAGCGTGCCGACGATGCGCCGCGCCAGCGACAGCGCGTGATGATCGTCCTGCGCCAGATGATCGACGACGCCGGATTGCCGCGCATGTAGATCGCCGCCGCCGAGGTCCTCGGCGCTGACCACCTCGCCGGTCGCCGCCTTGACCAGCGGCGGACCGCCGAGAAAGATCGTGCCCTGGTTCTTGACGATGATGGTCTCGTCCGACATCGCCGGCACGTAAGCGCCGCCGGCGGTGCACGAACCCATCACCACGGCGATCTGCGGAATGCGCAAGGACGACAGCGTCGCCTGATTATAGAAGATGCGGCCGAAATGCTCGCGATCGGGGAAGACTTCGGTCTGGTGCGGCAGGTTGGCCCCGCCCGAGTCGACGAGGTAGATGCAGGGCAGCCGGTTTTCGCGCGCGATTTCCTGCGCGCGCAGATGCTTCTTCACCGTCATCGGATAATAAGTGCCGCCCTTGATCGTCGAGTCGTTGCAGACGATCATGCATTCGCGGCCCTCGACCCGGCCGATGCCGGTGATCAGCCCGGCGCCATGAATGGCGTCGTCATACATCGCGTTGGCGGCGAGCGGCGACAGTTCGAGAAACGGCGAGCCGGGATCGATCAGGTTCATCACCCGGTCGCGGGGCAGCAATTTGCCGCGCGCGACATGACGTTCGCGCGCCTTGGCCGATCCGCCGGCCGCGGCTTCGGCGCGGCGTTGCCGCAGGTCCGCGACCAGCGCGGCCATCCGCCCGGCATTGCCGGCGAACTCCGCCGAACCCGGTTCAATCGACGACGACAAAATCGCCAAACCCGCCTCCCTTGGTCTCACGCAACTGACCGCCCTGAATCGCGGCGTCGCCAGCCTGCGTCAAGGTGCCCCGGCGGAACCGGCAAAGCAATGCCGCGGAACCGGTGCGGCCCGCCCGACGTTGACAACGAGATCCATCAATCCAGACAGAGGAGTCCGCCATGGCCTTGCCTTTGGTCTGCACAGCGTCGTTACAGCGGCTGACGCCGATCGTCGCGGCGATCTATCTCGCCGCGTTTGGCCTTGCGCCTGGCAATAGCTTTGCCATCGCCCAGGCCGATCCGGCGCCGAGCCGCGACACCGCAGTCGCGCCCGAACCCGCACCGGCGGCGCAGCGCAACGCGCCGCCCGCCAAGATCGCGCCGCCGCTCAACGCCGCGACGCCCAAGCCGTCGACCGATGGCTTTGACAGCCAGACGCCAACGCCGGATCGACTGACACCGGGGCATGGCGGAACCGTCAAGCCTGACGTCACTCCGAACGACGCGCCGTCACCGGTGCCGGAACATCCGCAACGACAATAAGCGCGGAACACTCGACCGCGACCATCGCGCGCCGACGATTCATGATGCGTGTCCGATTCATGATGCGTGACCATGCGCGGCGATGACGAAATGCGCAGTTCCCGGAACTACACCGGCTCCCGCCTGTTGTCCCGACGTGCGCACGACGACGCATCAAAGTTTCATAACGAAACGACGCAGTCGAACAATAAAGCCAAGGAGGCTACCGACCATGAAGACACTCACCACCATGACCGCCGCTGCCGCGCTGATCGCCGGCCTGTCGCTGGCCAACGCGCAGACCGCGCCGAGCACCACGCCGGCGCCGAGCAGCCTGAACGCCGGCACCCAGTCCGGCACCGCCAACACCAAGAGCGGCAACGAGACCAAGGGCGCCGCGGCGATGCACAAGAAGACCACCAAGAAGATGGCCAACGAGAAGGCCAAGGGCACGCCGCCAGCTAACAGCGTGAACGCGGGCGCCGAGAAAGGCACCGGCGACAAGATGAGCGGCAGCGAGTCGACCAAGACCGCGAAGAAGAAGGCGATGCCGAAGGAGACGACCGGCAGCAACCTGAAGAAGCCGACGCCGAACCAGAGCGGCAATGCCGACGTGCCGGCGACCAAGAAGTAACGCCGCATTCCGGTTTGCCGAACCGCGCCGGAACCGTTCCGGCGCGGTTTTCCGTCGCGGTGCGGCGTCCACCGGAACAAGCCACGTCATCGCGCGTTGTACTGGCGATCGTCGCACGACACTCACAGCAACAACCGACATGAGGACACGATGAACAAGGATCGTATCGAAGGCAGCATGGAACAGGCCAAGGGCAAGGTGAAGGAGGTCGCCGGCAAGGTGACCGGCGACAGCAAGCTCGAAGGCGAAGGCAAGGCCGATCAGGTCGCCGGCAAGATCCAGAACAGCGTCGGCGGCCTCAAGGACAGCATCAAGGAAGCGGTCGACAACTGATCGCGAGCAAGACAAAGCCGATCAAGTCCAGACGCGAAAAGCCCGGCGACACCGCCGGGCTTTTTGTTTGTCGGTGATGTCAGGCCCGGTCGCGTCCTAGGCCCTCACCTCTTGTCGTTGAAACGCGACATAGCCGCCAACGAACAGGATGATGCTGCCGGCGATCAGGCCGACGATCTGCGGCCAGGCCACCATCAGGCTGTCCCACAACGGCAAGGGCGAGCCCATCAACGCGCCCTGCAACTGGCTGACATAGACCGGCCCGAGCGAGCGCGTCGCCGGATGCAGGATCGCCAGCACCGACTCGGCATAGAGCGTCGACGGCGACAGCCGCGACAAGGCCTGCGCGGTGATGACCAGCGTCGCTTCGTCGCCGTTCGGCAACAAGGCTTGCGCGATCGCCGGCGCCAGAGCCGGCCAGATCAAGGTGACGAACAGCCAGAGCCCGAGCGTCACCAATGCGGCCGTTGCCGGCGACCGGAAGGTCACCGAGAACAGCATGGCCAGCGCCAGCCACACACCGGCATAAGCGATGGTCACCAGCAGGAAGCAGAGCGCGCGGCCCATCTCCTCGCCACCCGGCGGCACGCCGAGGGTGATCAGTCCGAGTCCGATCACCAGGAGCCACAACGCCACCAGGCTGATCGACATCGTCGCCATGCCGGCCAGGAATTTGCCGAACAGCAGCGCGTCGCGATAGATCGGCTGCGACAGGATGCGCGACAGGGTCCGCCGGTTATGCTCGCCATTGACCGCGTCGAAGCCGAGACCGATCGCCATCAACGGCACCAGAAAGCCGAGGAAGGCGGTAAAGGATGGCAACGGTTCGCGCGCGGTGGTGAACAGTCGCAGGAACAAAAACGGGTCCTCCGCCGTCACCGCCCGGATCTGCTGGATGGCGCCATAGACGGCGGCAAGCGCCACCAGCACCACCAGCCATTCCAGCACCCGCATGCGGGCGCTGGCGAAGTGGTCGGACAGTTCCTTGAGCGTCACCACCCCGAGGCCGTGAAAGGCCGAGCCTTCTCGCGATCCATTACGCGGCATGGGGCACCTCCCGGCTGGCATCCTGGTTCGGGCTTTGCGCGGTCTGGAAATAGCGGGTGTAGATCGTCTCCAGACTCGGCCGGTCGAGCGACAGTTGCGTGAGCCTCCCGCCGCCGGCCACCACCTCGCCCGCCGCCTCGGCGCGCAGGTCGCTGTCGCAGACGATGCGGAAACGGCCCGCCGCCGGCTCACTGACATGACGGACACCGGGCAGAGCCGATAGCCGCTTGGCCAGATTGACGCCGCCATCGGCCTCGACTTCCACCGCATAGCCGCCACCGAGCACCTGACGGCCGAGTTCGCCGACGGTGCCGAGCAGCGCGATGCGCCCGGCATTGAACAACGCCACCCGGTCGCAGATGCTCTGCACCCGGTCGAGCAGATGCGACGAGATCACCACGCTGATGCCGTCCGCCTTGAAACCGCGGATCAGTTCGAGCAGTTCGAGACTGGCCTGCGGATCGAGGCCGTTGGTCGGTTCGTCGAGGATGGCGATGCGCGCATCCTTCATCACGATCTCGGCGAGCCCGAGACGCTGGCGCATGCCACGCGAGAAGGCGCCGACTTTCTTGTTGGCGACTTCGCTCAGGCCGACGCGATTGAGCGCGGCGGCGATCTTGCGAAAGCGCTCCTCGCGGGCCATGCCCATCAGCCGGGCGGTGTAATGCAGGTTATCGGCGGCGCTGAGATTGTCGTAGAAGCCGACCGTATCCGGCAGATAACCGACCCGCCGCTTGACGCTGAGCGGATCGCGCATCGGGTCATGCCCGAATACCCGCGCCTGCCCGGCGCTGATGTCGCTCAAGCCGAGCAGCATCAGGATGGTGGTGGTCTTGCCGGCGCCGTTCGGGCCGAGCAACCCGAAGATTTCGCCGGCGCCGACGTTGAAGGTGATGTCGTTGACGGCGATGGTCTCGCCGTAACGCTTGGTCAGGCCCTTGGCCTCGATCACATTGCCGAGGTGCGGTTGCCCGTTGGCCGTAACGGGGTTTGGCGTGGGTGCGTTCATGGCGACCCCCGTCAGCGGCGGCCAAAGCGCGCGACCGCGCCAACCATGATCAGCAAGGCGGCGCCGATAATGCCGGCCCCGGCGATGCCCCAGACGGTCGAGGTCGTGACCGAGACGCGGAAATTGGCGGTGCCGTTTTCGCCATGCGTCGAGGCGTTCAGGGTGGTGACGTAGTCGCCGGCAATCGCCTGGCTCGGCGGCGTGATCGTCGCCTGGACGTCGACGTGCTGGTTCGGCGCGATACGTTCGACCACCTTGGGCTGGAACGTCACCTTCCAGCCGCTCGGCGCCGTGCCCGACAGCTTGATGTTCTCGGCCGGCGCGGTGCCGTCATTCGTCACCGTCACCGGCACCGTCGAATCCTTGCCGGCGGTGGCGCGCGCGCTCAGCAGACCATCGCGGCCGGCCAGCGACAGCTTGGGCTGCCCGGAGATGTCGAGCGCGACCTTGGCGTCGGCGCTGGCATCGTCGGCGGCGACCTTGACGGTCACGGGATAATGGCCGGCGTCAACGTTATCGGGCGGCGTCACCTTGAGCTTGACGTCCTTGGTCTTGCCAGCCTCGACCGGGATCGCGGTCAATTGCTGGCTGCCATAGGCCTGGGTAAAGGCCGTGTCGAAATTGCGCGGCGCTTGCGCGGCGAGGCTGACCAGCAGTTTCTGGCCGCTGTCGTTCTTGATGGTGAAGGTGTATTCGAAATCCGATTTGCTCGATCCGCGCAGCTCGGGCAGTTGCGACGACACCGAGAGCTTGGCCGGCAATTGCTTGGCGAGCGTCACCGCGACGGGAAGACTGATGTGCGAGGTTGCGCCGTCGGCGCTCACCGTCAACGTATGCGAACCGACGCCGGCATCCTTCGGCACATCGAGGCGCAACGCCAGCGACACGCTGTCGTCGGAGGCCGGCATCGCCGCTTCGATCGGCTGGCCACCGCCGAGCAGCGTCGCGGTCCAGCCTTTCGGCACGCCCGACACCGACAAGGCCAGCCGTTGCGGCGCCATGTCGTAATTGCGCAGTTTGAGATTGACCGTCGTCGTCGTGCCGGCCTGCACCGAGATCGCCGGATAGTCGCTCAGCAGATAAAGGCCTTTGACATCGGGGCTGGCGCCGTCGGCGGCGTAACTGGCGGCCGAAAAAGCGGCCATGGCAACACAGAGGGAAACGGCAAGAGCGGGATATCGATATTTCATGGCAAGCTGCTCCGTGTCGGGCTCTCGTTGACGAGAGAACCCCACAGATGATGCCGCCCCCGGTGTGAAAACACGACGAACGTCGTGATAAGACGACGGCGGTGTCACTCACAAATTTGACAAAAATGCGGAGGCGTCGCCACGTTTGACGTCGGAGACAACGCCCTCACCTCGCGCAATGCTTCAAAGATGCCGATAACGCTGACTCAAATACGATACATGAAAATTAGTTCATGTAAGCAATTGCGATGCACCAGCTCATGCATGCGCTAACGAATGCATCGACAGGATGCATGGCGCGGCCGCGCGACAACCGTCAACGCAAGCTTAATTCATCATGGTGAAACCGGCACGCCGCGCACCAATGGCCAGTCCGGCTCATTGTGCTGCATGATCCAGGTTTCCTGCATCGCCGCGTCGTACCATTCACGCCACGCCGATGTCGCCATCACCGCATCCATGTAGGCCCGCGCGGTGGCGCTCACCGGCAGACCATAAGTGTGAAAGCGCGCGACCACCGGCGCATACATCGCGTCGGCCGCCCCGAAGGTGCCGAACAGGAACGGACCGCCAGCCTTCTGTCCGAACCGGGCGCGGCAGTCGCACCACAAAGCATCGATGCGCGCGACATTGGCCAGCACCGCTTCGGATTGCGGGCGCGCCTTGACCGGCAACCACAGATTCATCGTGCAGGCCTGCCGCAACGGCTGGAAGCCGCCATGCATCTCCGCCGACACCGAGCGCGCCAGAGCGCGGGCGCGCGGATCGGCCGGCCACAGCCCGGCATCCGGAAAACGCTCGGCGAGATATTCGAGGATCGCGATCGAGTCCCACACCGCCCAATCGCCGTCGATCAGGATCGGCACCTTGCCGGCCGGAGAATATTTCGCGATCTCTTCGGCGCTGCCCGGCTCATAGAGCGGGATCACGACCTCGTCGAAGGCAATGCCGGCGGCCTTCATCGCGATCCACGGTCGCAGCGACCAGGACGAATAGTTCTTGTTACCGATGACCAGCGTCAGCGCCATAGCCGCCCACTCCCGAATATCCGTGTATCGCTTAAGCTGCCGCAGCGCCGGCGCCGCCGCCAACCAAAAAATCTGATGGCGGCCAGCAGGCCGGCGAATGTTTCGCGGTCAGGCCTTGCGGCCCTCGCCCGGCATGGTCTCGGGCGCATCGACCGGACCACCGGCTTTCTTCCAGGCGCCGAAGCCGCCGCGGATATGGGCGACCGGCTTCAGGCCCATGCGGTGCGCGGTCTGGGCGGCGAGCGCCGAACGCATCCCGCCGGCGCAGAAGAACACGAACTTCTTGTCCTGCGCGAAAACCGGCTTGTGATAGGAGCTGTCCGGGTCGATCCAGAATTCCAGCATGCCACGCGGACAATGAAAGGCCCCCGGCACCTTGCCCTCGCGCTGCAATTCCCGGATGTCGCGGATATCCACCAGCACGACATCCTCCTTGCCGGCGAGCTTGACCGCGTCTTCCACCGCCAGGGTCTCGATTTCGCGTTCGGCGGCTTCGCACATCGCTTTGGCGCCGGTGGTAATGGTCTGCGGCATGGTCTTGCGGTCCTGATTTTCTGTTCGTCAATCGTGGTGACAGCCGATCTTGCCGGGTTGTCGGGCGCGCGACAAGCAGGCACCATCGCTTCTTTCGAGGACGCCGCCCCATGCTTTCCTTTACCTTGCCCGACAATCTGGCGCTCGGGTGGTTTGTCGCCAGTTGGATCGTCTATTCGCTGATCATCGAGAAGACCGGCAAAGGCAGCGCCGGCCTCAACGCCTTGATGAACGGCGTGCGCGAAAACTGGATGGACCAGATGATCGCGCGCGAGGTCCGCATCGTCGATTCGCAGGTCACCGCAGCCTTGCAGAACGGGACGGCGTTTTTCGCCTCCACCAGCCTGATCGCGATCGGCGGCACGCTGTCGCTGCTGCGGGCCAGCGAGCAGATCATGACGGTGATCGCGGCGCTGCCGTTGAGTGTGCCGACGACCCCGGCGATGTGGGAATTGAAGGTCGTCGGGCTCGCCGTGATCTTCGTCTATGCCTTCTTCAAATTCGCCTGGTCGTATCGGCTATTCAATTATCTCGCCATCATGATCGGCGCGGCGCCGCCGGCGGCCGAGAAGGATACGGCGGCGGCGCGCGCCTTCGTTCACCGCGCCACCCGGCTCTGCGCCGACGCCGGCCTGCACTTCAATCGCGGCCAACGCGCGTTCTTCTTCGCGCTCGGCTATCTCGGCTGGTTTCTCGGGCCCGCCGAACTGGCGCTGAGCACCACCGGCGTCTTGATCGTGATGTGGCGACGGCAATTCAATTCGGTGTCGCGCATGGCCTTCGACGCCGATCCAATCGGAACCGACACCGCCAAGACCCGATAAAGCGGCGTCGTCCCCCGCCGCGTCAGGTCATCCCGATCAGGATCGCAACGGCGACCACGACGGTGACGCCGATAACGAGCGCAACCACCGTCACGGTCTGCTCATCACGGATCGGGTGGTCGGCGCCTAAACCGAACCGATCAATGAGACGAAGGCCGGCCAAACGATTGGGCCCGTGTCTGTCATTGCGGAAGAAAGAGGACATTGCCATTGGCGGGTTTCCTTTGCGGCAAAGGCATCACATGAAAGCAACATGGATGGTGCGCGAACAGCGGCGACACGAACCCGGGCACACGAATCGCCCCGATGAGAAAAAGTGTAAAGCGATGACAATGCGGTGACAATCAAAGCACGGGCCGGATGCGGCCAAAGCGCCGCTTCACCGGATACCGCGCGCGATCAGGGCGACGGTAGAAACTGCGATGTCCGCCCTGTCACCCAATAAGCCAGCAGCCCGATCCAGGCGTTGGCGGCATTGTCGAGGCGCGCCAGATTGCTGCCGAACTGCAAGCTCGGTCGATAGCCGATCTTCGGGCCGCTATGCCACGCGACCGGATAGGCTTCGACGGCGAAACCGACACGCCGGAAGCAACCGATGGCGCGCGGCATGTGCTGAGCCGATGTGACCAGCAGCCAGCGTTCGCCCGCTTTGGGTTGAGCGATCGCCTTGCTGAAGGCGGCATTCTCGGCGGTGTTGCGCGAGCGCGCTTCAAGCGTCACCCGATCGCGGGCGATGCCGAAACTGTCGAGCAGCGGCAGAAGGTAATCGGCCTCGGCGGTCTTGTTGCCGCGCAGACTGGCGTCGCCGCCGGAATAGATGATGCGCGCTTTCGGATAGGCGCGGGCCAGCCGCGCGATCGCGAAGACACGACCGGCGTCGGCGTTGACCACCGGCCAGCCGAAGATGCGCGACAATTCCGGTGAGATCGCGCCGCCGAGCACGACGATGCCATCCGGCGCGCCACGCGCGGGGTCCCACGGCGGGAAACGATTCTCCAGAACGTGGTCGAGCATGGCGCCGAGCGGCAAAAACCCGGCCATCGCCAGCATCACGCCGCCGGCCACCGCCAGCCTGCGGCCGGCGCGCCGCCAGCGCGTCACCATCAGCAGCAAACCGACCCCGATGACGATCACGATCAGATTGGATGGCTGCACCACCACCGCGACGGTCTTGGACAGAATGAAGAACATGCCATCCGCTTTGCGTTGCGCCGGACCGGCGCGGCTGCGTGGGGCGCCGGACTAGCGCGACTTCTTCCAGTCCTCGTAGCGCTTCTTGTTCTCTTCGTTCGGCGGATAGAGACCGGGCAGCTTCTCGCCCTTCTCGACTTCCTGCACCAGCCAGGTTTCCAGCAATTCGTGTTCTTCGCCTTCGCTTGCGACGAAGTCGACCAGATCGGCCGGGATCACCACCGCGCCATCGTCATCGGCAACGATCATGTCGCCGGGGAAGATCGCGCAGCCGCCGCAGCCGATCGGTTCGTTCCAGCCGACGAAGGTCAGTTGATTGACGGACGCCGGCGCGGCCACGCCCTGGCACCACAGCGGCAGGCCGGTGGCGATGACGCCGGGCTTGTCGCGCATCACACCGTCGGTAATCAGCCCGGCAACGCCGCGCTTGACCATGCGCATGCAGAGAATGTCGCCGAAGATGCCAGCCCCGGTCACGCCCATGGCATCGGCGACGACAACGCAGCCTTCCGGCATTGCCTCGATCGCCGAGCGGGTCGAGATCGGGTTCGACCAGCTCGCCGGCGTCGCCAGATCCTCGCGCACCGGCACGAAGCGCAAGGTGAAGGCTGGACCGACCACGCGCTTGCCGGAAAAGCCGAACGGCATGGCGCCGGCCATCCAGGCATGGCGAATGCCCTTCTTGAGCAGCATCGTGGTGATGGTGCCGGTTGTGATCTTGCGCAGTTTTTCGATGGCGGTGGTCATGAAGTCCTCAAAGGAACGCGAAGGGTTAAGCGGCTGACAGGCCGAGCCGCTCATCGCGGCGACGCAGAAAGGCGACCAGCGGGATCGCCAGCAGCACCATCCAGGTTTTGCCGAGCACCTGGCCCGGCAGGAAGTCGAGCGAGCCGAAGGCCAGCCACAGGAACACCAGCGAATCCACCACCAGCCCGACCAGGCTGGAGGCGACCACCGCCAGCACCAGGCGGCGGCGCGCCAGCGGCGTGTAGATCGCGAAGTCGGCGGCTTCCGACAACAGGAACGCCACCGCCGAGGCCAGCACCAGCGCGGCCGGCGCCAGCGCCGCCGAAATCGCCGCGCCCGCCAGAATGGCGCCGATGCCGAATTCGACGCCGAGCCGGCGCTGCACCAGATCGCGCAACACCAGCGCCGCGCCGATCATCAGCACGCCGGACGGCGCGAGAATGCCGGGCGCCACCGGCAGCACGCAGGGGCCGTTCGGGACACAGACCGTGCCGACATGGCCGATCATCCAGTTCGCCGCCGGAATGGTCAGGCAGAACAGCACCAGAAAGATGGTGCCTTCGATCGTCTTGCGGAGTTCGTTCGTCATCGTCATTCAGCCGTTTTGCAGGGATCGGTACCGCGCCTCATCGCGCGGCGAATTTCATGTAACCTTCGGCGCGCAGGCGGCAGGCCGGACAGGTGCCGCAGCCATAGCCCCAAGCGTGACGCTGCGTGCGGTCGCCCAAGTAGCAGCTATGGCTCTCCTCGACAACGAGATCGAGGAATGGCTGGCCCCCGATTTCGCGTGCCAGCGCGAAAGTGTCGGCCTTGTCGATCCACATCAGCGGGGTATGGATGGTGACCCGCTTGTCGAGCCCGAGGCTGAGCGCGACCTGCATCGCCTTGACGGTGTCGTCGCGACAGTCGGGGTAGCCCGAATAGTCGGTTTCGCACATGCCAGCGACGATGGCGCGGGCGCCGCGCCGATAGGCGAGCGCACCGGCGAATGTGATGAAAATCAGATTGCGCGCCGGCACGAAAGTATTCGGCAGGCCGGTTTCGGCGAAGGCGATTTCGGTGTCGCGGGTCAGCGCGGTGTCGGAAATCGCGGCCAGGGCGTCGAGCGAGATCCGGTGGTCATCGCCGAGCCGGTCCCCCCATTCGGGTTTTAACGCCGCCATCCGCGCGCGCAGCCGCGGCCGGACTTCCATCTCGACGATATGGCGCTGGCCATAATCGAAGCCGACCGTCTCGACCCGGGCGAAGCGCTCCAACGCCCAGGCGAGACAAACGGTGGAGTCCTGCCCGCCGGAAAACAGCACGAGCGCGGTGTCGTAGGATGGCGTCGCGGCCAAGGTCGTCATGGCGGTTGTCATGGCAGTCGTCATGGCAAATGTCTTAAACCGTCACGGCCGGGCTTGTCCCGGCCATCCGCGTCTTAATTGATGGATTAGACAAAAGACGTGGATGCCCGCAACAAATGCCGGCATGGCGACAGGAACGGCGCCGCGAACGGCTTCAATCCCATTTCGGCGACCAGGCCCAGTCGACCATCCGACCCTGGGGTTGCGCCAGTTTGGCGATCCGCGCCATTTCCAGCTCGCTCAATTCGAAATCGAACAGCGCGATATTCTGTTCCAGTCGCTCGACCTTGCTGGTGCGCGGGATCACCACGATGCCCTGCTGCACCAGATAGCGCAGGCAGATCTGCGCGGCCGTCTTGCCGTGCGTCTCGGCGATCGCTTCCAGAACCCGGTCGCCGGCCGCACTACCCTTGGCGATCGGACTATAGGCGACCACCGCCATGCCGTGGCTTCGGGTCGCCGCGATCACCTTGCTCTGGTCGAGATAAGGATGACATTCGATCTGATTGCAGACCAGCGGCTCGGTCGTCACCCGGTTGGCCTCGGCCAGCAGCGCCACGGTGAAATTCGAAACGCCGATCGCCGTGACAAAGCCATCCTGCTTGAGCTTGGCCATGGCGCCGAGCGTATCGGCCAGCGGCACCCGCGGATTCGGCCAATGGATCAGCAACAGGTCGATATGGTCGAAACGCAGCCGCGACAGGCTCTCCTTGACCGAACGGATCAGATCGGCCGGCAGCAGCCGCTCCGGCTGGACCTTGGTCGTCACCACGATCTCGTTGCGCTTGCCGGAAGCGCGCACGCCTTCGCCGACGGCGGCCTCGTTGCCGTACATCTGAGCCGTGTCGATATGGCGATAACCGAGCGCGATCGCCTGCCCGACCAGCCGCGTGCAGTCGCGGCCGGTCAGCTGCCAGGTACCGAGCCCGACCTGCGGCAGTTTGAAACCCTTGATCTCGATATCAGCCATCGCAGTCCCGGTCGTTCATGTCATTTGTCGGCGTAAAGAAAGCCGAGCAGGAACAGCGCCCGGCGGGCGGTTTCGCGGTTGACGCAGGACGCGGCCATCGGGCTCGCCATCGTGCCCTGGTAAAAGTCCCAATAGAACTGACAGGTCGCGTCACGGGACGCGATCCAGGCCCGCTGCATCGCGCGCAATTTGGTTTTCTGGCCGGCGTCGAGCTTCTCACCGAGCTGACGATAGGTCTCGTTGAGGATGTCGTCCCAGACCGCGCGCTCGCGGTCGATACAGGCATTCATGTCGGCGGTCGATTTGGTCTTGTCGCTGTCCAGACACGGGTTCGACACCATGCCGATACAACGCTCGGCCTTGCCGTAATCGGCATCGGGCCCGGCCGCGGTCTTGAGGCAGTCCTGCACCGCCCTGCTATCGTCGACCGCCTGGTGCCCGGGCTGCGCCGCGGCGGCGGCCGCTCCCGCCATCAACAGAATGACGAAGGCGGCCACCCAGCGCATTACGGCGTGTCCCAGACCGGCGCGTGCGGCGGATTGACGACACGCATGTTGGTGGCGTTGAGCGCCTTAAGTTCGGCCATTTCGGCATCGGTCAAGGCGAAGTCGAAGACCTCGATATTGGCCTTGAGATGCGCCGGCGTCGCGGTGCGCGGAATGGCGACGATGCCCTGTTGCACCAGATAGCGCAGCGAGACCTGGGCCGCGCTCTTGCCATGCGCGGCACCGATCCGCTCGAGCGCGTCGGCGCCCGGGACCTTGCCGCGCGCGATCGGGCAATAGGCGACCACCGCCATGCCGTGCTGCCGGCTCTTGGCCACCACCTTGTCCTGGTTAATGAAGGGGTGCATTTCGATCTGGTTGCAGACCAGCGGCTCGGTCGTCACCGCCCAGGCCTCGTCGAGCATGGTGGTGGTGAAATTGGCGACGCCGACATGCTTGGCCCGGCCGTCCTTCTTGGCGGCGCAGAGCGCGGCGATGCTGGTCGAGAACGGGATATCCTTGTTGTTCCAGTGGATCAGCAGCAGGTCGACGTAAGGCAGCTTCAGATTGGCAAGGCTCTGGTCGAGCGACTTGTTGAAGTTCTCCGGCAGCAGGTTGTTCTCACGCACCTTGGTGCAAATGAAGACGTCCTCGCGCTTGACGCCGGAGGCGCGCAGGCCTTCGCCGTTTTCGACCTCGTTGCCGTAGAACGCGGCGGTATCGAGGTGCCGATAGCCCATTTGCAGCGCGGCCTTGACCGCCTCGACGCAGACATCTTCCTTCAAGGTCATGGTGCCGAGACCGACCTGCGGAATACGGGCGCCATGCGCATCGACGAATTGCATTACAGTCTCCCTAGGAACGACCGGCCCGAAGCACCTCGTCCGGTTCGGGCGGGAGAATGCCCGCTTGCCCGCGGCATGCCAACCCGTTTACCGCCCGGTCCGGGCTGTCCTCCCGGGACAATCGGCCCTCGCCCCACCCTGCCGGTCCGTGCCGGTGGCGCGGCAAAATAGCCGGGCAGAAGTTGCGCCAGCGCAAAGCGCGACAAGACCTGATCGGTCAAGCTATTACGAGGCGTTCTCAGTTTGGAATAATTCAAGAGTAAAAATAAGGACTTGCATCGAATGCGTTTAGTGCTTTGGTGAGTTTCAACAGACCATTCGGAGACCCCATGCGCACCTCGATCGCCCTCCTCGCCGCTCCCTTCGCCCTCACCGCGCTGGTGACGCTCGCAACCCCGCCGGCCCAGGCCGCCGATAACTTCACCGTGACCATCAAGGACCACAAGTTCACCCCGACCGAACTGAAGGTTCCGGCCAACACGCGCGTCGTCATCACCGTCATCAACAATGACCTCACCCCCGAGGAATTCGAGAGCAGCACGCTCAAGGTTGAGAAGGTGATCGCCGGCAATTCCAAGGGCACCGTGCGCATCGGGCCGCTCAAGCCGGGCCGCTATCCCTTCATCGGCGAATTTAACGAAGCCACCGCCAAGGGCGTGGTCATCGCGGAATAAAACACCATCATGCTCGGCGCCCTCATCATCGTTTTTCGTGAAGTCCTCGAAGCCGGCCTGATCGTCGGCATCGTCATGGCGGCGACGCGCGGCGTCGAAGGCCGCGGCCGCTGGATCATGATCGGCATCGGTTCCGGGGTTCTCGGCGCCGCCATCGTCGCCGGCTTTGCCGGCGTGATCTCGCAGGCGTTTCAAGGCTCCGGCCAGGAACTGTTCAACGCCACCGTGCTCGCGATCGCGGTGGTGATGCTGATGTGGCACAACGCCTGGATGGCGCGGCATGGCCGGGAAATCGCCGCCGAAATGCGCGACATTGGCAGCGCCGTCAGCGAAGGCGCCAAGCCGCTGACCGCGCTGGCCGTCGTCGTCGGGCTGGCGGTGCTGCGCGAAGGCTCGGAAGTGGTGCTGTTCCTTTACGGCATCATGGCCTCGGGCACCTCGGGCATGTCGCTCCTGACCGGCGGCCTGCTCGGCATCGCCGCCGGCGCGCTCTTCACCGGCCTGACCTATTACGGCTTGCTGGCGATCCCGCAGCGCTACATCTTCTCGGTCACGAGCTGGCTGATCGCGCTGCTGGCGGCCGGGATGGCGGCCAGCTCCGTGCAGTTCCTCAACAATGCCGGTTATGCCGAAGTGCTGAGCAGCACGGTGTGGGACACCTCGTGGCTGCTGACCGACGGCAGCATCGTCGGCAAGCTGATGCATACGCTGGTCGGCTATACCGAGCGGCCGAGCGCGCTGCAGCTTGTCGTCTATATCGGCATCCTGCTGGCGATGGCCCTGCTGATGCGCATCGCGCGCTATCGGCCGGCGCAGCAGGTCACGGCCTAAACTGTCAGAACGAAAACCGGTTCGCGCCGTGCGGCGCGGACCGTTTACATGAAACCGCCGGCTCGGCGCGTTTCACGATCAGGCTCATAATCGGAAACGACGGTCAGCGCCGGCCGCCCGCCAGCACGGCAAAGGCCGCTTCCGGCGCGCGATCGATCAGCTTCAACAAGGCCCGTGCCGGCCCGCGCGGATTGCGCTTGCCCTGCTCCCAATTACGCACGGTCTCGATCGGCACTTCGATCTTTTCGGCGAAAGCCGCCTGGGTCAGCCCGCAGCGCGCCCGAACATGGCGGACAAAAGCCGAAGGGTTGGTATGGTCAACGACGACCTCGCTGCCATCGGCGGCGATCTCGACAATCCGTCCGTCCGCTTTCAAGCGCACCCGCATCATGGCGATGGCTCCCCGTCCGTTGCACGTCAGCCAGAGGGCTAACTGATTCGGGAAAGCCAAACGTTAATGCGCCAATGGCCCTGAAGCGCCGGCCGAGCGCAACGGCATCCGACGGCTAACGGGTTTTCTCGAACAATTCACGGCCGATCAGCATCCGGCGGATCTCGCTGGTGCCGGCGCCGATCTCATAGAGCTTGGCGTCGCGCAGCAGGCGGCCGGTCGAAAAGTCGTTGATGTAGCCGTTGCCACCGAGGCACTGGATCGCCTCGAGCGCCATCCAGGTTGCCCGCTCGGCGGCGTAAAGAATGGCGCCGGCGGCATCCTCGCGGGTCACCCGCCCGTCGTCGCAGGCCCGCGCCACCGCGTAAACGTAAGCCTTCGAGGCGTTCAGCGTAACATACATGTCGGCGAGCTTGGCCTGGATCAGCTGAAACCGGCCGATCGACTGACCGAACTGCTGACGGTCATGGACGTAAGGGATCACGACGTCGAGACAAGCCTGCATGATGCCGAGCGGACCTGCCGACAGCACCACCCGCTCGAAATCCAGACCCGACATCAGGACGTTGACGCCGTTGCCCTCGACGCCGAGGACATTCTCGGCGGGCACCTCGCAGTCGGTGAACACGAGTTCGGATGTATCGGAGCCGCGCATGCCGAGCTTGTCGAGCTTCTGCGCCGGGGCAAACCCCTTCATGTCCTTCTCGATCAGAAAGGCGGTGATGCCGCGCGCGCCCGCGGTCCGGTCGGTTTTCGCGTAAACCACCAATGTGTCGGCCAACGGCCCATTGGTGATCCACATTTTCGAGCCGTTGAGCACATAGCGGTCGCCGACCTTGTCGGCGCGGGTGCGCATCGACACCACGTCGGAGCCAGCGCCCGGCTCCGACATCGCCAACGCGCCAACGTGATCGCCCGACAACAGCTTCGGCAGATAGCGGCGTTTCTGCTCCGGCGTGCCGTTGCGGTTGATCTGATTGACGCAGAGGTTGGAATGCGCGCCATAGGACAAGCCGACCGAGGCCGAGGCGCGCGAAATCTCCTCCATCGCCACGCAATGCGCCAGATAGCCGAGCCCCGCGCCGCCATATTCCTCATCGACCGTGATGCCGTGCAGCCCAAGTGCCCCGAGTTGCGGCCACAGGTCGCGTGGAAAGCTGTTGGAGCGATCGATCTCGTCGGCCCGCGGCGCGATCCGGTCGCGCGCGAAATCGCCGACGGTCTTGCGCAACATGTCGATGTCGTCGCCGAGCCCGAAATCGAAGCCGGTCCAGGCATTGGGAATCATGACGTCGCCTCCGCTGTACCCCGACCGCGAAGGCGGGACTTTGCCGGCGACTCTATCGCCTGCCCGCGCGCCTGTCAGGCCGCGCCCCGGTCGGGCCATTTGACGCCGAACGACTCCTGACAATAATAATGCGCTCATAGATTGTAATTTATTTTACGGCACTTTAAAATCGAGACGCCAGTCCGTTATTTTTGGGGGGAAACAATGGACAAATCGCACGGAATGACCGCGAGTTCGCGGCCGATCAACGCACCGCAATCGCGTTCTTTTGTCGGCATGTTCGGCCGGATGTTCCGCGAACTGCCAGCCTGGGAGCCCGACGGCGTCACTGAAACCGAAAAGCTCGCCTCGATCCAGAAGATCGCGGTGGAAATGGAAGAGAAGGTCGACACCCCGGAGAACGACATTGACGCGATCGATGGCGTGCCCGGCATCCCGGCGGCCTACACATTCTTCGGCCAGTTCGTCGATCACGACCTCACTTTCGATCCGCGGTCGAGCCTGCAAAAAGCCAATGACCCGGACAACCTCGAGGATTTCCGCACGCCAGCGTTCGATCTCGACAATATTTACGGCCGCGGCCCGGACGATCAGCCTTATCTCTATCGCCGCGAGACGCACCGCAAATCGCTGGTGCTGGGCGAAGCGAAAAGCGTCAAGGACGATAAGGTCAAACCGGTCAAGGATGCCGACCTGCCGCGAAGTGCCGACGGCACCGCCATCATCGGCGACATGCGCAACGACGAGAATCTGCTCGTCTCACAGCTTCAACTCGTCTTTCTCAAATTCCACAACAAGATCGTCGCCGACCTGGCCGCCAAAGGAATGCCCGACGATCGCATCTTCGCCGAGGCGCAACGGGTGGCGCGCTGGCACTATCAATGGGTCGTCATTCACGACTGGCTGGACCGGCTTTGCGGCCCAAAGATCATCGACGAAATCCTGGACATCGAAGGCGAAGGTCGCTTCGGAAAACCGAAACTGATGTTCTACCATTTCAAGGAATATCCGTTCATGCCGGTGGAGTTTTCCGTTGCCGCCTATCGGCTCGGCCACTCGATGATGCGCAATCGCTACCGCATCAAGGACAACCGCGAACTCCCTCTCTTCGATATCGGCAAAGACGACGACAGCGGCGAGGATCTGCGCGGCTTTCAACACATCGAACCGAAAAACACGGTCGAGTGGTGCCATCTTCTGGCGTTCAAGGGCAAAGACAAGGCCAAGGTACAGGCGTCGCGCAAGATCGATAAATTTTTATGCTCGCCGGTTATTCACATGCCGAACCGGATCGCCAATCCCGACGACGTCGCCGAACCGCCGGTTCCGCTGCCAAAACAGATCGACGACACCCGGCGTTCGCTGGCCTTCCGCAACCTGCTGCGCGGCTATCGTCTCGGCCTGCCGTCCGGCCAATCGGTGGCGCGACGCATTTGCGTCAAGGCCGACGACATCCTGCCAGGCAATACACCGCTCTGGCGTTACATGCTCGACGAGGCATCCAAGTTCGGCAAAGGCAATCAGCTCGGGCCGGTCGGATGCCGGATCACCGCCGAAGTCTTTATCGGACTGCTGGCCGCCGACCCGACCTCGTTCTACAGCACCAATCCAACCTGGACGCCGGCGTCCGATCCGGTGCTGACGATCGCTCCGCAGGACCCGAAAGACCCGCGCCCCTTCCAGTTGCGCGACATCATCGCCTACGCGGCGCCGGAGTCGATATAACGCGGTGACAAGACCTCGCCGCCTTGAGGCGGCGGGGTCTTATGCCGACAGGGCTTCCGGCGGCAAGGTTTTCGACGACACGGCGTCAGGCGAGGACGCAGCGGCCGGCGCGGCCAAGGCTTTCGCCGCGCCGCTGCCTTTCTGCTGCATCAGCAACCGGTCGATGGTCGCGGCCGATGCCGGCTTGGCGAACAGGAAGCCCTGCATTTCGTCGCAGCCGGCCAGGCGCAACAGCACGCGCTGCTGTTCGGTCTCGACGCCTTCGACCAGCACCGACAGACCGAGCGCGCGGCCGAGCGCCACGATCGCCTGAATGATGACGCCGCCATTGGCCGAATTGCCGAGCGCGATGACGAAGCTGCGGTCGATCTTGAGCTTGTCGAGCGGGAAGCGTTGCAGATAGCCGAGGTTGGAATAGCCGGAGCCGAAATCGTCCAGCGCGATCCGCACCCCGAGCGCGTGCAGGTCGCCGATCCGTTTGACCATTTCGTCGGGATTGTCGATCAGCACGCCTTCGGTGATTTCCAGCATCAGGCGGGTCGGCGGCACGCCGCTTTCGTCGAGCGCGGAGCGCACCAGATCGACGATGCGTCGGTCGCGCACCTGTAACGGCGACAGGTTGACCGCGACGTAAAGCTCCGGCCAGCGCTTGGCTTCCTTGAGGGCGCGGCGCAGCACGAAAGCGCCGAGCGAATCCATCAAGCCCATCTGCTCGGCAATCGGAATGAACACCGCCGGTCCGATCGCGCCACGCGTCGCATGGGTCCAACGCAGCAAGGCTTCGACGCCGACGATCCGGCCGCCATGGGCGGCGACGATCGGCTGGAAGTGCAGGTCGAGTTCGCCGGCGCTGAGCGCGCGCGGCAATTCGCGCTGGATGAATTTCTGGTCGGACGACACGGTGTCGATACCCGGCTCGAAAGCCACCACCGCGCCCGGCCCCTTCTTGGCCGCCGCGCGCAGCGCCAGTTCGGCGCGCCGGGTCAGTTCGCCTCGGGTCGTGGCATGCCCCGGGGCCTGGGCGAAGCCGGCATGAGCGCTGACCCGCACCACGGTGTCGAACCAATGCGGCCGGGCAATGGTTTCGACGGCGGTCGTGATCATCGCCTCGGCGTCGACGCCGGCGTCCGCCGTCAACATCACCGCGAACTCGTCGCTGCCGATGCGGCCGCAGATCGCGCCGGCCGGCAAGGTCTGGCGCAAACGGTCGGCGACCGCGATCATCAATTCGTCGCTGCCGAGCACGCCGAGATTGGCGGTGACGTCCTCGATGCCGTCGAGTTCGATCACGGCGAAAGTGGTGACCTCGTCGCCGCCGCGCTCGGCAAGATAGAGATCGAGCAGTTCGAGGATCTTGGCGTGGTTCGGCAGGCCGGTCAGCTTGTCAGCGTCGGCCGCGCGCTGCGCCAGATCTTCGCTGGCCGCCAGATCGCGCGCGGCGCGGCGCAACTGCCATAGCGAGATGCCGGCAAAACCGGCCAGCGCAAAGGCGGCGGCAACGATGAACGGCATCAGCCGGCTCATCGCCGCCGTCATCGGCCAGGTTTTGTCCCAGGTGAAGAAGCCGACAATCCGGCCCTGGCCATCGACCACCGGCTGCATTTCACGCGCGCTTTGCGCCGGCTCGGTCTCGAAACGCAGCCCCTGAAGACGCGCGCTCTGCTCAACGACGCGCACGAAGCGCGGATCGATTTCATTGCCCGCGCCGAACAGCGTGCGGAATTCGGCGACGGTGTTGCGCAAGGCGACCCGCTGATCGCGCCATAGACGCTCATCGCTGCGATTGGCCAGGCTGTAGCCAAAGCCGGCGCAGATCAGGGTCGCGGCCATCGCCGCCACCGCCAGCGCGACGATCAGGCGCGAAGCCGAAAATTGTCGGCGCACGCGGGTGACCTGGCTGCCGGCAGCTCCCTGCCCGGCATCCTGATGCCGCTTCGCCGAGGCAAATCGCGCCCAAACAGGCATTACCCAAGCAAGCAGGCCGCGTCCGGGCCCTTTGCCCGCCGCTTGCACTGTCTTGTCGCCGACCACCCAATACCCCCCGCGTTACGCTGCGGTTCTTCAAACGGCAGGTTTACGGGGTCGGCCTTAATGGCGGGTCAGCAAACACGGTGAACGAAAGGTAACCGAAGACCGATTCTCGGCCAAAGCGAGTAGGTTAGCGCAGGCCAAACCACAACGAGGCAATCGACAGGAAGGCAAAGAAGCCGACCACGTCGGTCACCGTCGTCACGAAGGGACTGGAGGCGACCGCCGGATCGATCTTGAGCCGGTGCAGCGAAAGCGGGATCAGGATGCCGCCAGCGGCGGCGGCGACCAGATTGCAGATCATCGCCAGCCCGATCACAACGCCAAGCCCGGGGACCTGGAACCAGATATAGGCGGCAGCGCCGGTGATCACGGCAAAGGCGACGCCGTTAAGCAGACCGACCAGCAATTCACGAATAATGACGCGGCGGGCATTCGACTCACCAAGTTCCTGCGTCGCCAACGCCCGCACCGCGATGGTCATGGTCTGGGTCGTGGCATTGCCGCCCTGACTGGCGACGATCGGCGCCAGCACGGCCAGCGCCACCATCTTCTGCAACTGGCCTTCGAACAGGCCGAGCACCGACGAGGCCAGGAAGGCGGTGGCGAGATTGACCAGCAGCCAATTGAAACGGCCGCGCGCGATGGTCCAGACCGAGTCCGACAGTTCTTCGTCGGCCTTGACGCCGCCGAGCGCCTTGATGTCCTCGTCGGCCTCCTCGACCAGAACGTCGGCGACGTCGTCGAAGGTAATGACGCCGACCAGCCGGTCGTCGCTGTCGACGACCGGGGCGGCGACCAGATCGTAACGCTGGAACAGCCGCGCCACGCTGGCCTGATCCTCGTTCGCCTTGATCCGGCGACGTTCCTCGATCATCAGCTCCGACACCGGCACCGGGCGCTTGGCGCGCAGCAACCGGTCGAGCGGTACCGCGCCGAGGAAACGGCCGTCGTCGTCGACGATGTAAAGCTCGTAGAACTGCTCCGGCAGTTCCTCGGTCTCGCGCATGTAGTCGATGGCGCGGCCGACATTCCAGTCCGGCGCGACCGCGATATATTCGGTCTGCATCCGCCGGCCGGCGGAGTATTCCGGGTAATCGAGGCTGCGTTTGAGGGCGAGCCGTTCCTCGACCGGCAAATGGCCGAGAATCTCGCTCTGCTCCTCCTGCGGCATGTCCTCGAGAATCGTGACCGCGTCGTCGGTCTCGATTTCGCGCACGCCCTCGGCCACGGTCTGCGGCTCGAGTTCTTCGAGGATCTCGTCGCGCACCGTGACGTCGACTTCGGTCAAAGCCGTGAAGTCGAAGTCGATGCCCAGCAGTTCGACCAGTCGCGGCCGGTCCTCCGGCGCCAGCGCTTCAAGCAGGGCGCCGAGATCGGATTCGTGCAGGTCGCCGACCAGGTCGCGCAGCGCCGGCACGTCGGCGATGGCAATGGCGTGCTCGGCTTCGGCCACGAAATCGGCGCGGATCTTGCCGGTTTCGTCGCGCAGCGGCAGTTCCTCGGCTAGCAGTTCGGCCATGCCAGACCCCGGCGATTGAGTTGGAAATGGGCTACGATGATCGAATGTCACGGTGGCGCCATGTCGAACCCGCGCTCGCCCGCTTGGCGCTTGTACGCTGAGCACTCGGGGTGACGCAAATACATATGCCGTTAATCGACAGACTTGAGAGCGGCTTGCGGCGGGCTTGCATGTGACTTGTGGCCGACCTGGGGCAAGCATGCCCGGCGCGGCGGGGATCGCGTCGCCGGCGCAAAGCCGCGAGCGCAAAACTGATCAGCGAAAAACAAGTCTTGCGCGAAACCGGGCTTGGGCGCAGTGCTGCGCACCACACGACCGTGCTCCGGATTCATGCCATGACGAAACCCGTCGCCAGCCTGCCGCTTGCCGCCGCCCTGCCCTTAGCGTTTCTGGCGCTCTGGGCCTGCGCGCTCACCGGCACAGCCGCGGCCGCGTCCTGCCCCGGCAATCCGAACGCGCTCGGAACCGAACGGGTGCTGGCGGTCGATGTCGCGACGACGCCCCGCGTCGGCCGCAAGCAATTTCCGACCACGCTGCCGCTCGCGGACAAGGAACTGGTGCTGACCTTCGACGACGGCCCGTGGCCGACCACCACGCCGAAAGTGCTCGACGCCCTGAAAGCCGAATGCGTCAAGGCGACCTTCTTTCTGGTCGGACGCAACACCGAGGCCCATCCGGCGCTAGCCCGCCGCGAACATGCCGAGGGGCATACCATCGGCCACCACACCTATTCGCATCCGTTACTCGACCACCTGTCGATGGAGAAGGCGGAGGCCGACATCAATCGCGGCATCCAGCGCGACGATCTCGCGGTCTATGGCAAGGCGCGCACCGAACCGGTGACGCCGTTCTTCCGCTTTCCAGGATTTGCCTCCAGTCCGGCGCTGCTCGACCGGATGCGGGACCGTGGCCTGGTGGTATTCGGCGCCGACGTCTGGGCCAGCGACTGGAATCCAATGACGCCCGACGCCGAATTGCAATTGCTGCTCGGCCGGATCGAGCATGTCGGCCGCGGCATTGTGCTGCTGCACGATACCAAGGCCCAGACCGCCCATATGGTGCCGGCGCTGCTGCGGGCGCTGAAAGCGCGCGGCTACCATATTGTCCATGTGGTGCCGGCCGACTCCCGGCCGGTCGTCAATTAGTGAGGGATCGGACGCTTGACGGGTTGGGGGTAGCGACATTTTTGTCGCAACTTGCATAAAATCCATAGAAAACAAGCTTCTGACAATAATTAGCCAGTTAAATTCCACCCGTAATCGGATTTAAAGCGGCGTCGCGCCGATCAGCGGGGACCCTGCCACCGGGCATGGCACGCGGGCCGACAAGCCTGAGCCGGGAGCCTTTCAAGCATCATGCGTCTGATTTCGAGCACATATTCCGTCGTGGCCGGCAGCCTGCTGACCGCGTTTGTCGCGGCCACGTCGCTGGCGCAGACGGCGCTTCCCGCGCAAACCGTATCAACCGACGCGGCCGTGCCGGTCGCGGCCACGCCTGCGCTTGCCGCGACGCCGGCCCCGCAAATCGTGATCCCGACCGGCGAAAACGGAACGGTCGCCACGCCGAAACCGGAAGTCGAAGCCAAGCCTGCGGAAAGCGCAGCACCGGCGAAGGACGTAACTTCCGCGCCAGCAGCCAAGCCGGCAGCGGAGGCCACGACCGCGACGCAAGCCACACCTGCGACACCGACACCAGCCGCTCAAGCCAGCGCCCCAGTCGCACCCGCGGCCCCTGCCGCCGCCTCAACCCCGACCGCGACGCCGCAAGCCACCACGCCTCAAGTCGCCGCAACGGCGCCAACCGCCTGCCCCGGTCACCCGAACGCGATCGGCACCAGCCGTACCCTGACGGTCGATCCCAAGGCGTTCCCGCGCATCGGCAACATGCAATACAAGACGACCTTGCCGCTCAACGACCATGAAGTGGTGCTGACCTTCGACGACGGTCCGCTGCCGCCTTACACCGACCGGGTGCTGGCCGCCCTCGCCGAACAATGCGCCAAGGCGACCTTCTTCATGGTCGGCACCATGGCGCACGCTTATCCCGACACGGTGCGCCGCGTGTATAACGCCGGCCACACCATCGGCACCCACAGCCAGCACCATCCGTTCAATCTCGGCAATCTTGGCCTGCCGCGCATCACCAGCGAAGTCGATGGCGGCATCGCCTCCGTGACCGCCGCGGTCGGCGACGCCCGCGCGGTCGCGCCGTTCTTCCGCATTCCCGGACTGGCGCGATCGAACCAGGCGGAGACCTTCCTCGCCACGCAGAACCTCGCGGTCTGGAGCGCCGACGAAGTCGCCGATGACTGGTTCCACCACATCACCTCGGCGCAGATCGTGCAAAGAGCGATGCGGCGGATCGAAGCGCACGGCCATCGCGGCGTCCTGCTCCTGCACGACATCCATCCGGCGACCGCGATGGCGGTGCCGGTGCTGTTGAAGGAACTCAAGGCCAAGGGCTACCGCATCGTTCAGGCGGTCCCGACCGGCGAGCGTCTGGCCTCGGTGCCGGAACGACCGGCAGCCGACAAGGCCGCCGCGAAGACCGGCTGGCCACGTCTGGCCAAAATCGGCGATGCCGGCAAGGCAGATGAGACCGCGCAGCCGACGACCAAGGTGAAGCATCATGTCCGGCATAACGTCCGCCATCGCCGCCACCGCGTGGTGAGCCATGCCAAGGCGGAGGGCCGCGCCGAAGCCGAGCCGATGACCCAGACCGCTTTCGGCGACGGCTGGATCGGCCTCAACCGCTAAAGCCGGCTGCGGCATTTGCCACAATCGCAACGCCGGTGCAGCATTCCACCGGCGCGGCGCCAACTGTCAGCCTCTGGGGCAAGGATCAGGAGTCATTCATGGACAAGCTTCGTATTACCGCCGGTTCTTACGTTTTCGACGCCAAGTTCGAGACCGAGCTGGCGCCCAAAACCGTGGCGGTGTTCAAAAAGCTCCTGCCCTATGAGCAGAAAGTCATTCACGTCCGCTGGAGCGGCGAAGGCGTCTGGGTGCCGCTCGGCGAAACCGATCTCGGCCTGACTTACGAAAACCACACCAGCTATCCGCATCCGGGTCAGATGATCGTTTATCCCGGCGGCATCAGCGAGACCGAAATCCTGCTGGCTTATGGCGCGGTGCATTTCGCCTCGAAGCTCGGCCAGCTTGCCGGCAACCACTTCATCACTTTGACCTCGGGACTGGACCGCCTCTACGAATTCGGTCGCGCCGTGCTCTACGAAGGCGCCAAGCCGATCCGCATCGAAGCGGTCTGAGCGCTGCCACCGCGCTAAACGTGCGAGCCGCTGCCGGCCTGGGTCGGCACCACGCGCGCTATCGGCGCCAGTTGCGACTTGGCGAAATGGCGGACGATAAAATCCGCCATCGCTTCGGCCGCCGGATTAGGCCGCCGCGCCGCGCGGAATAGCACCAGATCGACTTTCGGCAAGGTCGGGAAACTGTCGCTGCGGCCAAGTTCGCGCATGCCCGGCAACATCGAACTGCGGCCGACTACGCTGACCGCGATGCCGGCAAAGACCGCCGCTTGCAAACCGCCGATGCTTTCGCTGACGCAGGACAACCGCCAGGTCCGGCCGATGCGCTCCAGCGCGGCGAGCCCGAAATCGCGAAAGATATTGCCCGGCGGCAGCATCGCCAGCGGCACTGGATTCTCGCGATGCACCGTGCTGGTTTCGGCCGTCACCCAGACCAGTTCTTCCTGCGCCACCAGTTCGCCGTTCTTGAACGCCGGCATGCCGGTGACCATGGCCAGATCGATCTCGTCATGTTCGACAGCGCTCATCAGCTTGCTCGACAGCGCGCAACGCAGTTCGACATTGACGTTGGGATAGGCGCGACGGAAATCCGACAGGATCGCCGGCAACAAATAAGCCGCATAAAGATCGGGCGTGCCGAGAATGACCTGGCCGTCGAGCTTGGGCGCGGCGAGCCGCGACCGCAATTCATCCTGCAAGCCCATGATGGTGCGGGCATAACCCAGCACGACTTCGCCGTGGTCGGTCAGCACCAGCTTGCGGCCGACCTTGGTGAACAGCGCCGCGCCCGTCACTTCTTCCAGCCGGCGCAATTGCAGGCTGACCGCCGGCTGGGTGCGGCCGAGCCGGCGCGAGGTTTCCGAGAAACTGCCGGTCTGGACGAGGACGATGAAGGCCTGCAACAGCCGGAGGTCTAGGGGCGCGAGCATGACCCAACTATAACAGCAGCTTATCGTCCCGATTTAAACAATAAATTTTGTAAAATATTGCAGCGCACATAAGCTAGGTTCTGCCGAAACCGCCGCAACGAGGACCCCTATGTACCCGACATCCCGCCGAAATTTCTTGCGACTCGCGGCCTCCGCCGCCGCGCTGTCCACCACCAGCCTGGGCACCCTGGGCTCAAGCGCCTTCGCCGCCGACCGCACCATCAAGGTCGGGACCCTGAAGCTGATCCACGGCATCACACCCTATTTCTATGAGAAATTCGTGCCCGCCGGCATCAAGGTGCAGGTCGTGCCGTTCGAAAGCCCGACCGACGGCAAGAACGCCGTGGTCACCGGCACCGTCGATTTCGGCATTTACGGCCTGGCCGCGGCCACCCTCGGCGGCGCCAATGGCGAACCGGTCGTGGTGATCGGCGCCGCCTGTAACCGCGGCATGGCCGTGGTCGCCGGCATCAAGTCGAACATCAATTCGATCAAGGACCTGAAAGGCAAACGGGTCGCGATCTGGCCGGGTTCGACCCAGGAAGTCGTGATCCTCGACCGCCTGTCGGCCGAAGGCATGTCGATCAAGGACATCACGCCGGTGCGCGTGTCATTCTCCGACATGGCCCCGGCGCTCGAGCGCGGCGATATCGACGCCTATGTCGGCGCCGAGCCGGCGGCCGGCATCAGCCTGGCCAAGGGCGTCGGCAAGATCGTCGAATATCCTTATTCGACACCGACCGGTTCGCTCAACATGGTGCTGACCACCCGCCGCGAACTGACCCAGAAGGAGCCGGACTTCATCAAGACCTTCCTGAAGGTTCACCGCGCCGCCAGCGAATACGCGATGAGCAACCGCGACGCCTTCATCGAAATGGCGATGAAGAAGCTCGGCCAGTTGCGGCCGTCGATCGAAAAGGCGGCACCGAACGTCGAACTGACCTGGAATATCGACGACAAGTTCATGACGCAGGCGCATTATTACGGCACCCAGATGCTGGCGAAGAAGCAGATCCGCCAGTTGCCGGACTACAAGACCTTCATCGACCCGAGCTTCGTCAAAGCCATTGCCGCATCGTGATCGCAACATGAGCATCCAAACCGTGGTAGCCACGCCGTCAACCGGCGCGGCTACCGGCGAACCGACAACGTCGACCGGCAGAACGACGGCCCATAACATCCGTCAACGCCTTCGCGCGATTGCGCTGGGCGCGATCGTGCCGATCGGTTTGCTGGTGGCCTGGGACCTGGCCGTACGCTGGACCGGCACCCGCCTGATCCCGTCGCCCTACGGCGTCGCGCTGATGATGTGGGACTTCGCCTTCGGCGGCATCTATGACGACGCCTATAGCGGCACTCTGCCGATCCACTTCTGGAAATCGGTGCAGCGCGTCTATGGCGGCTTTTTCCTCGCGGCCGCGACCGGCATTCCGCTCGGGCTGATGCTCGGCCGCATTCCCCTGCTGCGCGCCCTGCTCGACCCGATGCTGTCGCTGCTGCGTCCGGTGCCGGTGACCGCCTGGTTGCCGCTTTCGATGATCTTTTTCGGGCTCGGGCCGAAGTCGGCGATCTTCCTGGTTTTTCTCGGTGCGTTCTATCCGATCCTGCTCAACACCGTCTTCGGCGTGAAATCGGTCGATGTCCGGCTATTCGAAGCCGCCGAAATGCTTGGCTGTTCCGGTTCGCAGATGTTTCGCGCCGTCGTATTGCCGGCGGCGCTGCCGAGCATCTTCAACGGCCTGCGGCTCGGCGCCGGCTTTGCCTGGATCCTGATCGTCGTCGGCGAAATGACCGGCGTGCCCGAGGGGCTCGGCGCCGTCATCATGGACGGCCGCACGCTGTCGCGCACCGATCTGGTCATCACCGGCATGATCATCATCGGTCTTACCGGCTATCTGTCCGACCGCATCCTGGTCGCCATCAGCAATTACTTCCTCCGCTGGAGCCCGCAGCACAATGCTTGATATCGCAACCGGCTCGAAAGCCACGGCGTTGCCGATCCTGCGGGTCGCCGGCCTGCACAAGGAATTCAACGCCGGCAACGGTCCGGTCGAGGCGCTGCGCGGCGTCAACCTGACGATCAACAAGGGCGAATTCATCTGCCTGCTCGGTGCCTCCGGCTGCGGGAAATCGACGTTGCTGCGGATTATCGCCGGCTTTGAGAAGTCGACGCGCGGCTCGGTCGCGGTTTACGGCACCGAGGTCGACCGACCGGGTCCCGATCGCGGCATGGTGTTTCAGGACTATGCCCTGTTTCCGTGGCTCACCGTGCGCGACAATATCAGCTTCGGTCCGCGCCAACGCGGCGTGCCGACGCCGACCGTCGTCAAGGAAACCGAACGCTTTCTCGACATGGTCGGCCTGACGGCTTTTGCCGACCGCTTTCCGCACCAGCTTTCCGGCGGCATGAAGCAGCGCGTCGCCATCGCCCGCGTGCTCGCCAACGACACCGACATCCTGCTGATGGACGAACCGTTCGGCGCGCTCGACGCGCTGACCCGCAGCAAATTGCAGGAAGAGCTGATCGAGATCTGGAAGACCACCAAGCTGACGGTGATCTTCGTCACTCATTCGGTCGAGGAAGCCGTGCTGCTGGCCGATCAGGTGGTGGTGATGACGGCCGGGCCCGGCCGCATCGATTGCCAGATCAAGATCGACCTGCCGCGCCCGCGCGACGTCTCCTCGCCGGAGTTCAACAGCCTGCGGCGTGACGTCACCCGTCGGCTGACCAGCCATGTCGCCGGCGACCGGCCGGTCACCGCCACCGCGGATTCCTGATCGTGACCGACACCAGCCAGGCGGCGCGCGCCACCCCGATCTATCGTGGCATGGACCGCGCCGCGCTCGACGCCGCCTATAACAACAGCGCCGCCGTCGCCGACAGCGGCGAATGGCTGGCCGACTGGCGGCTGCGCAGCGGCGCAACCCGCATGATGCCCGGCGCCCAGCTTGACGTGCCCTATGGCGACCGCGAGCGCGCCCGCTTCGACTTTTTCCCGTCCGGCCAGCCTGACGCGCCGCTGTTCGTGTTCATTCATGGCGGCTACTGGCAGCGTAACGCCAAGGAGATTTTCTCCTTCATCTCCGAAGGCCCGCGCGCGCACGGTATCGACGTTGCCGTGCTCGGCTACACGCTGGCGCCGGCGGCGCGCCTGTCCGATATCGTCGACGAGGTCCGGCAGGCGCTCGACCATCTCGACCGCCATGCCGGCCGCTTCGGATTCGACCCGAAGCGAGTCTATGTCGGCGGCTGGTCGGCCGGCGGCCATCTGGCGGCTGTCGCCAATGCCTGGCCGAAGGTGCGCGGCGCGCTGATGATCAGCGGCATCTTCGACCTCGAACCGATCGCGCTGAGCTATATCAACGAACCGTTGGCGCTCAACCGCGACGAAATCGAGAACTACAGTCCACTTCATCTGCTGCGGCCCGGCGCGTCGCCGCAAATCCTGACCGTCGGCGGCAACGAACTCACCGAGTTGCGGCGGCAAACAACGGATTATGCCGAAGCCGCCGAACGCCTCGGCCTGCCGGTTACATTACGCATCCTGCCGGGCCATCATCACTTTTCGATCCTGGATGAACTGTCACGGCCAGCCGGAATCCTGGCCCGCGAGTTAGGCGCGATGACCGCCGGCTCACGCTGACGCGAACAGGCCGGCGGCGAGCGCCGCAAGCCTAGTGAATGCCGACGCTGAAGTAAGTCGTCGGCGTGAAGTTCTGCAGCGCCGCCGGCACGCCGGCACCTTGCGGCAGATCATCACCCGCCGACGCCAACGCAACGAAGCCCTTGGTCTTGGCGTCGTAAATACCCGTGACGCCGCCGACGGCATGGCTCTGGGGGTCATAACCCAGCGTGACCTGCTTGCCGGTGACCGGATCGTCGCAAACGATGCCCTTGCCGTCCGGCGTCAACCCTGTTGCGAGCATCCAACCGCCCTGACCTGCCGCGCCGCCGATCATCACCGGACCGGACTTGAGCAGCGCGGCGATATCGGTTTTGCCGGCGACTATCGGGAAGGCATTGGCATCGGTCGGCGCGACATTGTGGCCCTCGCCATCCGAGAACGTCACTTTGGCATTCACCGGATTCTGGCCGGTCGCACCCGCCCAATCGCCGGCCGTACCGTTCCAGAAGCCATCGATCATGAAGTCAGCCGCATGATCGGCCGAGATCGCCCGGGCAATGATAGTGAACACTGTCGCCGCGCCAGCCTTGGCATCGTAGTCCGGCAGCTTGAACTGCGAATACTGGTTGGCGTCGTACTGGCTGATCGGCAGGAAGTCGTAACCGTTATTCCCGGCCGACGGAATGCCCGACGGCAGCGCCGCCGGCGTCGCATCAGCGCCGTTCGAATTGTTCGCCGTTCTCGTCGGCGTGAACGACACCTGGATCGGGCCACCATTGCCGCCCGGCGGCGTGAAGCTGATGTTGACGTCATTCGGCGGATTGCCGCCGCCCGGCGGCGACACCTGGCTGCCCGGCGTGGTCGGCGGCGTCGCTACCGTCAAGGCGGTCGCATTGCCGTCCGCCTGCACAAAGATGTAATTGGCCGCACTCAGTCCCGAACCCTCGATCGGATACTGCCCGACGAGCGAAGTCGGCGTGGCCGGTGACGTGAACAGCAGCGTGCCGGTCGTCGCCGTCGCCAGAGTCTCACCGTTGACGAAGCCGGTCACCGTGCCGCTGAACAGCGGATTGATGTCGCCAAAATAACGCGTCGACGGGTTGGCGACATAGGTCAAGGTTGCCGGGTCGACGGTCCAGACGCCGTCAACGGTCTGCGTCACGTGGTAATTCGGGTTCGTCAGCAAACCGGCGACGCTCAGCGTATGATTGCCGGCGCCGGAGACGTTGGTAATGCCGAAGCTGTTGGCAAGCCCGGTCAGCACCGAGACATCTTCACCGTTTTGCAGATTGCTAGCGGAAATCCCCGGATCGGACGGCGATTCCCCGTAAGTCGACCGCCCGCCGAGCGCGGTGACAACGATATCCGCTGGATTGACGGTCAGGTGGCCGCCGACATAGCTCACCGCGTAGTTGTTGATATCGAAGGTGCCGCCGGCCGCGTTACTGACCGCGATCGCATAAGGCCCGCCGGCAACGCCGGCCGTTGCCGCCTGCCCGGCGCTGGCGAGCGCGACCGAGCCGATCGTTTCGCCGTTTTGCAGTCCGTTCGTCGAGAACTCGGCGCCGTTGAAGTTCAGAATATCGCCATAGGTTTTGGCGAGATCGTCGGCGGTGACGGTCAGCGCCCGCAGATTGACGACCGCGACATTGTTCGTCCCGGTCAGCGTGCCGACGTCGAGCGCATTGTAATTATTCGGATCGGCGCCGTTGATGCCGGCAATCGGGCCTGACGACGCGGTCAGGTAAGTCGTCGGATCGGTCGGGTTGGTCGAGGCATTGGCCGCGTTGCCGGTCGCCGCGACATTGAACGTCTCACCGTTGACGCCGCTGAGGGTGACGTCGCCCGCCGCGAAAGCCGTCGTGCCATCATAGGTCTTGACGCCGGAGATCGCGGTATAAGTCGCCTTGGCGATGCTGGCGACGTTGCTGGCGCCAGTCAAAGAGCTGGCGACCGGGGCGACATAATTGGACGGATCGGCCCCGTTCTGTCCGACAATTGGCCCGGTGACGGAGATGAAACCCGTCGACGGGCTATTGGGGTTGGACGACGCATTGGCCGAATTGGCCACCGCGCCGACCGTGAACGTCTCACCGTTGACGCCGGTGAGCGTCACCTGATCGCTACCGAAAGCAGCATTGCCATCATAGGTCTTCGCGCCGCTGATCGCGGTATAGCTGGCCGGCGTCACCGTCCAGGTGCCGGTGTTGCGGGCCGTGATCGTATAATTGGCGTTGGTCAGCGTCCCGAGCACGCTGAGCGTATAGGGACCGCCGCCGACGCTGGTGGTCGGCCCGATGCCGAACGAATTCGACAGGCCGGTCAGGACGCCAACGTCCTCGCCGTTCTGCAGACCGTTCGCCGACAGGCCCGGGTCGGAGGGCGACGTGCCATAAACCGACGTGCCGCCATTCGCCGTCACCGTGATCTGTGCCGGCGTCACCGTCCAGGTGCCGGTGTTGCGCGTCGTGACCGTATAATTGGCGTTGGTCAGCGTACCGAGCACGCTCAGCGTATAGCCGCCGTTGACGACGCCGGTCGTCGGCCCGATGCCGAACGAGTTCGACAGTCCGGTCAGGACGCTGACGTCCTGACCGTTCTGAAGGCCGGACGCCGACAGGCCCGGATTTGCGGGCGACTCGCCATAAATCGAGGTGCCGCCGTTCGCCGTCACGACGATCTCGGCCGGCGTGACGGAAAATGCGTTCGTGTTCGCCGCGGCCTGGACAAAGGTGTAATTGCCGTGATTGGCGCTTAGACCCGAACCGGTGATGTCGTAATTGCCGACATTGCTCAACAACGTCGCATTGGTCGCAAAGGTCAGGTTCCCCGTGGTCGCCGAGCCCAGGGTCTCACCATTGACGAAGCCGGTAACAGTACCGGTCAGACCCGGGACCGTCGCGCCGTAGGTCATGGTCCCGCTATCAGCCGTATAAGTCAGCGTTGCCGGCGTAATCGTCAGCGTGCCGTTTACGTAGGTGATGGTGTAGTTGCTCAGCCCCGTTCCCTGCGCATTGCTGGGCGTGATCGAATAAGGTCCGCCGTCGACGTTCGCGGTGGCGGCGAGACCTGTGCTGCTGAAGGACACCGACGCGACGCTGTCGCCGTTGACGAGACCGCTGGTCGAATAACCGGTGCTGCCGTTGACCACCGTTTGCCCATAGGTCTTGGTGACGCCGTTCGCGGTGATGGTCAGCGGCGCCGGCGTAACGGTGAGCGTGCCGGGCAGGAACAGCATACGCGGTGTGCTGCCGTTCATCATGCTGGCGCTGGCGTTCGATCCCGGCGTGGCGGTGAAGGTGCCCGATACGCCGTAAGGGTCGGGGGCGCCGGAATAAGGAGCATAGACGGTGAACGAACTCGACGACGTCAAAACAAGATGGCCGCCCGCATCCACCGACGCCGTAACGTGCGTAATGTTGGTGAATCCGTTGATGAGGGACGCCGCGCTCGCCGGCGGGAGATAGGTGCCCCCTCCGACAATGTACCCGTTAATCGATAGATAGAAACTGCAGTAAGAAAAGCTGCATCCGGTCTGCGTTCCGACGGAGACCGCCGGCGCTGCTTGCTGGAGGCCGATCGAATAGGTACCGACCGACGAACTCGATGTCGCGGACGAACTGAGCGCGCCGATAGTGTACGACGACAGGCGGCCGATGTCGGCCAAGCTGTAAAGGCCACCGGTGAAAGTGGGCGTCGTCGCGCCATATTGCTGGCTGGCGTCATTGGCCGTGAGGACGACGATATTACTTGAAGCATAGAGTTGGGGATAATAGGCAGTCGATTGGCCGCCTTGTCCCGCCTGGTTCGGCGGCGCCCAGACGCGGAAGAAATCCCAGCCGCTGTAGGTCGAGGTGTAGGAGTTGAGATCCTGCATCTGGGCCGTGGACAGTCCGGTGCCTGCGCCGCTGTTGTTCGTGGCGACGGTCGAATCCCAGAACGAGTTGAAGACGTTGCCCTGGTTGTTGCCGACCAGGGCGCCGAAGGCGTTGATGCCGTAATTGTAATTTCTGCCGGTTTGGCCGGTCGTATAGCTGTTCGCGACGGTGCCGCTGTTGTAGCCGACCAGGCCACCGACCGCGCCGTTGCCGGCAACCCAACCCAAGGCATAGGTGTTGGTGATCTGGCCATAGTTGGCGCCGACGAGACCGCCGTCGTGGTCATAAAACGTGCTGGTCGGATAGCCGGTCTGAGGATCGTAGCCCTGATTGACCCCGGCTACCGAGACATTGGCATAAGACTGTGTGACCAATCCGACGTTGGTGCCAACGAGGCCGCCGGTGTCGGCGGCGAACCAACTGCTCACCGAACCACCGGTCGCGTAAACGCTGTAGATCGTTCCGGCGTTGTAGCCGGCGACACTACCGACCGAGCCGATACCGGTAAGATGGTTGTCTGCGTAGATCTGCGGATTGATGAGACCAAGGTTCTCGACGGTGCCGCCGCTGGCGACCGCGCCGAACAGGCCGCCATTGCCGCTGGTTACCGTCGAGGTCAGATTGGTGATCGTGTGGCCGTTGCCGTTGAACGTACCGGTGAAGTCCTGGCCGACATAGCTGACCGTGTAGGTATCCGAAACGAGCGTTTGGTTTATGGGGTATAGTGGCCCCCTTTTTGCGATCACAACGACGACGTTGTTGCCCGACTGAGTCGAGGATGGGAGCCCAGAGCCGACATTCAGGTCAAAACTACCATAAACCTTTAGCTCGACATTGAACGCTGTTTGCGGCGCGATCGGCGAGAAACCGGCCGACGTCCACATGCCATCGTTCGTATAAGTAAGATCGCGCGCGAGCGAATAGCTGGCGGTCCCATCCATATCGATCAGCTGCAGCTGATGCGAGTTCTGAATTGTCGTCGAATATTCCGCCGACAAGAACGGCCGCGTCGACCCGTTGATCATGTACCAGTGAGCGGCGAAACCGGTCGCCTGCATGTCGGTATTGCCCGGCGTTGGATCGCTAAAGATAAAATTATAGGACGATGTCAGATAGGGATTGCCGAGATTGCCGCCCCCGTTGGCGGAGGTCAGGCTCGCGTTCGTGCTGACGAATCCGATGAACTGGACATTCTCGCTCGAATAGCCGGAGCGATCAAGATAGGACGAGCCGAATGCCTTATTGGTGCCGGTCGAGTCGGCGTCCCAGACTGTCCACCAGACTTTGCCGGATTGTCCGTTTTGCGAATTGAAGTCGTTCTGATTTTCGCTTGGATCCCAGCCATTATAACCGGCGATACCGCCGATGCTGCTGCCCGACAGATGGCCGGCGGCGTAGGAGTTCATGATCGTGCCGTAGGCAGCAATCGACTGTTCGTTCCAGCCGACAAGTCCGCCGGTGTAGATGCTGCCGTTAACCGAGCCCAACGCATAGGTATAGTTGACGAGCGCGCCCGTTCTGTTGAAGCCGAGCAGCCCGCCCGCATAGGGTCCGCTCACGGAGCCGGTCGCATAGGAGTTGTCGATGGTCGCGCGATTTTCACCGACAAGACCGCCGACGTAATTGCCACCGGAAACGCTGCCTGTGGCGTAAGAGCCGCCGGTGATGTGGCCGAGGTTCAAGCCGACAAGGCCGCCGACTGACGTATCGCCTCTTCGCCCGTCGACCGATACGGCGCTCCAGGAATTGGAGATGGTGCCGGAGCTGCCGACGACGCCCGCGAGACCGCCAATATAATTATTATAGCCGTCGCTGATGGAGCCCGTGACACCGAGGTTACGAACGGTGCCGTCCACTTCCCAAAACAGGCCAGTCTTTCCGAGGAAATAACGTTCGGTCTGTGAGCCGATCGCCATGTTGGTGATGACGTGGTTCTGCCCATCGAACACGCCTGTAAAATTATGGACAGTCGCGCTCCATCCGATCGGCAAGAAGTCGACGCCACTCAGGTCGATGTCGCGTCCGAGCGCATAGGTTCCACCGAGATTGTTGCTAATGGCGGAGAGGTTGGCGGCGCTGTTGACCAGCATGTAGGCCGTCAGCGAGCCAGCGCCGGTCACGGTGCCGCTGAAGCTTGTCGGCGACGCGTATGAGGTCGGGTTGTAATAAATGGTGACACCGGCCCCGCCGGCCGCGAAGGTGGCGCCGTTGCTGAAGTTCAGCGTGCCGCTGCCGTTGCCGTCGATATCCGCGCGCAGCGTGACCGGGCCGGTGCCGAAGTTGCCGTAGTTCGTGAAATTAGCCGCAAAGTTGATGTTGCCATAGGCGTTGAGCGTCGCACCAGCTGAGGATCCCGTCGGTGCGAGGATCTGGATGTCGCCGCCGGCCGTCAGCACCGGGGTGCTGCCGAGATTGTTGGTGCTGCCTGTGAAATTGATGTTGCCGCCGGTAAACAGCGTCGACGTGCCGTTGACAGTGAGACTGCCGTTGAACGACATGTCGCCAACGGTCGTGACCGTGAGGTTTTTGACGGTAAGGGTACCGTTCAGCGTGAATGTTCCGCCGGCCTGGGCGTTAAACGACCCGACGATCGAAACATAGTCGCCGCCGCCGTTGATCACGATGTTGTTGTAGGCCTGAACGGTGAGCGTAGTGTTGAGCCCGCCCGACGCGAAGAGCTCCGAGGCAAAGATGATGTCGCCAGCCCCGCTGCTCGCCGTGCCCGGGCCACTGGTCGTGCCGTCAGGGTTGGTCTGCAGCGTGACGCTGGTGCCGGCGTTCAAGGTATTGGCGATCGTGGTGGCCGCTGCGGAATCAATCGTCAGAGAGGTCGGATCGACCAGCCAGGTGCCGGCCGCGCCCCGCGCCGCCGAGGCGCTGACATTAATCCCGGTGAAATCGACGCTGTGACCCGAGGTTTCGACAATGCCGCCATCGCCGCCATTGACGCCGCCGCGCGCGCTGAAGGTGCCGTTGGCGGTGGTCTGGCCGTCCGACCAGGCCACGACCACACCGCCATCGCCGCTGTCGGTCGCGTCGGCGCGAATAACCGTGGTCGAGTCGATCGATACCGACTGGGCATGCGCCAGCACCCCGCCGCCATGCAGACCGCCGCCGATTTCCACGGTGCCGCCGCCGGCAGCGCCCGACGCATCGATCAGCGCGCCGATCACTTTGACGTTGGCGCCGGTGATATCGATGCCGCCACCGGTTTCGCCCGACTGACGGCCCTTGGCAGCGAGCCGGCCGGTGACCTTCACCGTGCCGCCCGTGCCGCCATTGATCACGATGCGGCCGTTATGGCTGCCGACCGTGTTGGTGCGGATCGCTCCAGGAATGTTGACGGCATTGCGAAGGATATTGGCCGCCGTCGCCGCGCTCAGATAAACCGTGCCGCCATCGGCAACGATCTTGCCGCGATTGCTGACCAGCGCGCCTTTGGCATCCACCAGCTTGCCGGCTTCGGTCGACGGCACCGCCACCGACAGGAATCCATCGCCGGCGAGGTCGAGCGTCGCCATTTCGCCGGCCCCCAGCCCGACTTTACCGAGGCGGGCCGCGATCACACCATTATTGCTGACCTGACCGCCGAGCAAAGCGGCAAAGCCACCGTCCGAAACGCTGATCTGGCCGTTATTGATGACTCCAGCCGAGGCCCCATTGCCGGAGAACTTATAGTTGCCCGACAGAAAGTCGGAATCCTTGATGTCCAGCGTCGAGGCGGCGAAAGAACCCGTATTGACGACGCCATCTTTGGTGATTGCGATGCCGTTCGGATTGACCAGCAAAACGGTGCCGGGCGCATTGATGGTGCCGGCGATCCAGGACGGCGTCGAACCTAAAACGCGGTTGAGGGTCGCGGACGACGCGCTCGGCTGATTGAAATTGACCGTGCCACCCTGCCCGACCGAGAACGATTGCCAGTCGATGATCGCCTTGTCGGTGCTTTGATTGATGTTCAGCGTGTTGGCATTAGGCTGCACGATCGCGGCACCGCCCGAGGTCACCGTGCCGCCGGTCGGCAATTGCTGGGCCGAAGTCGGTCCACCGGCCGACAGCGCAAAAAGCACCGCACCGGTTCGCACCGTTGCGGCCGCCATCGTCCGCCGTCTGGACGGCTTGTCCATCGCCTTGGTCAATCGATCCGGCCCGCGCATGTCGTCACCTATTGACTGCCGCCGTACAGGGTCACCCCCGGCACGAACGTCAGAACTTGCCTTTCTCGATCTTGGCGATGTCCGGATTATCGCGGTCGGCGATGTAATTGATGATGAGCTTGGCCGGACCGGTCGGATTGGGCGAGGTCATTTCCTTGCCCTGGCGCTGCATCTGGTATTTGACGCCATCGACGATCAGCCGAACGGCGCCCTTCTTGTCGTCTTCGCCCGAAAACAGCACCACCGTGTTGGGGCCGACCGGGACGCCGGATCGCGTGGTGTCCTTGTTCCACGCATAACCGGCGAAATAGCGCTCGAGCCGCGTACCGGCGGCGACCATCGCATCCGGCTCCAGCTTTTCCTTGTCGCCCTCGCCGGTCCAAATAACGTTGACCTGAATCAGCTTCTTCGAACTGTATCCGAGGATATAGGCGACCTGGGCTGGTCCGGGCGCCGGATCGAGCGATGCGAGTTGCGCGGTGAGCACCGTCGTGCCTTCGATCGGATTGACGGTGCGGCTGATCGTGACCTTGCCGAAGTCCTTGGCCAGCACCGCGCGAACGTCGCGCTCGGTCATGCCAAACCGCGCTTCACGAAAACCCGCCACTTCATATTTTTGCGGGCTCTGTGCCGACGCGCCGATCACCGGCACGGCGAAGGCCAGCGACAAGATCGACAGTCCAACCGCGATGACCCGACGACGCGCTTGGCGCACGGCGCGAAGCACATCACCATCGACACGACAGAAATTGCGACGTTCAAGAACCAGTTTCAGGGGCGCACGACGCATTACGATTTCCTAACTCACTCGATCGCATTTTATCTATTCGAGCGCACAACGCGGTCAAAGCCCCCTGACCGTCATGCATTGGCTCGAAGCCATCGCATGGCTTCGCTAAACCTCGATCCGGCCGATAGAATTCGCTTACCATCCGAAATTAAGGACGAAGCGAAATAGCCGGAATCGGATTTGGCTTTAACTGATTTTTTGCAGTTTGCCGGATGGACGTCTTCGCAAATTGCGCAACGCCATTCTCATTTTGCGCAACGACCGATCGGCTCGGTCAGGCGTCGGCCCGCATCGCATGACGATAGTCGCCGGGCGGCACACCATGGGCGGCGCGGAACACACGATAGAATGTCGACAGGCTATCGAACCCACAGGCCAGCGCGATATTCAGCACCGACTGTCCGCCATGCTGCGTCAGCATCGTACGCGCTCGTTCAAGCCGCCGGCCTTGCACATAGCGCGCGTAGCTGGTTCCGGTCGGCTCGAATAGCAGATGCAACTGTCGCACCGAAATGCCAAGCATCGCGGCCATCGCGGAAGCCGACAGATTGGCCCGGTGCATATTGGCATCGATCATCCGGAACGCGACCTGCAACTGGGCCGCATGAATCGCGGCCCGGCTCGGTTCGGCGCCAGGGTCGGCAAGCCCGCGCGTGAGCAAAGCAAGCTGGGCCAAAGTCGTCACCGCGGCTTCGGCGGCATCGTCATCGAAGGTCGGCACCTGCGCGACGAACGCATCATAATACGCGCAGAGCATGGAACTCAGACCAGGGACCTTCGCTACCGGTCGCGGCGTGAGGTCGGCGGCCTTTTCGATCAACGGCTGACAATACGAAAACGGGATTTTCACGAGCCGAAGATGAAAGCCGGCCTCCGTTGTCGGAATCGATTGATAAGGCAGATCGGAGTGACTGACCGCGAGGTTGCCGGCCGATACGATGAAATCGCGTCCCTTACCGGCATCGAACCACGCGGCGGCATTGATCTGTTGATAAATGCAGAGGCTGTCGCTGGGCGCATTGGCGATAGCCCGCGGCGAACGATGCACGGAGTAGGAAGACGCGTGCATCTCGACCAGAGCAGAATTGCCGATCGAAAGGCTTGAAAAACGCCCTTGAAACTGCCGCCGCTTCTCGGCCGCCAACTCGATGGTGACACCATAGATTTTTTCGGCCCGCACTTCCCGCCAATGCGCAAACCGGTCTTGAGCAGGCAAGGTATCGGTCGAAAAGGTCGCAAGATTCTTCATGGGCGTTCTTTGGGTGCGCCTTTGGGAAAGGATGCCACCTGCCCGACTCCAACAGTTGTCGGCGCGGGCCCGACACTATATCACTTCTCGACCGGTAACGTCAGATGTTCGCTTTTGTCGTGGGTGGCAAGACCGCCGGTTCCAACCACCTCGCCGCGCGTTGCGGAAGCTTGACGGACGAGTCTGTGTTACGCGGCACGACGACAAAACGGCGGCTCGATGCCATTGCAGCCTTGGCGCTGTTGGCAGGATCGTGGGTGACCGCGTCCGCCCCCGCCCTGGCTCAGACCGCACCAGCGCCAAGTCAGGCGGCGCCCCCCGCGATCGCGCAGCCGGTCGCCCCGGGCCGCATCTCGATACCGCAGGTTCCAGCGGGCGCCACGATCCCGGCCGAAGCGAAGAAGCTCCGCTTCAAACTTCTTGGCATCGACGTCCGCGACGAGTTCGGTGAACTGGCGCCGGAGCGTGAAGCCATCGCCGAGCCTTTGGTTGGCAAGCAGGTCACCGTCGCCCAGATTTTCGAATTCGCCGACAAGCTACAACAGGTCTATGTCCGGGCCGGGTATCCCCTGGTGCGCGTCGTCATCCTGCCGCAGGAATTCGAGGGCAGCGCCCGGATCAAGCTTGCAGTGCTCGATGGCTTCGTCGAACGGCTGGATCTCGAAACCATTGCCGATAAGGTCAAGGCACGCGTGCGTACCGTGCTGGCTCCACTGGTCGATCAACATCATCTGAAGCAGAGCGCGCTCGAACGGCGGCTTCTGATTGCCGGCGAAGCCGCCGGGCTGACGCTCAACGCAACATTTGCCGCCGGAAAAAAAGTCGGCGGATCGGTGCTGGTGTTGAGCGGCAAGTATCGTCCGGTGTCGCTCAGCATCTATAGCGACAACGCCATGCCGAAGGTGTTCGGAACCGGACAGGTCGTCACCTCGGCAAGCTTCAACAGCCTGCTCGGGCTTGGCGAACAGTTCAACGTGTCGGCATCCGGCCTACCCGACAAGGACTTCACCACAGCCTTTCCGACGCGCCGTTATCTCAGCGGCTTCGCTGCCATCCCACTCGGCATCGACGGCTGGCGCTTCGACGTCGGCGCCACGCGCGGCCTGACCACGCCGCGTGTCAATGCCAATGCCGCGTCGCAAGGCTTGCTGACCCAAGGCTGGGCAAAGCTGAGCTACGAAGCGATCAAACTGCGCGACTACGAATTGTCGGCATTCGCGCGCTTCGACGCCACCGACGAAGAAGTCGATACCCTTCTGTTTACGCCGCAGGTGCCGCTCAGTCTCGACCGAACCCGCGTCCTGCGCACAGGGCTCAACGGCATCTGGCGGCTACGCCAGACCGGTACGGCGTTCCAGTTTGACACCACCTATTCGCACGGCCTCGACGCCTTCGGCGCGCGCACGGTGAACGACGCCTCGACGGCGCTTCCGCTTTCGCGCCAGGGCGCGGATGCGAATTTCCAGAAATGGGAAGGCCACCTCGAAGTCAGCCAGGCGCTACCGCATGATTTCTCACTGTCGCTGGCGGCTGGCGGACAAACCTCGTTCAATCACGCGATGTTGACGTCCGAGCAATTCGGCATTGACGGATCGAAAATGTTGTCCGGCTTCACCGCCGGCGCGCTGCCGGGCGACACGGCCTGGGCGCTGCGCGGCGAGATCGCTCACGCCAGCACCTTCCCGCTCGACCGCGGCGGCCTGGTCATCACGCCTTATCTGTTTCAGGCGACCGGCGAACGGAAATACATCGCGCCGACCGCGCTCGAACTCGCCAGCATCCACGCTAGCAATTACGGCGCCGGCGTACGCTTCGGTCTGCAATCGGCCAGCGATCTTCTCAGCAACGGATATGGCTTCGTCGAGTGGAGCCATCGCTATGCGACCGACAGCACGCAGGATGGCGATCGCATCTATACCGGCATCCTGCTGCAATATTAGCCCGCGACATTGACCCGCGTCGGACCGTAACGGGCTGTTTATCTTAACCGACAGTTACAGTGCTCCCTGCAATCCGAGCCAAATCGTTGGCGCGACATTGACCGCCCCGCCGACTATAGAGTGCGCGCGGGCTGCCGTTTAAGCCGCGCTAAGCGACCGCCGACCTATCCATGATCCCGTAGTGCCGGATGAGAGCGGAGTACAAATCCGCCCTGCCTCCGGCTTCAGGGGCGTTACATGGACAGGCTGCGCGTCGCATTGCGCGGAGTAATGGTATCCACGCTATTGTCGGGCGCGATCCTTTCGGGCTGCATCGGCGGCGCGCGCGCCGAAGTCTACCCCGCTATCGCTTTCGCGACCTATGGCTTGCGGACGCTGCCGACAATGCCCACGAACGCCTCGCTGGTTACAAACGACTTCCGCGTATTGACTGAAGTTCTGCCATTCGGTCGAAGCTTCGGTCTTCATAATGGCATCGACCTCGCCGCGCTCGATCCTTTCCAGATCGTCGCACCGAGCCAGCTTAATGCGGATGAGCCATTCGGAGCGAATGCAGTCGCAATCGAGCGCGGCGGCATCGTCGTCAAATGGCGCAAGGTCAAATCCAGGCTAGCGGTCGAGCGCGGAATACTGGCGCAGTGCCGCGACGATGCCCCACAATGTCCCGCCCCGGCGAAAAGCTTTCTGGCGATCATCGACAAAGCGCGGGCTCATACAGGCTGGCTCGGCATCGCCGACCTCAACCGTTCGATCAACCTGAACATCAGGCCGATGAGCGATATGGCGCAATATGGCGTTACCGATCTTTGGGCGACGCCGCTGATGCTGTTCGCGAGCCATGCGGGCGACTGCGAAGACTATGCCATCGCCAAATATGTCGCGTTGCAGGAGCTCGGCATCGCTGAGGCCGATCTGCGCCTGGTCATCGCCCGCGATCATGCCTTCGACGAAGACCATGCGGTTGTCGCGGTCCGTTACGACGGACACTGGCAGATTCTCGACAACCGCACGCTCGCGATCCGGCAGGACGTCGCGCTCGCCGGATTCGAACCGCTTTTCATCATCGACAGCGCCAGCGTCAAGCGCACCGCACGGCCTGGCGGGCCAACGGATCGCCCCGCCATTCGTCCCGCGGCGATCGACGCTGCCGCGGAATTCTAGCGCAAACCAAGCCTTTGCCGCAGCGCCACGTAGGCCGAAATCGGCGGCGCGTCACCCCCATTTGGAACCGGACGGCCGCTACCGACGGGGGCCGAAAGCCCGGACTAGTCCACAGACCCTGTCCCATTTCATCGCCAATTACGCCCATTTCAACGGATTCCCGTGGCCGCGCGGCATTCGATCCTCGACTGATAGGCCCAGGTTAAAGAGGTCTTAACGCGCCTAAAGCACGCGCCGAGGCCCAGCGCCGGTTTGGGGGCCATCGTGACTTTGCTTGGGAATGCGCGTTTGTGTGGACCGCGGGACGCCGCGTTGCTGGCCTCGACGGCGATAGCCGCCTTGTCCCTGGCCAATCCGGCTCTGGCCAATTGCGACATCACCGGTTCTCCGAACACCGTGATCTGTTCCACCAATACGACCACGACCGACACGACGAACACCGACGGCGGCTCGGCGTCGTCGCCCGACCGTTTTCAACTCTTCACCACCGGCGGCAATGTGACCGGTCTCATCGGCAGCGGCGTCACTATCGATGGCGCTGGCCTATCCATAAAGACCAGCGAGGACGGCGCCAGTCTGACATTTACGAACTCCGGTACGCTCAATGAAAACTCAGCCGGCAGCAAGGGCTCGAGCGCCGGTCTCGGCCTTCAAGGCATCGGCGACATTACCTACAACAGCGCCAATGGCGCGACCGTCACGGCCAGCAATGACTATGGCCTGCTGCTGGAGGCACAAGGTAGCGCAAGCACGCCCGGCGATCTGACCGCCCACATCAACGGCAATATCGATAATACCCGCTACACCGGCGTCAGCGTCACCACCCCCGGCACCGGTCGCATTCTGATCGACGGCATCGGCTCAATCACGGGCGGGACGGCTGGCATAACCGTCGCACAGGTCAACGAGAGCGCCGCAGTCGACGGCGACATCACGATCAGCGGCAGCGGCAATGTCACCGGTTCTTCCGCTGGCATTTATGTGATGCATCGTGCCAATGCCGGAACGGTGACCATCGACAGGACCGGCACAATCACGACTGCGTCAGGCTATGGCATACAGGTCATCGATACCGGCACCGGCGGGGTGTCCATCACCGGCGTCGGCGACATCACCATGACGACCGGCACCGGCATCTATGTAACCGGCTCGTCCGGCGTCACGATTGCACCGGCAGGCAAGATTTCGGCAGGCTCGGGCATTTACAGCGCCCAGAGCGGCACCGGGACGTCGTTGATAACGATCGCCAATGACGTTTCCACCGGTGCCAGTAGCCTGATAATCAACACGGTCGACGGCGCGAACACCCTCAACATCACCGGCGGCACCATTTATTCCAGTGGCAGCACCGGCGTCTCACTGGATGCGAGCGGCAGTGGCGACATCACGGTCAACATGACCGGCGGCCAGATCGGCGAAAGCGCGGCAAACCCGGTCAGCCAATATGGCATCCAGGCGCAGAAAACCGGTGCATCGGGCGACATCAACGTGACGTCCGGAACGGTCTTTGCCGGTATCAATGGTATCGTCTTATCGACCGCGAATGGTTCGACGTCGAGTATCAATCTGACGGCCAACAGCACGGTGGCGGGGCAGCCCGCGTCTCAATCGGTCTCGACGGCGATTTACAGTAATGTCCGCGGCAGCGGGACCAACACGATCACCGTCAACGGCGATGTCAGTTCGCAAACCGCGCCTGGCATCATCGCCGACAGCCTCGACGGCGCAATTACGATCGTCAACAACGCGCGGGTCGCCACCGCATTCTCCGGCCGCGCCGCGATCGAAGCGACTTCGACAACCGGTGCGATCTCGATCACCAATAACGCGACCGGTCTGCTGACTACGGATCTCGCCGTCCCCGAGCAAGGCAACGCCATCCGCAACTATGGCGGATCAACGACGCTGAACAATCTCGGCACCATAGTCGGGCGCATTTCTTTCGCCAACGGCGCCAATATCTTTGACAATAGCGGTACCTGGGTCGCCGCAAGCGTCAACAATTTCAACAGCGGTTCGACCGCCGTGACCAATAGCGGCACGATTACACTCCGATCAGGCGCAACGATCATCGGTACCAACATCGCAATCACGAATACGGCCGGCACCCTGACCGATGACGGCACCATCAACGGCACGGTCACGATCAATGGCGGCGTGCTCGGCGGCACCGGCACCATCGTCGGCACCACGACCATCAACAATGGTGGCGTGCTGGCGCCGGGCAACTCGATCGGCACGTTCCGCGTCACCGGCGATCTGGTGTTCGGCGCCGGCGGCATCTACCGCGTCGAAGCGTCATCAACGGCCGCCGACCAGACTCTGGTCACCGGCACCGCAACACTGACCGGCGCGACCGTCGCGGCGACCATCTCGAGCTTCACGATCGGCCAGAGCCAGGCCATTTTGACCGCCGCCGGCGGCCTGGGCGGCACGACCTTCGCCAGCCTCAGCACCAACGGCACGCTGATCGCCCACCTCGATTACGACGCCAACAATGTCTATCTGGTGGTCGACTCCACCAGCCTTGTCAGCGGTCTCGCCCCGGGAACGCAAAATCAACGTGGCATCGCCGACACTATTAACACCGCGATCAGCGGCGGCGCAGCCAGCGGCAATTTCGCGGCGCTTTATGCGCTGTCCGGTGCAGGCCTCGGTCAAGCCCTCGACCAGTTGTCCGGCGAAGCAGCCACCAGCAGCACCACCACCGCGTTTCAAACCACCAGCCAGTTCCTGTCGCTGATGACGAGCCCGTTCGGCGGCACGCCCGGCAACAATGTCGCCGGCACCGCGCGCGGCTATGCCGAAGAAGCGCAGCTTCCGGCCGAGGCGCGCGCCGCCTACGCCGAGATCACACCAAAGGACCGCCGATCTTCGACCAGCTTCTCAGAGCGCTGGGGCGTCTGGGGAGCGACCTATGGCGGCGCGAGCAAAACCGGCGGCGACAGCAGCGTATTGGGATCACATGATGTCAATGCGCGCGACTACGGAATCGTTGCCGGCGCCGATTATCGGTTTAGCAGCGATACCGCACTGGGCTTTGCCGTCGGGGGCGGCGCCAGTCATGCCAGCCTGAGCGATAATCTCGGCAACAGCGACAGCGACATCTTCCAGCTCGGCGCCTATGGCAGACACCGCATCGGCGCCGCCTATGTGGCCGGCGCCCTGTCCTATGGCCTGCACCGGGTCAGTACCGAGCGGACCGTGACGGTGAGCGGCAGCGATCGCCTGACCGCCGACTTCAACGGACAAAGCTTTGCCGGACGCCTGGAAAGCGGCTATCGCTTCACCACCGCTATCGCTGGCATTACGCCTTATGCCGCCGTCGAGGCGCAAAGCTTCCATACGCCGTCCTACAGCGAAAGCGCGACGTCCGGCAGCAACGCCTTCGCGCTCGCTTTCAGCAGCCGGACCACCAATAACCTGCGCACCGAACTCGGCGCCTGGTTCGACAAAGCGATCGACACCGGCAGCAGCACGACCCTTGCGCTCAAGGCCCGCGCCGCCTGGGTGCACGATAGCGACACAACACGCGCGGCCAACGCGGCATTCCAGACGCTGACGGGCTCAAATTTCACCGTCTATGGCGCCGAGGCGCCAAAGGACTCGGCGCTGCTGTCGGCCGGGACCGATCTGCGCTTTGCCAACAATGCCGTGCTCAGCACGCGCCTCGACGGCCAGTTCGCCGCTGGCGCTCACAGCTTTACGGCGCAGGCCGTGCTGCAATATCGCTGGTGATGACGGCTGTATTCCGGCCGGTTCGAGCTACGTTTGGACCGTGACCTAGCGAACGCGCCCTTGAACGGGGCGCTTTTTGCCTGCGCGCGATCGCGACAGTCCAAATCCGAAAATTGAAATATTGATCGGCGGGGTTTTCGACACCGGCGGCTCATGACCGCTCGCCGGCGCTTCGCTCCACACGCTGAATTGACGTTAAAAATCGATCTGGTGCGGCCGAGACGCGACGTAGCGCCATATTGAATAATCTCGACTGTTATCAATTAACTTCAAGGCCCGCCCCGCACGTTGATTTTCCTTGGCGTATTCGATTCATTCCCCTTCAAGCTCTATCACGCGAGATCACCTAATCGCGATGCGATAGGTGGACAGAATGAGGGTTTACAAATGACGCGCGCGATGAACCGATTAAGCGCACTGACAGTCAAAACTGTCGGTCCCGGCAAGTATGCTGACGGTGGCGGCCTATGGCTACAAAAGCGAGACGCTGGAAGCGGTCAATGGTTCCTTCGCATTACGGTCCACGGCCGGCGTCGAGAAATGGGCCTCGGCTCAATCTCCCAGGTCTCACTGAAAGAAGCGCGGGAAGCGGCTGCAAAACATCGGGGCGTGGTGCGCGGTGGCGGCGACCCTATCAAAGAACGGCAACGCCAACGCCGTGAAGCATCTCGCAATCTGCACATCCTGATCGACGTGGCCAAGGACGCCTTTGAAGCCCGCAAGTCAGAACTCCGAGGCGAAGGCAGAGCCGGACGTTGGTTTTCGCCATTAGAGCTTCATGTTTTGCCGAAGCTAGGCAAGACGCCTATTTCGGACATCGATCAGGTCAACATCCGCGACACGCTGAGGCCCATATGGGATTCAAAGTCGGAGACTGCACAGAAGGCCATCAGCCGCCTCAGTATCGTATTCAAACACGCCGCCGCCCTTGGCCTGGATGTGGACTTGCAGGCGGTCGAAAAGGCTCGCATCCTGCTGGGGAAGTCACGACACGAGAAGCAACACATCCCTGCCATGGATTGGCGAGACGTGCCCGCATTCTACGCCTCGCTTAACGCGGGCAGCGTCACGCACCTAGCGTTGCGGCTACTGATTTTGACCGGCGTTAGGTCGAGACCAGTGCGGTTTGCCCGCGAAGATCAGATTGAGAATGGCATTTGGGTAATCCCGGCAGAAATCATAAAGGGACGCCGGGGAAAAACTTCCGACTTTCGCGTGCCACTATCGTCAGAAGCTATCGCGGTAATCGCCCAAGCCCGTCGACACGCGCGCGACGGCTATCTTTTTCCGAGCATTCGCCAAGGGGTAATCAGCGACATGACGATGACAAAGCTGATGGACCGATGCGGGCTGGAAGCCCGGCCACATGGATTTCGATCCGCACTGAGAACGTGGCTCGCTGAGGCGACCGAAGCACCGAGAGAGATCGCCGAAACTATCCTCGGCCATCGCGCGGGCGGGACAACTGAATTATCATATAGACGCACCGATTTTCTTGAGCAACGGCGAGCCCTTCTAGCAAGGTGGAATGATTTCGTTGCCGGTAAGTCCGGCAACGTTGCAAAATTCGCAACAGGCTAAACCCCGACAGTCGAATTAGTAAAATACTTAATACCCTGCCGCCTTTTTTGACTTGGTTATGGCCTGAATGAGTTTGGATAAGTGGTGAAGGCAACCATTGGCAAGAGATGAATATCCTCAGATACACATGAGGGAGAGGCTCACCAATGAAGACCTATCTTTTGAGGACTGTTTATTTTAATGCGCCAAACGAAGGCGCGCCGGGCGACAACGCAAGCGATCCTCTTTTGCGCGATAAAGAGGCGGCACGATTGTTGGGGTCGTCAACTTCCACATTCTGGCGTTGGGTAGCAAACGGAACTATCCCAAAGCCGGTCAAACTTGGTGGCATGTCGCGATGGCCGCGATCTGAAATCATCGACGTCATCGAACGCTGCAAGGCAGCGCGCAACGCTACCGCAGCCGCATAATCACGCCGCCATCTGGGCAGAAAAAAGCCCGGATCGTTTCCGACCCGGGCGGCGATTTGTTGGCGCGATGTGACAATTGCGATAATTACAACAACTCATCGTCTCCCGCAAGCTAAATCCAGCGAGAGACCCACTATGCCTACGTCAGTAATGCGCGCCATCATGAGCGCGAACGCTTACTACAGCGATAAAGAATTTGAGCGTCAGAACCGGCTTGCCGCGAAATGGCAGCTTTGCCCTCACTCTGTTGCGCGAGAAGGTCGCAGCCGCATCGTCTTTGATGTCTGTGGCCGACCGATCATTCGCATCAATGCTGACGGCACCAATGAAATCCTTTCGCCTGATGCACAGGTCAAACCCGATGGATCCGGGCCGCGCCCTCTTCATCAATGCTTTGGTCTGATGCCGGGGCGGCGAGCGCGCGACAAAATCACCGTAATGATCGAGAAGTTCGACCTCGCTCCAGAATTGCAGCGGCGATGGGACCTTCAACAGCGCGGCGAACTCGCCGGCGGATGGGGGTGGTGATGAGCGACGACATCGTATTCTGCGCCAGAACAGGACGCCAGATTGTCTCGCCAGCGAGCGAAGCAAAGTCGAACGTCATCCCGTTTTCTCGCGGCCGCGCCGCCGTGTCGAAGCGGCGCAAGTCTGGCGACTTTGTAGAGCAAGTGACAATTGCTTGCAGCGCGACGTTGGAAGACATCGACGCCGCCGCGAACGCCGAGGTTGCGGCCTTGGCTGATCGGTTCGATGAGAGTGACGACATCTGATGGATTTTGAAAGCCCCCCATCATGGTTGTACGAAGCGCCGTCGCCATCACCGCGCGACGATTATTGCGAGAACACCAATTCTCAAGCGCAAGCTCGCCCTGCCGGCCCTTCAAAGCCGGTGCCGCGCCAAGTGATCGAAGCCGACGCAATGGAGCCACGGCGCTCGATTGTCTTGGATCGGCGCGATCCCATGCGGTCGGCGCGGGCGCTGATCGTGGATAGGTATACGACCGACGAAAGCCTGACGGTTCGCCACTACCGGGGCGGCTTCTATTCGTGGACCGGCTCCTATTACCAACACATCGACCAGGACGCTGTGAGCGCGGAGATTTGGCGGTTCCTGGATTGGGCGCTACACGAAACAGACCAGGGTATGAAGCCTTTTCAACCTAACCGTTCCCGCGCTGGCGATGTCTCAGCGGCACTCGCTGCGGCGTCGAATTTGCCGGCCACGGTCGAAGCGCCGATCTGGTTGGCTGGTGCCAACGACATGCCGCCAGCCGATGAATTTTTACCCGTCAACAACGGCTTGCTTCACCTTCCGAGCGGCGACCTGTATCCGTCCACGCCAGCCTATTTCGGGCTCAATGCGAGCGAGGTCGCATACGACCCCAGCGCGGCCGAGCCCGTCGAGTGGCTGAAATTCCTCGGACAAGTCTGGCCGGGCGATCAGCAATCGATCGATGGCCTCCAGGACCTGTTTGGGTATCTGCTGTCGTCGGACACGTCTCAGCAAAAAATTGGCCTGATCGTGGGCCCGAAGCGGTCTGGCAAGGGCACCATTTACCGCGTTCTGGCTGCCCTGCTAGGGCGAGACAGCGTGGCCGCGCCGACTTTGGCCGGCATATCCACCAACTTTGGGCTTGCGCCGCTTATCGGGAAATCTCTCGCGGCCATTGGCGATGCCCGATTAAGCTCCCGCGTCGATCAAGCCGCCATTGCTGAGCGTCTTCTTTCGATTTCGGGCGAAGATGCCGTTACGGTTGACCGCAAATACTTGAACGCTTGGACTGGGAGGCTTGGCGTCCGCTTTCTGATCATGACTAACGAGCTACCGCGCCTTGCCGATGCTTCCGGCGCGCTGGCCTCTCGTTTCGTGGTGCTGACCATGAGCCAGTCATTTTTCGGTAAAGAGGATCGCGGCCTTGGCAATCGCCTACTCGGCGAACTCGCCGGCATTCTCAACTGGTCGCTAGAAGGCTTCCGTAGACTTCGCGAGCGTGGCTATTTCAACCTGGCCTGCACCCGGTTTTGAAGACACCGAGATTGGTGTTTTTATGGAACCGGGAGGTGGGTCATGGAGAGACGGAAGTTTACGCGAGAGTTCAAGCTTGAGGCGGTGAAGCTGATCCGGGAGCGCGGGGTGTCTGTTGCG
>WGNB01000018.1 GCA_016124795.1 Rhodopseudomonas sp. | reverse complement strand
GGCCCAGCGTTCGTCGCAGGCGGCGAAAGACATCAAGGACCTGATCACCAATTCGAACGGTCAGGTGAAGGACGGCGTCGAACTGGTCAACAAGGCCGGTGAATCGCTGACGGAGATCGTCGAATCGATCAAGAAGGTCGCCTCGGTGGTCGCCGAGACCGCCAACGCCTCGATCGAGCAGGCAACCGGCATCGAGGAGATCAACAAGGCGCTGACCCAGATGGACGAGGTCACGCAGCAGAACTCGGCGCTGGTCGAGGAAAACGCGGCGACCGCCAAGACCCTCGAACATCAGGCCAAGGCGATGGACGAACAGGTCGCGTTCTTCCAGATCGCGGTTGGCGACAATAGTCACGGTCGCGCCGCGCCGCCGCGTGCAGCGGCGGTGTCGGCGCCGCCTGTCCGTCGGGCAATGCCGGCGGCAGCGCCGAAAAAAGTGGCGGCCAAGCCGAGCGAAGCGCCGCGCCGCGCCGCGGTTTCGGCCGGGCCTGCGCGCTCCATGCAGACCGCGCTTGCCTCCGCCGTCAACGGCGACGACTGGAAAGAGTTCTAGGTTCTCGGCATTCGACAAAAGCCCGGGCGGGTGTTGCACCTTGCCCGGGCTTTTCTTTTGAGCTCTGGCGCGATGGCGCCTTTGCCGATGGGGCAGCCGCGCGGAGGCCTGCTCAAACATTAATCCGGCGTTAATCAAAATTATAATAATGATGGGCCATGCCGATCGATGGCGGGCCCGAATTAAGTCGTTTTTCGACGGGCTCCGGTAGACACGTTGCAGGTGGCCGCATTACCCAGCCTGGCCAGCGGCCTTTAAGCGCGAGTCATAAGCCCGTGAATCAGACAGAAATCGTTTCCGAACCGAATGTCGCTCCTCCCGTCACCAACGGTTGGGATGGATCTGGCGCCACCAATGCGTCGACCAACCAGACCCAGTTCATCAGCTTTGCCATCGGTGACGATCAGTATGGCGTCGACATCATGGCGGTGCGCGAGATCAAGGGCTGGTCTGACATCACCCATTTGCCGAAACAGCCGGATTATGTGCGTGGCGTGCTCAACCTGCGTGGCGCGATTGTGCCGATCGTTGATTTGCGCTGCCGCTTTGGTCAGGGCCTGACCGAAACCACCCCGCTGCATATTGTCATCATCGTGCAGATCGGTGGCCGGCAGATCGGCCTGATCGGCGACCGCGTTCTCGATATCGTTTCGGTCGACGCCGCCCAGATCCAGAAGGTGCCGCGCACCGGTCATGGCGAACAGACCAATTTCCTGGCCGGGCTTGTCACGCACGATAGCGTTATGATCGCGCTGATCGATCTGCCGAATTTGCTGGCCGCGCGGACTGATAGCGATCGGTAATTGCAGTTGATGCAACTGGCACAGCCGATGGTCTTCGCAATCGAGAAATCGGTGCGGCGGTCGCGGCTTGCTTTGACGACACTTTCATTTTCTAGCGGATCGAAAAGCAATCATGGCCATCAACGTTAGCGCTACGGCGTCGGGCGGCGCTTCCCGCATTTTCAACGATCGCAAGATCAGCACCAAGATCATGTTGGGCTTTGCCTGCGTGCTGGCGGTCACTGCGACGATTTCGGTCGGCGCCTATATCGCATTCGACAAGGCAGACGACGGGCTCGATGTCGTTGTCCGGTCGGCGAAGAATCTGCAGATGATGACGGACCTGGAGCGCAACCTCACGGTTCTGCGAACCTCGTTGCGGGCTTATGCGCAAAACAGCCAGGCTGCGTTCCGCGACAAAACCAAGAACTCGATAACGTCGGTGGCGTCGTCCGTGGACGTGCTCGCCGCAAGCATTATCAATCCCGCGCGTAAAAAGGCGGCCGAAGACCTCGGCGTTCAATTCGGCCAATACGTCGCGCCATTCGACAAGATCGTTCAATTGCGCGAGCAGCAAACGACGCTGACCTCCAAGGTCGTTATTCCGGCCGGCAACCGGCTGCGATCGGATTTTATCAAGCTGCGTGAAGTCGCGACAAAGGATGCCGACGCGCTGCTTCTGGCGCAGGTGAATGAGGGCATGGATACGTTGATGCAGATGCGCATCGAGTCCGTGCGTTTTACGGCGCGGCATGACGAGCAGTCCGGCGTCAACGCCACCGCGTTATTCACCAAGGTCAAGAAACTCGTCGACGGTATGGACCCCATCGTCAAACCCGATGGCCGTGCGATTTACACCGATCTCAAGGCGGCGCTGGCGGAATATCGCGAAGGCTCCTTGAAGGGCGCGAGCGAAAACGCCGAGCAGCGTAAACTCGAGGCCGACATGGATAAGCTCGGCATTGCTTTTGACGCCAGCCTGGCCAGCCTGAAGGGCGCGATTGCCGACAACAACGCCAAGTCCGAAGCTTCGACCCGTGAGTTGATGACCAATACGAGTTCGTTGATCGTCATCTTGGCCATTGGCGGTCTGCTGGTCGGCGCGTTGCTGGCCTGGATCATCGGACGGGCGATTGCGCGTCCGATCGTGGCGCTCGTGCCGGAATTGGAAAAGCTCGCCGCTGGCGATTTCAAGGTCAATGTTCCCGGCACTGGCCGTCGCGACGAAGTTGGACAGATTGCCGATGCCGTCGCCGAAATGGCGCGTCGCGTCAGCCACAGCATTGGCGAGATCATTTCCTCGGGTCGCGAAGTAACGAACGCTTCGGCCGAGATTTCGACCTCGACTTCCGATCTGTCGCAGCGGACCGAGGAGCAGGCGGCGAGTATCGAAGAGACGTCGGCGGCGATGGAGGAACTGGCCTCGACCGTGCGCAAGAACGCCGAAAACGCCCAGATGGCGAATTCGGATGCCAACGCCACGCGTGACGTTGCAGACCGCGGCGGCAAGGTGGTGGCGCAGGCCGTGCAGGCGATGGCCAAGATCGAGGATTCGTCGCGCAAGATCGGCGACATCATTGGCGTCATCGACGAGATCGCCCGCCAGACCAACCTGCTGGCCTTGAACGCCGCTGTCGAAGCCGCGCGCGCGGGCGAGGCGGGCCGGGGCTTTGCGGTGGTCGCCTCCGAAGTGCGCAGCCTGGCGCAGCGCTCGTCGCAGGCGGCGAAAGACATCAAGGACCTGATCACCAATTCGAACGGTCAAGTCAAAGACGGCGTCGCGCTGGTGAACCGGGCTGGCGAGTCGCTGACCGAGATCGTTGAATCGATCAACAAGGTCGCGGCAGTGGTCGCCGATATCGCCAATGCCAGTTCCGAACAGGCGACCGGCATCGAGCAGATCAACAAAGCGCTCAACCAGATGGACGAAGCGACCCAGCAGAACTCGGCTTTGGTCGAGGAGAATGCCGCGACCGCCAAGACCCTCGAGCATCAGGCCCAGGCGATGGACGAACAGGTGGCGTTCTTCCAGATCGCGGTTGGCGATGGCAGTCGCGACTATGGTCGTCAGACCGCGCGGCGTGTCGCGCCGGTTGCCCGTCCGGTCGCCAAGCCCGTCGCGGCGAAACCGGCTCCGGCTCCCGCGCCGGCTTCGACCGTATCGAAAAGGCCGGCTGCGGCGCCGCAGGCTCAGGTCAAGGCGGGTCCGGCCCGAAACATGCAGACCGCGTTGGCCAAAGCGATCAACGACGACGACTGGAAGGAATTCTAGCTGTCGGCCGGGGGAGCGCATTGATCGCTTGGATCCCGGGACGCAAAGTGAAAGGCCAGCCGGCGCGGCTGGCCTTTTTCGTATCGGCGCTCGGCGAGACATGAATCCGGTCAGGCGCGAGCCGACTGGCGACTTCGGGATCAGGTCGTCGCCGGTAACGGCGGGAGACTTTGTCGCGGCTTGATACTCGCTTCGTCCGGTAAACGGGACGACTGGCCGCCGGCGGGCTCGGTCGCGAAGGCCGCGATGACGGCTTCGGCAATCGATATGAAATGGGCGCACGGGCCCTCGACGCCGACGCTCTGAATGCTGACGCGAACGCCCTCGAGCAATAGCCACAAGGTGTCGGCCAGGAGGGCGGCCTTGGCGATGCCAGCATCGCGGCACAACTGCGCCAGACGGTGGCGATGCGCGTTCTTGAATTCCTCGATGACGTGGCGGGCGGGATGGTCGCTCTCAGCCAATTCGACCGCGGCATTGGCCATGTCGCAGCCGCGCGGGTCGCCCAGCACGCAATCGGCGCCTTCGCGCACCCAGGCGTGGAGTTGCGCCATCGGATCGCCGGGATAGGTGGTCTCAAACTCGGCCCAGATCTCGTCGGCCTCGGCGGCAACGTCGCGCAGACAGGCAATGATCAAGTCGTCCTTCGAACCGAAGTGACGATACAAGGTCATCTTGTTGGTGCCGGCCTGCTCGGCGATGGCGTCGACCCCGATGCCACGCATGCCGTGGCGACGAAATAGTTCGCGCGCGGTCTTGATAATCCGTTCTCGAGGTCTCATCTGACCTGCCCGCGTCGTCACTTGCCCGTTGGGTCGCTTCTGGCCGGCGTCGTTATCCAAGGTGCCTTCACCCCTAACAATAATGTTGCGTTGCACAAATTATTTGCGGCAGCGCACTTGACTGGACGTTACTGACCTGTAACATATTGGATGTTACTTACCAGTAACACCCCTGTTAGGGACCGTCAAGATCGGTCGGGGTCAGGGGTGCGAAGCGGAATCAAAAAGGGCGACTTTCATGGCCAAGATCACGTTTGGTGTGCTGCGGCCCCGGAGCGGGGGCGCGCGGTCATGATCGAGTTTTTTACGAAGCGCCCGGTCTTTGCGTCGTCGATCGCCGTCATCATGGTGTTGGCGGGGTCGATCTCCTACTTCCTGCTGCCGGTTTCGCAGTTCCCCGACATCACACCGCCGCAGGTCGTGGTCTCAGCAGCCTATCCGGGTGCGAGCGCCCAGGTCGTCGCCGATACCGTGACGACGCCACTCGAGCAATCGATCAACGGCGTGCAGGGCATGACCTACATGTCGTCGTCGAGTTCGAACGATGGCTCGTCCAACATCACCGTGACCTTCGATGTCGGTTATCCGCTGAGCATCGCGGCGGTCGACGTGCAGAACCGCGTCTCGCAGGCGTCGTCGTCGCTGCCGGCGATCGTCAATCAGGGCGGCGTGACGATCAAGAAGCAGAACCCGAATTTCGTGTTGATCGTCAACCTGACGTCGCCGGACGGTTCGGTCGATCCGGTGGCGCTCAGCAACTACGCCTATTTGCAGATCGTCGATCCGTTGAAGCGCCTTCAGGGCGTCGGCGACGTTCAGATCTTCGGCGAACGCCGCTACTCGATGCGGATCTGGCTCGATCCCGACAAGCTCGCCAATCTCGGCATTACCGCCGTCGACGTTCAGCACGCCGTACAGGAGCAGAACGTTCAGATCGCCGCCGGCAAGATCGGCCAGTCGCCGGCGCCGGCCGGCACGCCGTTTGAAATGCAGGTCAACGCCGTCGGCCGCCTGAGCGACCCGAAGGAGTTCGGTGACATCGTCGTGCGTGCCGATCCGGCCAACGGTTCGGTGGTGCGTTTGCGCGACGTCGCCCGTATCGAACTCGGCGCGCTGCAATATGCTTCGACCGCCTTCTTCGGCAAGGACCCGACGGTGGTGCTTGCGATCTATCAGATGCCCGGTTCGAACGCGCTGGAACTTCAGCAGCGCGTCAAGGACAAGATGGAAGAGCTCAAGCAGCGATTCCCCAAGGGCATCGATTACGCGATGCATTACGACACGACCCGTTTCGTGTCGGCGGCGATGCATGACGTCCTGGTGACCCTCGGCGAGGCCTTGCTGCTGGTCGTTTTCGTGGTCTTCATCTTCCTGCAAAGCTGGCGCACGACCATCATTCCGACGATCGCCATTCCGGTGTCGTTGATCGCGACGCTGGCGGTGATGGCGGCAGTCGGCTTCTCGCTCAACATGCTCAGCCTGCTCGGCATGGTGCTGGCGATCGGTCTGGTGGTCGACGACGCCATCGTGGTAGTCGAGAACGTCGAACGGCAATTGGAGGCCGGTCTTGCCCCGATGGCGGCGACGCGCGCGGCCATGAAGGAAGTGACCGGCCCGATCATCGCGACGACCGCCGTGCTGATGGCGGTGTTCGTGCCTGTCGCCTTCATTCCCGGCGTTTCGGGACGACTCTATAACCAGTTCGCGCTGACGGTTGCGATCTCGGTCGGCATTTCGGCCTTCAACTCTCTGACACTGACGCCGGCCTTGAGCGCGGCCTTCTTGCGCCACAACGGCGAGAGCACGTTCAAGCCGTTCCAGATGTTCAACGCCGGTTTCCACTGGCTGTCGCATCGCTACAGCGTGGCGGTGCACGCTCTCATTCGGTTCCGCTGGGCGATGCTCGGCCTGTTCGTCGCCACGATGTGCACGACCTACCTGATTTCGACGCGGGTGCCGTCGACCTTCCTGCCGGTCGAGGATCAGGGCTATTTCTTCGTCGTCATCCAGTTGCCGGATGGCGCGTCGCTTGAGCGGACGGATGCTGTCGCCAAAAAGGTGCGCGATATTCTTCAGGGCACGCCCGGCGTCGATATCGTCGGCTCGATCAGCGGTCTGAACTTCCTGACCAGTGCGGCGCAGTCCAATTCGGCGGTCGAGTTTGCCATTCTCAAGCCCTGGGACGAGCGGCCGCCGGAGCAGGGCGCAACAAATCTCGTTAATGCAGTCCGGATGAAGCTGCTCGGCATTCCGGAAGCCTTCGTGCTGAGCTTCGATCCGCCGTCGATCCCCGGCATGGGAACCACGGGTGGTTTCGAATTCCAGCTCGAGGACTTGAATGGCCGTGGCGCCGCGGCGCTCAATGACGTGGCGCAGGCGTTGATTGCGGAGGCGCGCAAGCAGCCCGAGTTGAACCCGCAACAGCTTTTCACGTCGTTCAGTACCTCGACGCCGCAGTTCAATTACAACCTCGATCGGAACAAGGCGAAATTGTTGGGCCTGAGCCTGCCGGATGTGTTCAGCACCTTGCAGATCTATCTCGGCTCGCTCTACGTCAACGACTTCAACCTGTTCGGCCGCACCTTCCGCGTTACGATGCAGGCCGATAAGGACGCGCGCGCCTCGGCCGCCGATCTGTCCCGGCTCTACGTCCGCAATGCGGCCGGTGGCATGGTGCCGTTGAGCACGCTCGGCAGTCTCGAGCCGATTGTCGGGCCGGAAACCGTGCCGCACTACAACAACTATACCTCGGCCAAGATCAATGGCGGGCCCGCCCCCGGTTATAGCTCCGGCCAGGCGATCGCCGCGATGCAGCGGGCAGCAGCCAAGGTGTTGCCGCGGGACTTCGGCTACGAGTGGACCGGCATTACCTTCCAGGAATTGAAAGCCGGATCGATCGCCACCGTGGTGTTCGCGCTCGCGCTGGTCTTCGTGTTCCTGATTTTGGCGGCGCAATATGAGAGCTGGTCGATGCCGTTCATGGTGTTGCTGGCGGTGCCGCTCGCCTTGTTCGGCGCGCTGTCGGCGCTCTGGCTGGGCGGCAAGCAGATCGACGTTTACTCGCAGATCGGCTTCGTCATGTTGATCGGCCTCGCCGCCAAGAACGCGATTCTGATCATCGAGTTCGCCAAGCGACGTCGCTCCGAAGGGCTCGACATCGTCGAGGCGGCGGTCGAAGCCTCGCGCCTGCGGTTGCGGCCGATTTTGATGACCGCCTTCGCCTTCATTCTCGGCGTGGTGCCGTTGATGGTGGCGACCGGCGCGGGCGCGGCCAGCCGGCAATCGATCGGCACCACCGTGTTCGGCGGCATGCTGGCCGCCACCATCCTGACATTGGCTTTCGTGCCGGTGTTCTACGTCGTGATCGAGCGTCTGCGCGACCGCGGCGGGAAAACCGCGCCGGAGGCGCACCATGATCTCAAGGCCCTGGCCGAGCCGGCCGAATAGAAATCCGGAATGAGGAATGTCCGCCATGAACATGAACTTGCACATGCATAAGTGGAAGCTGGGCGCCGCGGCCGTGGTCATTGTCGCGCTCGGAGCCGGTGCGTTTATCCTGCAACGCGAGCCCGAGCAGGCTGGCGCGGCGCCCAATCCCGGCGCCTTTGCGATGCCGGTTCCGGTGGCCGAGATCGTGCAGAAGACGATCCCGATCTATCTGGAATATTCGGCGCGAACCGAAGCGATCCGCAGCATCGCCTTGCAAGCCAAGGTGGCCGGCTATGTCGGTCAGCAGCATGTCGCCGACGGCAGCGACGTCAATAAAGGCGATCTGCTTTATACCATCGACCCGCGCGACTTTCAGGCGGCGCTCGATTCGGCCAAGGCGCAGTTGGCGCGCGACAATGCCGCGCTCGATTACGCCAAGTCCAATCTGGAACGCGGCGAAACGCTGGCCCAGAACGGCTATCTCAACAAGGACGCCTTCGAACAGCGCGACAGCGCGATGCGCCAGGCCAAGGCGGCGCTGGCGATCGATCAGGCTGCCTTGCACACCGCCGAGATCAACCTGAGCTACACCAAGATCACGGCGCCGTTTGCCGGCCGGCTCGGCAAGAACCAGGCATCGACCGGTGCGTTGGTGACGACCGGCAATTCGACCCTCAACACGCTCGTGCAGCTCGATCCGATTTATGTGACGTTCAATCCGAGCGAGACCGATCTGGCTGCGATCGACGCCGCGCGTACAAAGGGCAAGGTCAAGGCCGATGTCTATTTCACCGGCGACGCCAAGCCGCGTTACAGCGGCGAATTGACCTTCCTTGATAATACGGTTGACCGTTCGACCGGGACCATCGCCGCCCGTGCGACCATTGCCAACACCGACAAGTCGTTGTTGCCAGGGCAATATGTCCGTATCCGTTTGACGGTCAGCGAGAAGCCGAACGCCTTGATGGTGCCGCGCGTTGCGCTCGGCTCCAGCCAGCTCGGCAAGTACGTTTATGTCGTCGGCAAGGGCAACAAGGCCGAGATGCGTCTGGTGTCGCTCGGGCCGGTCGACGGCGAACTGGTGGCGGTCGAGAAGGGCGTCGCGGCCGGCGATCGCGTCATCGCTGGTAATCTTCAGAAGATCGGTCCCGGCTCGCCGGTGCAGCCATTGCCGCCGATGCCGGCGAAGCAGGCCGCCAACTGATCGGGCGGCGGCGACCGCCGCCTGAGCGTCAGAGCAGGCGGCCGTCGGCGCTGAAGAATGGGTGCGGACCGTCGAAGTCGCCGATCGGCACCAGATGAGTCACGACTTGGCCGAACTTGCCATCCGCGAACCACCTGTGCAGGTGGAACGCGGGTGGTTCGATCCGAAATGCCGGCGGCATACGGCCTGCGAGGTCGAGCGCGACAGCGTGATTGGGCGCTGGGCAGATCGTCGCCGCGATCCCGGCAAAGCTCGCCATCGTCGCGCGGTGGACGTGACCGGCGGCGATCATCCGCGCCCGGTTATGTCGGGCAATGAGCTCGGCCAGGGTCGGCGCATTGCGCAGGTTCTGGACATCCATATGCCCGATGCCGGTGATGAAGGGCGGGTGGTGCAGGAATAGCAGCGCCGGCCGCTCCGGCGTGGCCGCCAATGTCGCGTCAAGCCAGGCGAGCGTTTCGGCATCCAGTTCGCCGTGCGGCGCGCCAGGCACCGACGAGTCGAGCAGAACGATATCGAGGTCGCCGACCCGGTGAAGCTGGTTCAGCGGACCTTGCGGTGCGGCATCGGTTTCATCGCCCAGGGCGCTGCGCATCAACGCGCGATCATCGTGATTGCCGGGGATTGCGACATAAGGCAGGTCGAGCGCGCTTAGCAGGTTGACAGCCTGTTCGTATTCATCCGCGGTTGGCGTATCCGCGACATCGCCGGAAATCACCACCAGATCGGGCCGGGGGTCGAGCCGGTTCAATTCGACGATACACCGGCTCAGTGCAGCGGACGTATCGACGACGCCATAGGCAAGCTGGCCTGGCGCCTTGATGTGCAGGTCGGAGATCTGGGCGATCAGAATCGGCTGCGTCATAGGCTGCGCTCTGGCGGCAGGATACGGATGGCGTCGGGCGGGATGGCAAGACCGATGCGGTCGCCGGACCTCAATTGAAGCGAATTGGCAGCGTCGACGGTCAGCGGCTTGTGGCTCGCGGCGCTGACGATCAGGCGCTGGCGATCGCCGATGAAGCTGATGGCGTCGATGCGTCCGGTTAGCATTGCGGTCTCCGGTGCGATCACCGCGATTGTCTCGGGCCGGATCATCGCGGTCGCCTTGCCGTCGATCGAGCCTTGCCGCAAAGCCAGTTTGCCACCCGGCAGCAGCAGGCAGCCGTCGCGGCTTTCGGCTTCGACAATATTGGCCGCGCCGATGAATTCGGCGACGAAGCGGTTTTCCGGCGTGAAATAGATCTCGCGTGGACTGCCGATCTGGGCGATGGCACCCTTGCGCATCACCACGATGCGGTCGCCCAGCGCCATGGCCTCGGCTTGATCGTGGGTGACGTAGATGGTGGTGATGCCGAGCCGGCGCAGCAACTGGTCGAGTTCGGTACGCAGCCGATCCCGCAGGGCGGCGTCAAGCGCGGTCAAGGGCTCGTCGAGCAGCAGTACTTTTGGGCGTGCCGCGACCGCGCGCGCCAGCGCGACCCGCTGGCGCTGGCCGCCCGACAGCTGATCGATGCGGCGATGCTCCAGGCCTTCGATGCCGGTCAGGGCCACCAGTTCGGCGACGCGGGCCTTGCGTTCGGCCTTGCTCGCGCCGCGTACCTTTAGACCGTAGCCGATATTGTCGGCGACGTGCATATTGGGGAATAGCGCGTAAGACTGGAACACCATGCCGACATTGCGCTTTTCAATTGGCACGCCGGTGACGTCGGCGTTGTTGAATAATACCCGGCCGCCGGCGTCCGGTTTCTCAAGGCCGGCGATGATGCGCAACATCGTGGTTTTGCCGCAGCCTGAGGGGCCGAGGAATACCAGGGTTTCGCCCCGTGCGACGTCGAGGGTGATTGGTTCGAGCGCGCGTGCGCCGTGACCAAAGGTCTTGGCGCAGGCCTCGACCCGCACGGTCACGCCATGCGGCGAGGTCGCGGACGTGGCGTTGGGCGCGGTCATGGTTGTTCTTTCCGGTCGCTATCGGCGAAGAGCTGCATGGCAACCAGCAGCGGAATGATCATGATGAAGAATACCAGCGTATAGGCCGAGGCGACTTCCAGTCGCATCGAGGCATAGCTGTCGGCCAGTCCGACCGGCAGGGTTTTGGTCATCGGCGTTGCCAGCATCCAGGTCAGGTTGAATTCGCCGAGCGACAACGTCACGACCATCAGCGCGCCGGCCAGAATGCCGGGTTTGGCATTGGGTACAATGACGTTGCGAAAGCGCCGCCAGGGTGAGGCCCCGAGTGAGGCCGCGCTTTCGTCCAGCGTCTTGACATCGATGGCGGAAAACACCGCCATTACCGAGCGCACCATGAAGGGCAATGTGAACACGACATGGCCGGTCAGGATGAATAGCCAGGACCGGCGGAAATCCCCGAAGCCGCCATAACTGAGCAATAACCCGAGCGCGATGGCGAGCCCTGGAATGGCGAGCGGCAAGGTGATGATTTCTTCGACAGCGCGCGCCAGCCGGCCGCCGCGCACATGCAGGGCGTAAGCGGCCGGAACGCCGACGATCAGGGTGACGGCCAGTGTCGCCAGCGCAATGACAAAAGAGCGCGCGATGGTGTCGGCGTAGAGCGACCAGACCTGCATCACCCATTGCAGGGTCAGGCCGGAACGAACGCCCTGGAAATAGTTGACCGTAACGCCGGCCAGCATCGACAACAGCGCCGGCACGATCAGGAAGGCTGCCACCAGCAGCGTGAACAGCAATTGCGCGGAGAAGACCAGACGGTTCGGCATGCGCTTATCCCGCCGCCGCGACGGTATTGCCGGCAAAAGTTCGGGCGAGCGCCAGCGCGGCCCAGGCGACGAGCCCGAGACCGACCGACAAGGCCGCCGCCATCGCGATGTTCGCCGACAGTGTGAACTCGGTGTAGATCAGCATCGGCAGCACGTCGATATTGGTGGCCAGTGTGAAGGCGGTGCCGAAGGCGCCCATCGCGGTGGCGAAGGCGATGGCGCCGGACGCGACGAAAGCAGGCTTCAGCGCCGGCAGAATGACGTCGCGCTGCACGCCCCAGGGGCTGGCGCCGAGTGCGCGGGCGGCTTCCTCCAGGCTGGGATCGAGCTTCTCGACCGCCGCCATCACCGTCAGAATGACGCGTGGGATCGAGAAATAGAGATAGCCGAGAAACAGGCCCTGGATCGAATAGGCAAAGACCCATTTGTCGCCGGTGAGCAGCGACGAGATCTGGCCGATGACGCCCTGACGGCCGGCCAGCAGGATGATCATGAAGCCGACGACGACGCCGGGGAAGGCGAGCGGGAAGGTCAGCATCGCCACCAGCAGCGCGCGGCCGGGAAAGCGATTGCGTTGCAGGAACAGGCCGGCGACCGTCGAAATGACGAGCGACGCCAAAGTTACGGCGGCTGAGAGTACGACGGTGTTGATCAAGGTGGCGCGAAAGCGCGGCTCAGTCAGGATCGCGGCGTAAGCCGATAGCCCCATGCCGCCGCTGCCGCCGACGAGGATGAGCCGCAGCATCGGCAATACGAAGAATGCGCCGACCACGATGGCCAGCGGCAACAGGCAAAGCGCGATAAAGGTGTTCAGCCGCATAACGGACCGGCAAGCGGTGCCCCGGCGTGTATCGCCGGGGCACCCGATGCCTTATCGGACTTCGGCGAGATAGCGGGCGGTGAAGTCCTTCTGCACCGCTTCCATCTTGGCCCAGTCGACGCTCTTGGCGCGGGCATAGTCGCTGTCCGGCAGGAACTTGGCCTTGACGTCGGCCGGCAGTTCGATCGGCCGGGCCGGGCGCAGGTAAGCATGGGTCCAGATCGCCTGGCCCTTATCCGACAGCAGATAGTCCAGCACCTTCTCGGCCTTGGCCTTGTCGGGCGCGTTCTTCACCAGGCTGACGACGTAAGGGAACACGACCGAGCCTTCGCAGGGGATCACGAACTCGAAATGGCCCTTCTCGGTGTACTTGGCGCGGTAGGCGTTGAAGTCGTAATCGAACAGGATCGGAATTTCACCCGACACCACGCGGGCGTAGGAGGTTTGCTTCGGCACGATGGCGTCGTTCTTGCGCAGGCCCTTGAAGAAATCGATGGCGGCGGAGAAGTCGGTATCGGTGCCACCGAGCGATTTGTTGACCGCGACGACGCCGACATAGCCGACGGCGGCCGAGGTCGGGTCCAGATAACCGACCATGCCCTTGTATTCGGGCTTCAGCAGGTCCTTCCAGCAGGCCGGCACCGGCTTGCCGCCGAGCGCGTCCTTGTTGACGAACAGGCCGAGGGTGCCGGAGTGAATGGCTGTCCAGGCGCCGTCGGCATCCTTGATGCCCGCCGGAACGTCGGCCCAGCCCTTTGGCTTGTAATTATCGACGACGCCGGCGGCCTTGGCCTTCATCCCGAAATTGACGCCATAATAGGCGATATCGGCGACCGGAGCGCTTTTCTCGGCGAGCAACTGCGACAGGGTCTGACCGGAATTCTTGTTGTCGAAGGGGATATCGTAGCCGAGATCGGCCTTGATCGTCTTGAGCATCGTGGCCCAGTCGGCCCATTGCGGCGGGCAATTGTAGCAGACGACGTCGGCGGCGCGGGCCTGCGACGTCGTTACGGCGGCCGCGAAGGGCAGCGCCAGCAAGGCGGGCAACAGCAGGCTCATCAGCTTTTTCATCATCGGTCTCCAGAGGCTTTGGGGGCTCGGGCTTTGGCCATGAGCTTGGGCCGCAGTCATCGGGCCGGCGTGTTGCAGCCGGATGACAAGCGGCGGCCGGATCGTGGCGATATCCACGGCCGATCCACTGGGGTCGGCGCAAACTTGGCCCGCTGGCTTGAAATCGCCGCGATTTGGGCCGAAAAGCGAGTTGCCATGAGGTTTTTCGCCGTCATCCCATTTCCGCGCAATTTCCGTCCGTCCGGCATCGTGGGCGCGGTAGCGTGGCGTGCCGGGTTGGCGGCGGCCTGTCTGACGTTGGCGCTGGCGGGCATTTCCGGGTCGGCAAAGGCGCAGACCGCCGATTCCAGTTCACTATTTTCCGCCACCCCGTCGATCGAGCTGTTGTCGCCCAATACCCACATCCGCGAGGGCGGCTTCGGCGGTAGTCACCCGCCCGCCGCCGGACCGATCATGATGTCGTCGGCGATGCCGATGGTGCCTGCGGGACAATCGGCGCTGGCGCTGTCGGCCCGCTTCGGCAAGGACGCGCCGGCGATTTCCGGCGGTCTGACCTGGCGGGTCTATGCCGCCAAGCCGGATGCGGCTGGCAATTTCAAGCTGATCAAGGAAGACAAATCGGCGTCGCCGACTTTGGTGCTGCCGGCCGGTCCCTATATCGTCAATGTCGGTTTCGGGCTCGCCACCGCCGTCAAGCCGGTGACCTTGCGCGGGCCGACTTTGCATGAGGAGTTCGACCTGCCGGCCGGCGGTCTGACCATCAAGGGCCACGTCGGCGACGCGCTCATCCCTTCCAGTCAGATTTCATTCGACGTCTACAAAGGCAGCCAGTTCGAGGCCGGCGACCGTCGCCCGATCGCCGAGCACATAGCGACCGGCGCGGTCGTGGTGGTGCCGGAGGGAACTTATTACATCGTCTCGAATTATGGTGATGCGAACTCTGTGGTTCGATCGGATATTCGCGTCCAAGCCGGCAAGCTTACCGATATTACAGTCAATCATCGCGCCGCCGTCATCACGCTGAAGCTTGTGACCCAGAAAGGCGGCGAAGCGCTTGCCAACACCGCCTGGTCGGTGCTGACGCCGGGTGGTGACGTGATCAAGGAGTCGATCGGCGCGTTTCCGCGCGTCGTATTGGCGGAAGGTGAGTATCGCGCTATCGCGCGCAACGAAGGCAAGATCTACGAACGCGAGTTCAAGGTCGTGACCGGTGTCGACGGAGATGTCGAGGTGCTGGCGCGGTAACGACCGCGGGTCATGATTGCCGAACGATTTGGAAGGATGATTGTGACGCAGGCGATCATACCCAAAGCGGCCAATGATGCGGCTTCCAGAAAGTTCGGTGCGCTCGATCCCGGTTCCATTGCGCTTTTGCTCGATGTCGATGGCACGTTGATTGACATTGGGTCGTCGCCTTCCGCGGTCGATGTTCCCGACACGCTCAAGCAATCGCTGATACGGCTTTACGATCTGACCGGTGGCGCAGTTGCCCTGGTAAGTGGGCGTCCGATCCGCGACCTTGATATGCTGTTTTCGCCTGTAAGATTGCCGTTGGTTGGCGGCCACGGTGCCGAGATCAGGCCTGCTCAGACAGCTCCGGTAACACGCATTGCCGATTTGCCACCTGAGATGCGCAAATTCCTGACCGATGCGGCTTTCGAGGGCTCCGGTGTCGAGTTCGAGGACAAGGGTTATTCCGTAGCGCTGCATTACCGGCAGGCGCCGCAGCACGAGGAGCGCTTGCGTGAGCATGTCGCGGCAGGCCGTGACGCCTTTCCGGCCGAAGATACAGTGGTACTGCTCGGCAAGGCCATGTTCGAGGTCAAGCGCCGGCATATCGACAAAGGCAATGGCCTGAGAACCTTGATGGCCTATGCGCCGTTTTCCGGACGAAGGCCCGTGTTCATCGGTGACGACGTGACGGATGAGGCGGCTTTTGCCGTCTTGCCGGAGTGGGATGGCATCGGTTTTTCAGTTGGCCGCGATTTTGGAGTCATGCCTGGGACGATGGCCGGCATCTTTTCGTCGCCCGAAGAGGTGCGGTGCGCCTTACGCAGTCTTGCCGGTAGCGAATAGGCGACAGCGCGATGGCAAACCCCGGTCTATCCGATCGAGAACCAATTGATTACGGCCTTGACCTCGCTGTGATCGGTAATGGTCGCACCGCCGCGCTCGTCAATCCCGAAGCGCGCATTTTGTGGTGGTGTCTGCCGCGTTATGACGGCGATCCGGTCTTCAGTCGGTTGCTGTCAGGCAGCGAGGAAAAAGGCTTCACCGACGTCGTGCTCGACGGCCTGGTGGAGACCCAGTCGAATTATGTGCGTAACACAGCGATCGTCGTCAGCGAGATGTCCGATCGCAACGGCGGCAAGATTCGCGTCACCGATTTTGCACCGCGCTTTCATATCCATGGCCGAACCTTCCGCCCGCCGCAACTGATGCGGATTGTCGAGCCGCTTGCCGGCATGCCGCGCGTCACGATCCGGTTCCGCGCCACGCATCGCTATGGTGAGCCGGTGGCGACCCGGACCGCTGGCAGCAATCATATCCGCTATTGGCGCGATGATGTGCCCGTTCGGCTGACCACCGATGCACCGCTGTCTTATATCGAGAACGAGGCCTCGTTCGTACTGACCCGGCCGGTCAATATGGTGTTCGGTCCGGATGAGCCCTTCGAGGGATCCCTGGCGAGTACCTGCCGCGATTTTACCGACCGGACGCGCGATTATTGGCAGGAATGGGTGAGGCGGCTGGCGTTTTCAATCGATTGGCAGGACGAGATTATCCGCTCCGCGATCACGCTAAAACTGTGCAATTTCGAAGAGACCGGGGCGATCGTTGCCGCATTGACGACATCGATTCCCGAAGGTCCGGGGTCGGGCCGGACCTGGGATTATCGCTATTGTTGGCTGCGGGACGCCTTCTTCGTGGTGAGCGCTCTCAACCGTATCGGTGCGACCCGCACCATGGAAGATTTCATCTCCTACATACTGACCATTTCGACTGGCCGGGAAGGGGCGGTCGATCCGCTGTACGGCATTGTGCCGACCGACGGTCTCGAGGAGCGGATCGCCCCGGCGCTGGCCGGATACCGCGGCGATGGCCCGGTGCGGGTCGGCAATGCGGCGGCCAGTCAGGTCCAGCACGACGTCTATGGCAGCATCATCATGGCGGCAACGCCGATGTTCTTTGACCGGAGGCTGCCGCGCCCCGGCGATGCGGCATTGTTCCGCTCGATCGAACGCCTTGGCGAACAAGCGGCCCGGTTGGCGCTGATGCCGGATGCTGGCCTTTGGGAGTTCCGCGGGCGGCAGAATGTCCATACGCATTCCGCGGCGATGTGCTGGGCGGGCGTGCAACGTCTGGAGGCTATCGCAGCGCATCTGGGCTTGTCGGACAGGGCTCAGTATTGGGGGGACCGCGCCGACGCCATCCGCGACGAAGTGCTGCAAAAGGCGTGGAATCCAAAACGGAATGCCTTCGCCGCCGCTTTCGGCGGTGACGATCTCGACGCCAGTTCGCTATTGCTGGCCGAGTTGGGGCTTGTCGCGCCGGACGATCCACGTTTTGTTTCGACCGTTGAGGCCATTGCGCGTGAACTTCGTCGCGACTTCCACGTTATGCGATATGTCGCCGCTGACGATTTCGGAGTTCCGGAAACGGCCTTTTTAATCTGCCGTTTCTGGCTGATTGACGCCATGTGGGATATCGGGCGGCGCGATGAGGCTCGGGAAATGTTTGCCGACGCATTGAATTTGAAAAATCGCTACGGACTTTTGTCAGAAGATGTCCATCCGGCCACCGGCAAGCTGTGGGGAAACTTCCCGCAGACTTATTCGATGTCCGGATTGATCCTGACCGCGATCAAATTGTCTCGTAGTTGGGGGGATCGATATTGGCGCGGCTTATCGTAGTTTCAAACCGGGTCGGGGTGCCTGACGGTAATGCGCGCGCCGGCGGACTCGAAGTGTCGATCCGACCGGCGTTGAAGAAACGCGGTGGCGTTTGGTTCGGCTGGAGCGGCAAGGTGGCCGATGGCGATCCGGGGCCGGCCAATACGATAATTCAGGATAACGTCTCCTACGTCACAGTCGATCTCAAGCGCGACGATTACGAGGAGTTTTATAACGGGTTTGCCAACCGGGTTTTATGGCCGATCCTGCATTATCGGCTTGACCTTGCCGAGTTCACCCGACGCGATCTGAGCGGCTATTTCCGTGTCAATAACGTCTTTGCGGACAATCTTGAGAAATTGCTGCGGCCAGACGATGTAATCTGGGTGCATGACTATCATCTGATGCCGCTGGCCAAGACGCTACGCGATCACGGTCGCCGCAATCGGATCGGCTTTTTTCTCCATATTCCGTGTCCGCCACCGGAAATCCTGGCGGCTTTGCCCAATCACGAGCGATTGGTGCCGGCGCTGTGCCAATACGATCTGGTCGGGTTTCAGACTGAAATCGACGCCAATAATTTTTCGCGTTACCTCGCCGACGAGGTTGGCCTCAAGCGCGACGGTGCGGACGGCTTTATCTACGATGATCGTGTGGTGCGCGTCGGTGTATTCCCGGTCGGTGTCGAGACCGAAGCGTTCTCACGGCTAGCGCGGCGTGCGGTCGGTTCGGCTTTCGTCAGCGAGGTGCTGGCCAGCATGGTTGGGCGCGCCATGATTATCGGCGTCGATCGGCTCGACTACAGCAAGGGCATACCGGAGCGCATGGCTGCGTTCGAACGGTTTCTGAACGGTTTCCCCGATTGGCGCGGTCTGGTGACCTATTTGCAGATTACGCCGCGCAGCCGGACCGACATTGCGGAATATGCCGATCTTGGCCGGATTGTGGGTGAGGCCGCCGGGCGCATCAACGGTCAGTTCGGCGAGGCGTCCTGGACACCGCTGCGCTATATCAATAAAGCGCATAGCCGCACCGCATTGGCGGGACTTTATCGCAGCGCGCGGGTCGCACTCGTAACGCCGTTGCGTGACGGCATGAATCTGGTCGCCAAGGAATATATCGCCGCTCAGGATCCAGACAATCCCGGCGTGCTGGTGCTCTCGCGCTTTGCCGGCGCGGCGCGGGAATGCGGAGCCGCTGTCCTGGTAAACCCTTACGACCCGGAAGGCGTCGCAATCGCGATCAATCGAGCCTTGTCGATGCCGCTGGAGGAGCGCCGCATGCGCCACGCCGCGAATTTCCGCGTGCTGGTGGAGAACGATCTAAGGCATTGGGCCGAGCGATTTCTCAGCCTTATTGAAGACGGCGATCCGGCCAACGACGCTTCGCTGGTTGCTGGCGCGCCGGTTGGCAGGCCCCGCCGGATCGGTAATGTTGAGGCGCCGATGCGGCCCTCGGCAGCCTCCCGTTGATCGGCGACAATATTTACCGATGGCTTGAGCTATGTCATTTTCTACAGAGTGGCTGAATTGGATAGTGGCGTTGTGTTGAACCTATTGGGATGAGGTCGATGAGCGGATTTTTCACGGTCCTCATCTCGAGGACCTTAACGGTTGCGTGCCTTTTGATTGCGGGCATGACCTGGAGCGGGGCTGCGTTGGCGGCTGACGCGGCTCGCGGGGAGACGCTGGCTAAACGTTGGTGCGCCGCCTGCCATGTCGTATCCGCCGACCAGGCCCAGGGTGGGACACAGGCGCCAGCGTTCTCGACGATTGCCAAAACGCGGGGACTGGATGCTGCGGGAATTGCGCTGTTCCTGTTGGCGCCGCATCCCAAAATGCCGGACATGAGCCTGTCACGCGCCGAAGCCGCCGATCTGGCTGCCTATATTCACACGCAGAAGTAGCCCGCACCGCTTTATTGGCCGCTTGAACGGGGGGTGGCAGGCAGTTGGCGCGTCCGGACTTCGCGGTTTCTTCGGAGGGGGAGACCGCGACCGGCCAGCCAATGCCGCTTGCTGGCTTCCGAGTGCGTTGGCTTGAATCGTCCCGCAATTTGGCGACTTCGCCGTTCGTGCTCAGCGAAGCGCCCATCTTGCGACACGTAATTCAGATCGCCCGTGGCGCGAATCGTGGCGTTTATAGTGTAGTTATTCCTGTCGAAAGTTTGGCCTCGAAATCACAATGCAGATCGCCGTCTTGAACGCACCGTTGCCGACCGAGCCAGCGACGCCATCGATGCCGACGCCGGATCAAATTGCCGCGATGCGCCTGGAGTCGCGTTTCAGGCAAGCGGTCGCCGCCATCGCAGCCGACAATCTCAGATATTACCAACGGCGGTGGTTGGGCAATCGCGTGCTCAATGATCGGGGTCGTTTTGGCATTGCCCTGATCTGCATGTATCTGCATTTCAGCTATCGGCCGAACGAGCCGTCGTCCGGACTGACGGCCGCGCGCCTGCGCGAAATTTGTGTCGGTGCCGGTTTGTGCGGCGGAGGGCGTGTCGAAGGCATCCTGTTGATGATGCGCGCCACCGGTTTTTTGGAGCGAGCCGAAGATCGTGTCCGTGGCGTTCGGCGCTATGTGCCGACGTCCAGACTGGTTCGGCTGCACCGGGAGCGGAATCGGCAACTGCTGTTGGCGTTGGATTGCGTCCGCGGGGACACCAGATTCGCCGAGCGCATCGGCGATGATCTGGACGATCCGTTTTATCCCCGTTTTGTCTCGGCGATGGCGGCGATGTTTCTCGCGGGATACAGAATGGTCAATGCAGCGCCGGAATTGCAGCGGATGCTCGACCGCGATGCCGGTTTGCCGCTGATGTTCTGTGCGCTTCTGGCCGGCCCGGATTATGCTGATCTGGTGCCGGAGGAGATGCGTCCGGTCACCGTCGCCGATCTGGCGCGGCGGTTTTCGGTGTCGGGCATTCACGTCCGGTCGGTGCAGCGCGATGCCGAATCCGCCCGGCTGATCATTCGTCATGGCGACATGACGAGGGTGACCGTTCTGCCGGCCCTGACCGACGCGATGGAGAATTTCTTCGCCAGCGCGTTGGTCATGATCGAATCCTGCGCGCGTGCGGCGGCCGCGCAGGAAGAATAGGCGCTACTTCGCGCGTTTGAGGTCCGGCGGCAGCGCCTCGTCCGTCAGCATCGCCAGAGCCTCGTCCAGGCCCATCACGGTCTGCTTCTCCGAGCCAAGCCGACGGATCGAAACCTGCCGGTTTTCGCCTTCCTTCTTGCCGACCACCAGCAGCACCGGTACCTTGGCCAGCGAGTGCTCGCGCACCTTGTAATTGATCTTCTCGTTGCGAAGATCGGCATCGACGCGCAAGCCGGCTTTGCGGGCGGCCGCCGTCACCTCGGCGGCATAGGCGTCGGCATCCTGGGTGATGGTGCAGACGACGGCCTGCTTGGGCGCCAGCCAGAGCGGCAGGTGACCGGCGTAGTGCTCGAGCACGACGCCGAGGAAGCGCTCCAGCGACCCGCAGATCGCGCGATGCACCATCACCGGGGTCTGCTTCGAACCGTCCGGCGCGATATAGAAGGCCTCGAACCGCTCCGGCAGGTTGAAGTCCACCTGCGTGGTGCCGCACTGCCAGTCGCGGCCGATGGCGTCGCGCAACACGTATTCGAATTTCGGCCCGTAGAACGCGCCTTCGCCGGGATTGACCGCGGTCTTGATGCGGTTGTTGTCCTTGGCGATGCGGGTCAGCACATTCTGCATCACGCTTTCGGCATGATCCCAGGCGGCGTCAGAACCGACGCGCTTCTCCGGCCGGGTCGACAGCTTGACGACAAGGTCGCCCTCGAAGCCGAAATCGGCGTAGGTCGTCAGGATCAGTTCGTTGATCTTGAGGCATTCCTCGGCGAGTTGGTCCTCGGTGCAGAAGATATGCGCGTCGTCCTGGGTAAAGGCGCGCACGCGCAAGAGGCCGTGCATCGCGCCAGAGGCTTCATACCGGTGCACGATGCCGAATTCGGCAAGCCGGATCGGCAGTTCGCGATAGCTCTTGAGGCCGTGCTTGTAGATCTGCACATGACCGGGGCAGTTCATCGGCTTGATGGCGAACCATCGCTTGTCTTCCGCGTCATCGCCGGCCGATTGCGCCGCGAACATGCTTTCGCGATACCACTGCCAGTGACCGGAGGTCTCCCACAGCGACTTGTCGAGCATCTGCGGCGCGTTGACCTCCTGATAGTCGCCCTTCAGGCGGCGGCGCATATAAGCGATGATTTCCTGGAAGATGGTCCAGCCATTGGCGTGCCAGAACACCGTGCCGGGGCCTTCTTCCTGGAAGTGGAACAGATCCATCTCGCGGCCGAGCTTGCGGTGGTCGCGTTTCTCGGCCTCTTCCATCTGCTTGAGATAGGCGTCGAGGTCGTCCTGCTTGGCGAAGGCGGTGCCATAAATGCGCGACAGCATCGGGTTGTTTGAATCGCCGCGCCAATAAGCGCCGGCCACCCGCATCAGCTTGAAGGCGTTGCCGATCTTGCCGACCGACGTCATGTGCGGGCCGCGGCACAGGTCGAACCAATCACCCTGCTTGTAGATCTTGATCTGCTGGTCTTCGGGAATGGCGTCGACCAGTTCGACCTTGAAGTGCTCGCCCTTGTCGGCGAATACCTTCTTGGCCTCGTCGCGCGACCAGACCTCCTTGGTGAAGGGCTTATCGCGCGCGATGATTTCCTTCATCTTCTTTTCGATGACAGGCAGGTCTTCGGGCGTGAACGGCTGGTTGCGAGCGAAGTCGTAATAAAAGCCGTTCTCGATCACCGGGCCGATGGTGACTTGCGTGCCGGGCCACAATTCCTGCACCGCTTCGGCCAGCACGTGGGCGGCATCGTGACGGATCAGTTCGAGCGCACGCGGGTCGTCTCGCGACACGAATTCGATGCTGGTGTCGCGCTCAATCGGATCGGCGAGATCGACGACCGTGCCATCGAGCGCCATGGCAACGGTGCGCTTGGCCAGAGAGGGCGAAATGCCCTTGGCGATGTCGAGACCGGAAATGCCGTTGGGGAATTCACGGCGTGCGCCGTCGGGGAAGGTCACTGCGACCATGGTCATTCTCCTTGATGCTCACTCCCGCGAACGAGCGCGGGTAAGCGTGGAACTCGGTGCTGGATATAGCAGGCCAATTCGTTCGTGCAACTGGGAAAGAAGGCTGTTTTCCGTCGGTTTTTCGCGGTTTCGGGAGCCGGCGCGGTCCTGTCGTCCGCGGCAGCGTCCTTGGCCGTTTAACGCCGCGTTTACATCCTCAACCGCATTATCGTACCAGGCGAATCGCTCGGCTGATGCCAGCCCTTTTGCGGGCTTTGAGCGGCACAATCCTTTTCCAGTTTCGGCCTCGACCGTTCCGGTAGCAGGCCCTGAGTCCGTGTTCCCTGCGTTTCATTTTTTCGCCGAACAGGGGGGCTTATGCGGTCGCTTGCAACATTTATGGTGTCGTCTGTCGCTTTTGCGGGAGGCTCTTGTCTCGCGGTTGGTTCGGCTGTCGCGCAAGATGCGCCTTCGAATGCGGAGCTGTTCCGCATGTTCAAGGCACAGCAGACCAAGCTCGCCAGACAGGAAAAATTGATCGGTGAATTGCGCACTGAGCTCGGCAAGAGCCGTTCGACGTTGGCAAAGACCCGCCGCGACGTGAAGCGCCGCAATCGCGAAGGGCAGACATTGGCGGCCAGGGCCGACGCGCCGTCGCGCAAGGGCGCGAGCAGGGGATTGACGTCCAAGGGCCTGGCATCCGAGACATTCGCGTCGGTGCCCCAGCGCAGTTCGTTTTCAATCGACGCCAGCTACCTTTATTTCAAGCCGTATTTAACCGACACCTATTTTGCCAGTACGGGCACGGCGGCAGGCTCCGCGAGTGGTACGCTCTACGGCAATAACCCCGATTTCAATTCGGCTTTTCGGCTCGGCGCGGCCTATACAAACGGCTTTACCGGCCGCAAGTTGACGGCGTCCTATACCCAGTTGTCTGCCTCGAGCCATCAGCAATTTGCCGGGAGCAGTTTGTGGGCCGCCCGTGGCAGCGCCGATTTATTGGCTAATTTCGAGAATTATGTTGGCACCGCGACGTCCGACATCGCTATGAATTACCGCAGCGCGGACATTCTCATGGCGGAGCCGATTGACTGGGGCGTGTCGGGCCTGAGCTTTCTTTATGGCGCCGAATTCGTCCAGATGGACTGGAATGAAACCGAAGTTTACAGCCAGACGGGCGTACTTGGTACGTCGACAGGCTCCGCCAAGTTCACCGGCGTTGGACCGCAGGCCGGGTTGAGTTTGACGTCCAGGCCGTTCGGCCGCCTCAATCCGCTGATGGCCGGTTTCTCGCTCGAGACGAGGGCGACCGCGGGCCTGTTGCTGGCGTCATCAACATCGTCGATATCCGATATTTATAACGGAACCGGTATCGGCTCCGTGCAGACGCAGTCCATGCAACGTGTCATCCCGGTCATGCATACCCGTGCCGCCTTGGCCTATGATTATGTCTGGAACGATTACAGTCTCGCGGCCAAGGCCGGCTACGAATACCATAGCTATATAAATGGCCTGCAGCGGCTCGGTAATCATGATGACGTCGCCGATGGTCAGTACACCGTGCGCTATCATAACTTTGATCTGGGCGGTTTCTTCGCGACGCTCAAGCTGACGGCGGGTCTGTGACGCGCTGTCGGGCCTGCAAAAGCGAGAAAATCCGGCCGTCAATGACCAGCAATGAAGCGGCGACAATCAGCGCGCCGACGATTTCGCTGATCGTCAGCGGTTCGCCCAGCACCAGGACGCCGAGTAGAATGGCGGTGACCGGGATGAGAAGCGTCACCAGCATGACGTTGGTGGCGCCGGCGCGCGTCAGAATGGTGAAGAACACGATATAGGCCAGAGACGTCCCGAGCATGGCGAGGCCAATGAGCGCGGCCCATGTCGCCGCGCCTGGCATGGGCAAGGTCCAGGGCCTGTCGGCAATAGCCGCAACGGTCGCCATCACCACGGTCGAACAGGTGAGCTGGCAGGCCGCCGAGGTCACCGGCGGCACGCCGACCAGTTTGCGGCGACCCCACAAGCCGGAAAATCCGTAGCTCAATGCGGCGCCGAGACAAAGCAACATGCCGATTGTCTGGTGATGCGATAGCGCAAGGCCTGGCCCGCGCAGCACCGCTACGCCGATCGCGCCGATGGTGACGCCGGCAATCCGCCGCGCGATCAACTTTTCGTCGCCAAACGCACCCAATACCAGAACCGTGAACAAAGGCGTCGTCGCGTTGAGCACTGAAGCCATGCCGCCAGAGATGTAATTCTGTCCGCTGATCACGAGCGAGAACGGAATGACGTTGTTGAGCATGCCCATGACGAAAAACGGCTGCCAGTCGGCGAGCGTTTTCGGCCAGGCGCCGCCGAGGCGCCTGACGAAGGGCGCAAGAAACAAGGCGCCAAAGCCGACACGCGCCAGCACGATGGTGAAGGTTGGCAGTTCGCGCAGCGCAGCGCTCGAGAAAAAAAACGCTCCGCCCCACAGGACGGACAGCAGAACCAGCAGCAGCCAAGTCTGGCGGTCCATCGTAGCTGCGGATTGCGGCATGGATTGTCCTTGCGATCGGTCGGATTGCGGTGCCGTCAGTTAAGGCGGTGCGGCCATTCCTGCCCACCCGATTTCCCGCCGAGTTCGCGCGGGCCGGTGAGCCCGGCGGCCATCACGGTTCGCTTTGGGTGCCGTGCCAGCGGCCATAGCGCCACGGTGTCCACCATTGCGCGCCGGCGGGAACCCGCTTTGGGACGAAATCGAGGCCGGAGGTGCCCCAGGGCTGGCATCTTAAAATCCGGGCAAGCGCCATCCATGACCCAGCCCAAAGCCCGAAACGGCCGATGGCTTCGTCGGCATATTCCGAACAGCTCGGCAGATGACGGCAGCGTGGACCGATCAGGGGCGACAGCACATAACGGTAAAAAGCCACCAGTCCGCGGCCAATGAGGCGAGGAATGGCCGCGACGCCTATTGCCTTGTCGATGTCTTTGTCCATTTCGATGTCCAGGCCCCGATTTGACGTCAGGTATCACATTCCAGCCGGCGCATGGCCTGACGTCGGCAGGCCTCATGCCGTCATATGCGCCGTCTTCGCCGGAGACTTCGGTCAACTGCCTAATATGACGTCGGTTGTGGCAATTGATCCGATGGTCCACCGGCCGCCGGTTGATTTAGCGCTTGTGCCACTGCGCTCAAAGAGAAAGTTCCGGAGCCTGAGATTGCATAGGTCTTGATCGTTATCGGGCGGAGATAGCGACCTTTTTGCACTAGACGGCCATTCGCCCGGCGCTTTAAAAATATGAGGGTGCAGAGTCTGTTGCCGTGCACAATGTTCGAAGTCGCGTTGCGCAACGGGCTGATGTCGTCGCGGTCCCGGATTGTCAGCGTCGGAAGCCGTGATGACGAGCCTGGGCTGGTGAAACTGCGACGGTGTGAGTCGTGACGGTGGCGTAACCGTCATGTTGCATCCGGCGAGCAAAAGCCGGCGGTGCGGGGGTGATTGTCGCATCGCATGACTTTGGCCAAAGGATATCGACGGGGCCTCGGTTCCCGATCGGGAACCAAGGTGCCTACACTTCTCCGCTTCGTCTACGCATGCGAAGCGTTTCCGTTCCACGATAGTTTTGGAACGGGGTTTGATGAATGAAGATGCCTGAGTTCCGGACTGTTCCCGCCGAAACTCTGGTGTTGACCGTGAAAGGGGGATGGATGCTGGAGTCCCTTCGCTCGGCGCTGTTGTTTGCGCTGGTTCTTGCTGCTCCGGTTTCGGCCGCCTCCGCTGCCGAGCGGGTCGTCGACCGAACTCTGCCGATGCGGTTCGACCTTCGTCAGCAGGGTCCCGCTGAAACCTGCGGCGCGCATTGTGCGCTCTGGATTGCCGCAAGCGGCGCAATCACCGCCGACAGCGGCCGGGACTTCAAACAGTTTCTGCAAATCCCGGCGGTTCAAAAAGCACTGGCGAGGAACGCGGCGGAGCAGGCGGCGACGGTAGTGCTGGAATCGGATGGCGGTTCGGTGCTGGGCGCGATTGCGCTCGGCCGTGAAATTCGCAAAGCGGGTTTGCCGACAACCGTCGGTCATGTCATCGATCTCGAAGATGACGGCGGAGTGGCTGCGGCGCCCGCGGCCAAAACCACCGATGATCGGATCGCGCGGGCCACACTGTCGCCGCGCGCTGATTGTGAATCGATGTGCGCGTTTGTGGTGCTCGGCGGTGTCCACCGCAGCGTGCCACGTCAGGCGCGCGTGATGGTGCACCAGATCTGGCTCGGCGACCGCCGTGACGATCCGACCGCCGCCACCTATTCGGCCGAGGACCTGGTTCTCGTGCAGCGCGATATTGGCCGGCTGGCGCAGTTTACCGCCGAGATGGGTGGTTCGCCGGAATTGCTCGATCTGGCTCTTCGCATCCCGCCCTGGGAGCCGCTGCATGCAATGACCCGCGCCGAAATCCGCGATACCCAGCTTGCCACGCGGGACGACGATAGCGCGTCGACCACGGCCTCCGTCGCGCCGCAGACGTTGCCGCCGCCGGCGCAGGCGGCCACCGATGGCGCCCGTACGACGCCGATCAGTGAGCGCCGCTGGGCGGTGGTCGAGCGCGCTGGCGGCAGCGCGACTTTGGCGCGTCGCCATCCATTGACCGCCGAAGGCGACGATATTGGCAGTTTCGATCTGGTGCTGGCCTGCGGCGCCGGGCCGGACAGTTTCGATCTCAGCTATATTGAGCATCGCCACGCCACCGGTGGTACGCCGCTGGTGGCGCGTGTCGCCGATGTCAGCTTGCGCGCCGGCCGGTCGGAGGTGGCGCTGAAGGTGGCGTCGTCCGCACGCCACGATAAGTCCGACGAACTGGTCAGCTTTGCCACCGGTGTGGTGCCGGCGGCCATGCTGCGTGCCTTCGCCGATGCCGGCAGTCATTCCATGGTGGTGGTAACCCACGGCATCGACCCGCATGGTACCGGCGATAAACCGGGTCTGACGACCGTGATCCGGCTCGGTAACACCGGCACCCAGAAGAATCTGCCGCGGCTCGTCGCCAGTTGCGCCACCCCGTTGGGCGATCGGGCCGAGGCTGCCACGTCGCCCGGGACCGGCGGCAGCGCCGGAGGTATTTTGGTGGCGCGTTAGCTCATTCCGCCGCCTGGGTTTGTTTGGCCTCGATCTCGTCGACGGCCTTAACCACCGCATCGAAGGTCAGGAGCGTTGATGCGTGGCGAGCCTTGTAATCACGCACCGGTTCCAGGACGGCGATATCGGCCCATTTTCCGGTCGGGGGCGCGCCATTTTCTTTCAGCATCTTGCGCACGGTCTCACGCAGGTCGCGCAGTTCCGCCGGTTTGGCGCCAATAACGTGGCGGGCCATAATCGAGGAAGAGGCCTGGCCGAGGGCACAGGCTTTGACGTCATGGGCGAAATCGGTCACCGCGCCGTCGGCCATTTTAACGTCGACGGTGACGGTTGAGCCGCACAGCTTGGAATGGGCGGTCGCCGAGGCGTCCGGCGTGGCCAGGCGGCCCAGCCGGGGGATATTGCCCGCGAGTTCAAGGATTTTGGCATTATAGACGTCATTTAGCATCGATTTGGCCTCGATTTCTGCCAAAACAATCCGTCGATTGCGGGCAATCCAAGTGATTGCTTGGGCCGTACAAAGCAATATATAGGGATCGCCTCGCCGCGACGAGAAGGGTTCTCGGGCCGGTGCGGCATCGTGGGGCTGCGATATTAGCCATGCCAAAAGGGAATGCGGCGTCCTTGTGCTAGGTATTGGACCGATGAGGTCGAAAAGGGCACAAGACGCGGCCACCCCGGTGACACTCCCGGCGCCGCCGAACTGCGGATGTTGCGCCGGTCGAACGGAGAGACCGTATGGACGCCAAGAATACCATCGTTAAGCCGTGGCCGAAGGCCGACCCGAGCCAGGGTCTGGCCGATCATGTCCGGGGAGTCATAACCCCGGCGGCGCCCCGTCCGTCGCGCGAGGAGGCCGAGGCCGCCGTGCGCACGCTGATCGCCTATACCGGCGACGACGCGACCCGTGAAGGCGTGCTCGATACGCCCAAGCGCGTTGTCGACGCCTATGACGAAATCTATCAGGGCTATCGCGAGATTCCCGCCGACGTGCTCGATCGGACTTTCGGCGAGACCGCCGGCTACGACGATTTCGTGCTGGTCAAGGACATCAGCTTCAATTCGCATTGCGAACACCACATGATGCCGTTCTACGGCAAGGCGCACGTCGCCTATATGCCGACCGACCGGGTGGTTGGGCTGTCGAAGCTGGCGCGTCTGGTCGACGTTTATGCTCACCGTTTGCAGACCCAGGAGCACATGACCTCGCAGATCGCGACCGCGATCGAGCAGGTGCTCAAGGCGCGCGGAGTCGCGGTGATGATCGAAGCCGAACACATGTGCATGTCGATCCGCGGCGTTACCAAGCCGGGTTCGTTGACCGTGACCACGCATTTCAGCGGCGCCTTCCGTGAGGATCCCAAGGAACTGGTCCGGTTCATGACCATGTTGCGCGGCGCACGCTGAATGGCTTTTCCGCCAGTCGTCGCGAGCCGCGTTAGCGGCCCGTGACGGGTGGGCGGCCCGGTGCCGACAGTTCAGTTTCATCGATGATTTGTTTTGACGGTCGTGTTGTCTGGCCGCTCCTCCGGGCAAGCGCGCGGTGATGCGTGCATCTTCATGATGAGAGAATGAGCGAGGAACTCCCGATGTCCTCTCATGCGGAAATCGAAGAAGGCATGACCCTTCTTCCCAAATTCGACGCCGACGGTCTGTTGACGGCGGTCGTCACGGACGCCGGCAATGGCGACGTGCTGATGGTCGCGCATATGAACGCGGAAGCCGTGGCCAAGACGATCGAAACCGGCGAAGCCTGGTTCTTCTCGCGCTCGCGCAAGAAGCTCTGGAAGAAGGGTGAAAGCTCCGGTCACGTTCAGCGGGTGAAGGAACTCCGCGTCGATTGCGATCAGGATGCGTTGTGGCTGAAGGTCTACCAGCTCGGGCCCGGCGCCTGCCATACCGGTCGGCGGTCGTGTTTTTACCGTGCCGCACCGTTGGGTCAGACCGGTCCGGTTAAACTCGAATTCCGCGACGCCGACAGGACCTTCGATCCGCGCCAGGTCTACGAAAAGAAATAGACTTTACCCCCCGTTATCGCGGTGCAAGCGTTTGCGTCGAGCTTTTTGGGGCTGTCCGGCAAGGCCCGGGCGGGTCGGTGCCCGCAGGCGGCGGGCACCGTCGCGTCATTTAGGCTTTAGATCAGCTTTTCACGTTCGCCAGCAGTCGCTGCGCCAGCACGAGATGCGGCCGGTCGAACATCTTGCCGTCGATGCCGACCGCGCCGGCACCCGGATTGACGGCAAAGGCCGCGATCACCGCCTTGGCCCTCTCGATCTGTTCGGCGCTCGGCGTATAGACCTCGTTGATGATCGGCACCTGCGCTGGATGGATCGCCAGCCGGCCGGTGAAGCCGTCGCGCCGCGAGTCGGTGGTGTCGCGACGTAAGCCTTCCGAATTGCGGAAATCGACATAGACGGTTTCGATCGCCGGCACCCGCGCGGCGGCGGCGCCGAACAGGCAGATTGAGCGTGCCAGCCGGTAGGGTTCGGTGAGTTGGCCGCTGTCATCACGGTTGGCTTCGGCACCGAGTTCGGCCGAGAGGTCTTCCGGCCCCCAGGTCATTCCGATCAGACGCTTGCTGACGTCGCGGAACGTGCCGGCGAGAAAAATGCCCATTGCCGACTCGACATTCTGCGCCAGGACCTTGATCGCGCCTTCCGTTACGCCGGCAATTGCCTCCTGTGCCGTCAGCTTGGCGTCGAGATGAGCCAGACTCGCGCCGCCTTCGGCTTTGGGAAACAGGATGATGTCGGGCTTGCCCGGCACGATGGCTTCGAGGTCGGCATCGGTCATACCAGTATCGAGGCCGTTGATGCGGACTAGCAGACGGGGGCGGTCGGCTCTGCCGATATGGGCCTTGAGATAGTCAAGGCAGGCGGCCCGGGCATGGGCCTTGCGCTCGGACGTGATCGAATCTTCGAGGTCGATGATGACGGCGTCGGCGCCGGACGCCATCGCCTTGTCGAGCTTGGCGCCGGCGTCGGCGGGAACAAACAGGAGCGAGCGCATTAGGGACGCCTCACTTCGGCCGTTTGGTGATGAACGCGTTGCGATGGCATTCGGCGACCATCGTACCGTCCTGCTTGTAGGCCTTGTGGTGGAATTCGACGATGCCGGCGTTCGGTCGCGACTTCGACTCGCGTTTGCTGACCACCGTGGTGGTGCAGTTGACGGTGTCGCCTTCGAACAGAGGATTGCCGAAGCGGACATCGGTCATGCCGAGGTTGGCGATGGTCGTGCCGACCGTCATGTCGGAGACCTGGATGCCGATCATCAGCCCGAGGGTGAAAAGCGAATTCATCAGCGGCTGACCCCATTCGGTCTCGGTCTCGCAGAAGTGCCGGTCGATGTGCAGGGGCTGCGGGTTCAGAGTCATGTTGGAGAACAGCATGTTGTCCATCTGGGTGACGGTACGGGTGTAGCGGTGCTCATAGAGCTTGCCGACTTCCATATCCTCGAAATAGAGGCCGCCACGTTTGTGCCGCTGGATCGTATCCGTCATTTTCGTTCTCCCGGAGGGGTCTGAAGCCGGGTTTTATCCCGGACAGGGCCAATGACCGGCGTACCGCCGGGCATTAACGTTTCGTTTACCATAGTTCAGCATGGTCGACAGGGTCAGCTTTCCCTGAGTCCGGTTCGCCATAGCAGCCGAAACATTCCGAGGGCAACCCAAGGTCAAACCGATGGCCGTCAATTCGATCACTGGCAATCTGGCGCCGCAAATTTCGGGCGCGATCCAGAAAGCTGCCAGTTCGACGGGCATCAGTTTCAACTATCTGCTGACCACCGCCAAAATCGAATCCAGCTTTAACCCGACCGCCAAGGCTTCGACGTCGTCGGCCCGTGGACTTTATCAGTTCATCGAGCAGACCTGGCTTGGCACCGTCAAGCAGGACGGGGCTGCGCTCGGACTTGGCCGTTATGCCGACGCCATCACCAAGTCGGCCAATGGCCGCTACACGGTCGCCGATCCGCAAACCCGGCAGCAGATCATGGATCTGCGGGACGACCCGACCACCAGCGCGATGATGGCCGGAGCACTGGCGCGCGATAATGCCTTCCAGTTGACGGGCATGATCGGGCGGCGGCCGACCGAGGGTGAGCTTTACGCCGCGCATTTCCTCGGGCCGGACGGCGCCGGAAAGCTGATTAATGCCGTCGAGTCGCAGCCGGACCGGACCGCGGCGACGATGTTTCCGTCGGCGGCGGCCGCGAACCGGAATATCTTTTACGAACGCGACGGCAGTGCCCGTAGCGTGGGCCAGGTCTATAGCCGTCTGACCCGCCGTTTCGACAACGCCCGCAGTGTGGCGCTGGCCGCGGTCGCGCCTTCCGCGACGGGCGCGGCGCAGCAGGCGGGCACGATGACGGTGGCGTCGGCCGACACCGGCGCGGCAACCGGGACCGGCAGCGCGGCGGTCGTCAACAGTTTCCTGTCCGCCATTCCGATTGCCAATCAGACCGCGCCCGGTTTGGCTGGCCTCGGACGTGACCGGGGCGGGCGGGCGGTTGCCGGGCAATCGACAAACGATGCCGTCGCTTCGGGCGGACGTCGTAACCAGGACCCGGAGGCCATCGCGCAGGCCGCGATAAAGGCCGCCGCATCGGAAAAGGCCAAGGTCGCGGCACTCAACGCGCCCGACACTGCCGGCGTCACCCAGGCTTACGCCGACGCGAATATCCATCTGCCGCCGGTTCAGGATACCCGTCCGCTGTTCCAGGCGATGTTTACCGATCCGGCGCGCCCGCCGGTGACGCAGAGGGTGGCGAGTCTGTGGGCCCCGAATTCGGCTGCCTCGGCCTATCCCGGCGGCGCGCCGTCGGGTGCCGGCACGCAAAACTCGGCTCAGGTTTCGGCTCAAGCATTGGTACAGGGCGCGGCGCAGCAGACACTGCAATCCCCAAGGCCGCTCGATCTGTTCACCGATACCAAAACCGACGTCCGCGGGCTCTTTCACGGTCGCGGCTAGCCGGCGCCATCGACGCGCCAGCTCTTAAAATTCGTCGTTAACGTTTCATCAAAACCTATGCTGAACGCTTTGTTAAGCGGTCTCGGCTAGGCTGTGTTTGTACGCCGCTGTTGACGGCGAGTGTTTGTAGCGTTGGTTGTGTCATGATTGTACGGCAGTTTCTGCAATGGATTCGCCATGCGTCGGCCGGTGAGCGGGCCGAAGCGACATCCGCCCTGGCGCGGGCCTATCTTCATTCCGATCTATCAAACGACGATCTCGCCGCCGCCGAAGGCGCGATGATCATGCTGCTCGATGACCCGTCGCCGCTGGTGCGCGGCGCGCTGGCGCAGGTCTTTGCCTCGGCGCAAAAGGCGCCGCCGATCATCGTTCATGCCCTGGCCTCCGATCAGCCCGATGTCGCGCTGCCGTTATTGTCGCGCTCGCCGCTGCTGAGCGACGAGGACCTTGTCGATCTTTTCGCCGCCAGCCAGACCGAAGCTCAGATCGCGATTGCCGGCCGGCCGCTGTTGTCGCGACCGCTGGCCGCGGCGATTGCCGAAGTAGGCGCTGCCGATAGTTGTCTGGCGCTCCTGGAAAATGCCGACGCCGACATCCCGCTGTTTTCGATCGATCGTATTGTCGAGCGCTTCGGTCATCTGTCGGCGATCCGTGAAAACCTGGTCGGGCGTCCCGATCTGCCGATGGCGACCCGTCAGGCGCTACTGGCGAAATTGTCTCAGACGTTGGCCGGCTTCGTTACCGCGCGCCAATGGCTCGGGCCGGAACATGCCGAATATGCCGCGCGTGAGGCCTGCGAAAAGGCCACCGTCGCGCTCGCCGCCGAAACGCCTTATGACGAAATCGGCGATTTGATGCAGCATCTGCGCCGCAGCGGCCAGTTGACCGCCGGGATGATTTTGCGCGGCTTGTTATCCGGCAATGTGGTGTTGTTCGAAGAAGCGCTGACCGAATTGTCCGGCATGCCGTTGGAGCGGGTCACCGGCTATATCCACGACAAGAATATTTCGGGTTTCGGGGCGCTTTATGCGAAAGCTGGCTTGCCCGACACCGCCTATCCGGCGTTCCGGGAAGCGATCGCGGCGATGCGCGACGGCATTCTGGTCGGCGAACCGGGTGGGGTATCGCGCCTCAAGCGGCGGATGGTCGAACGTGTGCTGGCGGCTTGCGCGCGCGAACGCCGTGACGACATGGTTTCGCTTCTGGCTCTGCTGCGGCGTTTCGCGGTTGAGGCGGCGCGCGAAGAAGCGCGGCTGTTCTGCGACGATCTGGTCGCCAACGATCTTGCCGACCAGGCAGATTATACTGACCATGGCCAGAGCGATGATGCCTATGCCGGTTACGGCGACAGTCATTTCGCTCCGGACGCATACGGTTATGTCGATGACGGTCATTTCGACGATTATGAAGCTGCCCGGCAACCGTCGTCGCCGATGACAGCGCCGTACGACGACGTGCGGATGGTGGCTTAGCGCCGGCCGGCATCGTCCGCCTCGACGGACGATGGGGAAACGGTCGGCGCTTGCTTGATAGGCCTGCGGTTGTTGGATGCCCCCCACCGCCGGCGTTCACCGACGGGCCGCGCATCGCGCGGTCCGTTGGTGGCGTTTTCTGGCGCTGTACTGTCGACCGCTGGGACAAGTCCGCGTGGCGGAGTGTCCAGGCAAGCGGAACTTGCCGGCCGTGGTCGGCCGATTACTCCGGAACGATCGACGGACCGCTGGCGATCTGCTCAAGGATGTCCGGGCGCTCGCGATTTTCGTGAATTAGAAATTCGTCGGTGACTTCGCGGAGGCGGTAGGTCAGTTTCCTGGCCAGTTCCGTATCCGGATTCTCGTTTTCCAGTTCTGAATGTTCGCGGCAGATCGCTCGAATCGCATCGACATGCTGGTCGATCAGGGTCAACGGGATAACCTGCATATCCGGCGCATATTCGATCAGCCGGCACAGGCTGTCGGCGATCGCGGCGACCGCAGGAAAGCCGAAGGTCGCGGCTTCGCCCTTGATGTCATGGGCGGCGCGAAACAGTTGTAGCTTGTTGTCCGGGGTAAAGCCGTCGTTCATCACATTGTTGCGGGCGCGGTCGAGCCGGAGGCATTCTTCTTTCATCCAGGATTCGAACTGGTTTGCGAGCCCGGCGAGCGCCGCTTCCGCCCGCGCGACAAGTTCGTTTTCGTCAGCGGCGTCGGGCGCGTAGGGCGGATTGATGAGCGCCTTGCGTAACTTGTAATCCGGCTTGATGACCTCGTGATCGCTAAAGGTAACGATGGCGGCCGTGTTCTTGTGTTTTGGCATAGATGAGATTGCCTTTGTCAGCCGGGAACGCGCGTTTTTTTGAGCAACATGGATTGTTCGAAGGTCTCGACCTTGCCGCCTTTGCGGCGATCGATGCCGATGAAATTAACCGCGCCGTTACGGCGGCGGTCCGGGCCGAAATAGGTTTTCGTCTTGATGAACGGCCGCGGATTGGCGACCACGTTGACGATGCGCTGGTACAGACCTTTCGACGAGATTGGCTTGGCGAGAAACTCGGTGATGCCGGCGTCGCGGGCCGCGGTCACGCGCTTCTTTTCCGAATGACCGGTTAGCATGATGATGGCGACGTAAGGATTGGCGTTGGCACCGGGTTGGCGGATCATTTGCGCCAGTTCGAGCCCGTCGAATACCGGCATGGCCCAGTCGGTGATGATGATATCCGGGACATAATGAGTGAAAGCATCCAGGCCGGCGGCGCCGTCTTCGGCTTCGTAGACTTCGCGCGAACCGAAGCCGTGCAGCAACGTGCGCAAGATGCGCCGCATATGGGCGTTGTCGTCGATGACGAGAAAACGCAGGCGGCTGAAATCAATACGGACCATGCGACTCCGGGGCCTCGGGTTCTTATGGCCTGCTATCTCGAAAGTTGCAGGGTAGCGGTATTGCGTTAACGGAGGGTTTCGGACAGAGCATGGGCGCGCTTAAAAAATTCAATGTTTTAAAGGCTTTCCACAAGTTCGCTGTGGCCAATGGCGTGGCTCGCAATAAGGGCTGGTCATTGGCGTGCCGCGATCTAAGCTGGCCGGAGGCCGCAGCCGCGACCGGTTCCTGAAGCGCTAAAAGTTGGCCCCGCCATGAAGACAATTCTGATTCCGACCGAAGATCACGACGCCATGCTAGCGGTGCTGGAAGGCGGGCGCCTGATGGCCCGGATATTCGACAGTTATATGGAAGGCTTTGCCGTCCGGCCCTCGCCCGGGACATATGTGACGGTTGAGCCGGTCTCCAGCCTGGCGATTTCAGGCGCGTTTGAAGCCGATACCGCCAATCAGGCCAAGGCCGAGTTCGAAAGCTTCATGAGCATGCACAGTGTGCCGAAAGCGGCGCAGGAGATTCCGGCGGTTTATTCCTATGCCTGGCCGCGTGCTGAGGCGGTCGAGGATGCCTATATCGGCAGTTACGGCCGGGTGTTCGATCTGATCGTCCTTGGACGGCCGGGACCGGCGCCGGAAAATCCGCGCATGGCGCCGCTGGAATCGGCCTTGTTCGAAAGCGGCCGTCCGGTTCTGATTGTGCCGAAAAAGACTCCGGCGAGCATTGGCCGCAACATTCTTGTGGCGTGGAACCGCAGCACCGAGCAGGCTCATACCAATCTGTTCGCGATGCCCTTGTTGCAGCGCGCCGAAAAGGTCACGGTCCTCACGGTCGAAGGCGGAGCCAGCCTTGGACCGTCTGGCGAGGAGGCGACGCTTCATTTGCGTCGCAATGGGGTCAGGGCCGATGCCCTGACGCTTCCGCGCGGTGATCGCATGTCGGGCGAAGCCGTAGGCGGCGTGACGCTCGATTATGCCGCGTCGCTCGGTTGCGATCTGATCGTCAAGAGCGCCTATACCCAGAGCCGGTTGCGCCAGATGATCTTCGGCGGCGCCACACGACATATTTTAGCCAATGCGACCTTGCCGGTGCTGATGGCGCACTGATAAGACGCCGTTGCATGCGTCGCGCTCCGGCCGGGATCAGTTGGAACCTCCGGGCGCGTCGGAACTTTGCGATCGTGCGATCGCCAACGACACATAAGGGCGCAACGCTTTAGCCGGGCGTGGCGTTAAAAGGGTAAGCCTCCTTGCCGAAGCGGACCGATCCAGTTGCCAATGCCGCCGTGCCCGGTGGAGCCAAAGGTCCGTCTTTCCTCACTATTTTCCCCTCGATCATGCTGCCGATGTTCCTGGCGGTGGTCGATCAGACGATTGTCGCCACCGCGTTGCCGGCGATTGCCGCCGGCACCGGCGAGGTTGAGCGCGCCTCCTGGATTGTCGTCGGCTATCTGATCGCGGCCACGATTGCCGCGCCGATCTATGGCCGGCTCGGCGATGCCTTCGGCCGGCGCACTGTGATGTTCTTCGCGCTGACCTTGTTCATGATTGCATCGCTGCTCTGCGCCCTGGCGCCGACAGTGGAATTGTTGACGCTGGCGCGGGTGCTGCAAGGTCTCGGCGGTGGCGGCTTGATGACCCTGTCCCAGGCGCTGGTCGGTGAAACCATCCCGCCGCGCGAACGCGCGCGTTACCAAGGCTATCTGGCGGCGGTGGCGGTCAGCGCCAATACGTTTGGGCCGGTCGCCGGCGGCTTCCTGACCGAGCACTTCGGCTGGCCGTCGATCTTTCTGGTCAATGTTCCGATTGGGCTTGTCGCCACCGCGCTGGTGATCCGGCTGCCCAAGCCTTCGGCCGAGCGTTTGCCGTGGCGCTCCGATCCCGGCGGGCTGATCTACTTCACGCTGTTCGTCGCCACTACACTGCTGGCGCTTGAACAGGTCCAGCATGTCGAACTGTCCAGCCTGCCGCTTGGCGGCAGCATGCTGGTTATCGGGCTGATTGCGCTGGTGCTGCTGGTGCGGCACGAAAACCGGGCGACTTCGCCCCTGATCCCGTTGTCGCTGTTGCGCCAGCCGGCGATCTGGCATTCCGACGCACTGGCCGCCTGCCACGGCGCCGCGCTGGTGTCACTGATCACCTTCCTGCCGGTTTATCTTGAAGTGGTGCGTGGCTTTACGCCTTCGACCACCGGTCTTCTTCTGGTGCCCCTGACCATCGGCATCGGCATCGGTTCGTTGACCACCGGGCGGATGGTCAACAAGACCGGCCTGACCACCATTTTCCCGGTGATCGGGCTGTCGCTGTGCACGATGAATTTTCTGGTGCTGGCGATCGGCGCCGCGACATTCAGTACGACCGGGCTGGCGATTTTGCTGCTGCTGACCGGGCTGTTCATGGGCACGGTGATGGGCGTCGTCCAAGTCAGCGTGCAGAGCGCGGCCGGTCAGCTTCGGCTTGGTGAGGCGGCGGCTTCGGTGCAGTTCTCGCGTTCGATTGGTGCGGCCTTCGGCACCGCGATGGTGGCGACCCTGCTGTTTGCGGTGCTGGCCATCCGAAATCCGGAGGCTGCCAGTATTTTCGCTGGCATGGTGGAACATGCCAAAAACGTCGGCGTCGGGCTCAGCCCAGAGCAGAGAACTGCGATTGCTGCCGATATCGCGACCGCATTTCGCGCCGCGTTCTTCCTGATGGCGGCTTTCACCACCACCGGCTTCTTTCTCGCGCTGACCAATCCGATGCGGCGGATCTGACCGGGCTCAGAAGCCGAACTGCTCGCGCAGGATCCGTTCGTCGAGATTGTGGCCGGGATCGAACAGCATATTCAGCGATATGCTGTGATCCATGGCGATGTCGACGTGGGTGACGGAACGGACCTCGTCGTGATCGGCAACCGCCGCCACCGGCCGCTTGTCAGCGTCTTCGACCTCGATGGTCACCTTGGCCTTGTCCGGCAGCAGGGCGCCGCGCCAGCGTCGCGGCCGGAACGGGCTGATTGGCGTCAGCGCCAGCAATGGCGCGTTAATCGGGATAATGGCGCCTTGAACCGACAGGTTATAGGCCGTCGAGCCGGCCGGCGTCGCCACCAGCACGCCGTCGGCAACCAGTTCGGACAGGCGCTCCTGACCGTCGATCAGAATTCGCAGGTGCGCGGCCTGGGCGCTTTGGCGAAAGAGCGACACTTCGTTGATGGCGCGGTGCTCGTGGATACGGCCCTGCGAGTCGCGGGCCTGCATCGTCAGCGGATGGATCACAGTGCGGTGCGCCGCCGTCAGCCGCTCGACCAGCCCGTCGAGCGAGAATTCGTTCATCAGGAAGCCGACAGTCCCGCGATGCATGCCGTAGATAGGCTTGCCCGATTTCATGAAGGTGTGCAGCGTCTGCAGCATCAGGCCGTCGCCGCCGAGCGCGACGATGACGTCGGCATCCTCCGGCCGGGCGTTGCCGTAGCGCGCCTCGAGCTGCGCATAGGCGGCGCGCGACTCCGGCGTCTGGCTGGCGACGAAGGCAATGGAGGAGAACGCGGCGGCCTTCGGATTCATCGGCAGGCTCTTCGTCAAACTCTTCTGCAGCCACTTCGGCAGGCGTTTCGGCAAATTCGTCGGCCAGCGCTCGGGCTTGCCGACCGTCTACCGGCTTGGCCGGGACTTGTCGAGGCGGGGCGGGCCAGGCGGCGGGGGGGCCGGAAACCGACATGCCCGGCGTGAACGCCGGGCATGATAAGCGGATTTTTCTGTGCGCTTGCCTCGGGGGCCGTCGCGCGGCTCGTGGCGGCGACGCTTAGTAGCTGGCGGTGCCGTCGATCACCGCTTTCAGTTCGCGATATTCGACGCAGGAGGTGTTGCCGCACAGCAAATTGACCTTCTTGAGGTCGTCGAGCGCCTTAAGCCGGTTGCCCTGTTCCATCTGCCACATGCCGTAATAGGACCAGGTCCGGGTATGGTTCGGGTCGGCTTTCAGCGCGGCCTCGTACCAGACCTTTGACTGGTCGTAGTTGCCGAGCTTGCGGTTGGCATAACCGATGTAGTTGGCGACGTCGGGGTGTTCGTCGTGGCCGAGCGCATGCATGGCCGCGATGCCAGCCCGATAATGGCCCGCCAGGATCAATTGGCGGGCGGCGCGGTAGCCGCGCAGGAATTCGGCCTGCGCCTTGGCTTGCGCGAGTTGCTGTTCCTGCTGCTCGATCATGCTGCCTTTCTTTTCCTTCTTCTTGCCATCGTCGACTGGCGGCGGATTGTCGGTGCCGACCGCGTAAAGCGGCTTCAGGCCGACGGCGGTTACCAGCACGGTAGCGGCGGCGATCAAGGACAGATGGCGAAGCGTTCGGGACAGCGTCCGGGCAAAGGTCATGTCAGCACCTCTCGAAAAGGGGAAACCGGCAAGGTTCGACGTGTGACCGAAGGATAGAATAATTCGGTCGATGAGGGAAAAACAAAACGTGATGGCGGTTTATTCCCGGGCGAGAGCGGGAATTCCGACGGAAAAGGCGGTGCGTCATGGTTCGGCCGGCTTTTGGCCACCGCGACGGCCGGCAGGTGAACGGCGGACAACAACGGCCTCAGAACGCATTCAGTGGCGGTGGGCCATTGTCGGCGGCAACGGCTTGAAGAGAGCCGGCCGACAAGCCCAGCGGGTATCCGGTAGCCCGTTCGATCACAGGATCATACGACCATGTTCAAGACACTCAGCGCCGCCGTTATCGCTCTTAGCCTGATCGCCGGCCCGGTGCTGGCCGAAGGCGTCACGACCGCGCCGGCCGTCGGCAAGGACGCGACCGCTGCCGTTTCGACGCCGAAGGCCAAAATCGCTGTGCATAAGTCGCACAAACAGACGGCGACCAAGCATGTGGCGAAGAAGCACGGCGTGAAGAAGCACATCGCCAAGAAGCAGACGGCAAAGAAGCATCTGGCGAAAAAGCACGTTGCGAAGAAGCATCTAGCCAAGAAGCACGCCGTCAAGAAGCATCTGACCAAGAAGCATTCGGTCAAGAAGCACATCGCGGCCAAGGCCAAGACCAACGGCAAGTCGGTCAAGACCGCCAAGCAGGTCAAGCATCGCAACAAGGTCAAGGCCGCCATCTAACCGGCCCTGACTTCCGCGACTTCGTGGCAAGCGCCGTCGTCGCCGTCAGGCGGGGCGGCGCTTGACTCTGTCTTCGGTTATATAGAAAGTTTTAACCGTGTTGGTTCCTTGGGGACGACCCGAGGACGAAAGAGGGAACACGGGGTTTCGTCGATTCAATCAGGCTTGCGTCGATTTGATGCGAGCTTTGCGATCGGGTTGTCGAGTATCCGTGGCTGCCCCCGCAACTGTGAGCGGTGAGCCCGCATCCGCATGGCCACTGGGATTCTTCGGAAACCTGGGAAGGCCGGATGCAAAAGGGGTGTTGACCCGCGAGCCAGGAGACCTGCCAGCACGGTCACCCAACCGGTGGACGGGAGGTCCATACGGAGCGCGCTTTCGCAGCGGTGACGGCAATGCCGGTGCGACGGACGTGGAAATATCAGACTTCCCACGACTTCAACCGGGTGTGCGTTACGCGAGCTATGAGTGCCGTGTTGCGTTCGCTTGGTCCTTCGCATCGGGTTTGATCTCACCCGAATGTGCTTCGCCAGAAATAACGCGGAGCGCACACGAAGGAACTTTGCGTTATGGGATTTCGACTTGAACTGACCGCAACTGCCGCCGCCTTGGTGGTGTTCGGCGGTCTCTCGGCGCCGGTTGTTCTGGCGCAGGACAGCAGCGCGAACGACGGAATCGCGCTGCCGACGATCGATGTGTCATCGAGCCGCATCGGTGATCGCACTGTCGGGTCGTCGACCACGATTATCTCCTCGGAAGATATCGAGCGCTATGGCTCGCAGGGGCTGCCACAACTGCTGTCGCAGCAGGCCGGCATCCAGATCCAGCACGTCAGCGCCGGCACCAATGGCGCCCGTGACACCGTCGATATGCGCGGTTTCGGCGCGAGTGCTTCGTCAAACGTGCTGGTGCTGGTCAATGGGCGCCGATTCAACGATTTCGATTTGCAGGGCTTCGACTTTTCGGCGATCCCGACCAACAGCATCGAGCGTATCGAGATTACCCGCGGCAACGGCGGCGCCGTGCTGTATGGCGACGGCGCGGTCGGCGGCGTCATCAATATCGTGACGAAAACCGGCGACAAGCGCGCGCCGTCGGCCCGGATCGAGAGCGCCTTCGGTTCGTTCCGGACCAAGCAGGTCAGCGGCGATGCCAACGGTTCATACGGTCCGTGGTCGGCATCGGTCGACAGCATGGGGCTGACCACGGACGGTTACCGTGATAACAGCAGGCTGCACCAGAAGGCGATGAACGGCGATCTTCGCTATACCGGCGCCGAGGGCAGCGTCTATTTCAATGTCGGGCTCGACGACCAGAAGCTCGGCTTGCCCGGCGGGCGCAAGGTGACTACGACGTCTAGCCAGCTCGTCACCGACCGCACCGGTGCGGCGACGCCTAACGACTACGGTAACAAGCAGGGCCAGGCTTATACGTTGGGCATGACCCGGACTTTCGCGCCTGGCATTGAACTGATCGTCGACGGCAGTTTGCGGCGCAAGGACCAGCAGGCCGAACTTTTCACTAGCGGCACGCCGTATAACGGCGTCGACAGCAAGCTGACCACCGCGTCCTTTACGCCGCGTCTGAAAGTCGACACCGATATGTGGAGCCTGCCGGCCAAAATCCTGACCGGCTTCGATTACTATCACACTGCCTATGGCTCGGATCGGTCGGTGGATTTGGCGTCGCGGCCTTATCATGTCTACGACATCAAGCAGCAGACCGCGGCCTATTACGCCAATGGCACGCTTGCGGTGCGGCCCGATACCGATGTGACGGTCGGTGGCCGCGTGCAGTTCAATACACTGTCGGCGCGGGACGCCTATGACGGTACCGCGCCGTTGCCGTTCGGCTCGGCCGATGCGCAAGGTTTGCCGTTGGACCGAAACGAATGGCAATGGGCCGCCCAACTTGGCCTCGAACACCGCATCAATTCCACCGTCTCGCTGTTCGGTCATGTTGCCCGCAGCTTCCGCGTCCCGAACGCCGACGAGCGGATCGGACAGGCGATCGCGTTCAACTGGCCGACTCCGACGCCGACCAATTTCGACCTGCAAACCCAGACATCGCATGAAATCGAAGGTGGCGCGCGCTTCCGACTGGGCGCGCTCGATCTGCAATCCAGCGTTTACGACATCGAGGTCAACCGGGAGATTTTCTACAGCCCTGCGACCGGCACGAATATCAACCTGGATCCGACGCGGCATTGGGGCGTGGAGACGACGGGTTCGCTGCCGCTCAGTGCGACGGTCAAGCTGACCGGCAACCTGACTTATACGCGGGCGACGTTCCGCGAAGGGATGTATGCCGGTAATGACATTCCGCTGATTTCGAAATGGACCGGCAATACCGGCGTCGTTTGGAATGTCCTGGACAACCGGCTCGTCTACAGCGCGCTGTTTCGTTATTCCGGTCAGCGTCGGCTTGATAACGACTCCGCCAATACCCAGCCGATGATCCCAGCCTATACGACGGTCGATATGCGGCTGAGCGGCGAGGTGGCGAAGATTTCCTGGGCCAAGAAGCTGACCTGGTCGGTGTCGGTCGAGAACATCTTCAACGAGATGTATTACGACTACGGCATCGCTAGCACGACGACCGCCGGCACCTTCAACGCCTATCCGCAACCGGGCCGGACCTTCATGGTTAAAACCGGCGCAACCTTCTGATCGTGCCAGAAACCGCAACGGCTGGCGGCCAAGCGCTGGCCGTTGCGGGACTTGTAAGGACACTTTCGCCATAGATTGGCCCTGATCCAGGTCAAACAACCTTCGTCCTTGACCTGATAGTTTATCGGTTGCGTGACGGCGGCGGTCCGGCTAGCGGGCAGGCCGATCCATTTTTGAAGGAGACATGACGATGCGTAAATTCCTGGCGGTTGTAGCGGCGGTGACTTTGACCGCCGTCGGTCTGGCCGTGCCTGCCCAAGCCGGCGTCCGCGCCGGCGTGTTGCGCTGCACGGTTGAGCCGGGCGTGGGCATGATTGTCGGTTCGCAAAAGGGGGTGTCCTGCGAATTCAAGCCGGTGCGCGGCCGTCGCGAGCACTATCGCGGCTATATTACCCGCGTCGGTCTCGATGTCGGGTTCACCACTGGCGGCAGGATCGCCTGGGCGGTTTATGCGCCGTCGCAGCGCGTGCGTGGGGCCCTGGCCGGCGTTTACGGCGGCGCGAGCGCCGAAGCGACCATCTCGGGCGGCGTCGGCGCTAACGTGCTGGTCGGCGGTTTCAAGCACTCGATTTCGTTGCAGCCGGTGTCGCTCGGTGCGCAGACCGGCTTGGATCTGGCGGTCGCCGTCAGCGGCCTGCGGCTCGAATTGGCGCGCTGAACCGATTGCGCCGAACGATAGGCGCTGGATCGTCGGCTGAAGCCAATTGAAAAACGAAAGGCCGCCCAAAGGGCGGCCTTTTTTTCGCTTCCGTGACGATCAGCCTGCTTATAGCGGCTGCCACATTGACGGCAACAGTTCGTAGCCCGTACCGGCCTTGACGATATGGCCGCAGGCCGGAAATGGAAAATGATAGGCCTCGACCCACATCCGGTCGGCCGCGGCCCGGTCGAGCATATGCCGGCGGGTCTTGACCGCTTGCGGCCCATCCATGTCGAAGATCGGTTGCCAATCGGGATGGCGAACGAACAGATAGGGATTGCGCACGGTATCGCTCATCACCAGCAGGTGCTCGGTGCGGGATTGCAGGGCAAAAGCAGTGTGTCCGGGTGTGTGGCCGTAAGCTGGCAGTGAGATGATGCCGGGCAGCAGTTCGACGCCTGGTTTGAAGCGATGAACTTCCTTGGCGATATCGCGGAAAATGCGTCGGGCATTGCGGAAATACTTCAGAACCGAGCCGGTGGCGCGGCTCTGGTTGCCGTCGTCCATCCAAAACGTCCATTCCGGTTCCGGCACGAAGATTTCGGCGTTCGGGAAAACCTTGTCGCCGTCCTTGGTCTTGATGCCGTCGATGTGGTCGGGATGGAAATGTGAAATCAGGATGACATCGATATCGGCGGGAGCAATGCCGGCCGCCGTCATGTTGGCGTTCATGAATCCGGCGCTGTCGACGATCTGGCCGGCGCTGCCGGTATCGATCAGCACCAGCTTTGTGCCGGTATGAACCAGGAGCGCGGTGATGGTGATCGGCAGAACATGCAGCGGCAGGAAGGCTTTCGCCAGCGCCTTATCGACCCGCGCGCCGCTGGCATTACGGATGAATTTGTCGTCGATCGGCAGATACCAAGTGCCGTCATAAAGTGCGGTCAGTTCGAAGTCGCCGAGTTTGTAGCGATAGACGCCGGGACCTTGGGTTTTGGCTTGCGGTGCCGCGGCGCGGCTGCCGCGGGGGAGTGCCAAAGCGCTGGCGGCGAATACGGAGGCCGCGATCATGGTGCGGCGAGTGAGGTCGGTCATGGGCGGTGTTCTCGCGTGGCCGGGGCGCCGGACGGCCGGCACGGGCCTCACAGTATAACTCACAGGGCCGCCGAATATTCCGACCGTGGCGGGTATCGTCGCGGCGCGCGTTTCCGGTTGCTGGCGGACAGTGGCCTTTGCCGGGCAAGCAGGTAAGGTCGCGCATGATGCGGTGGGGCGCGTTATGGATGAGACGGAGAATGCGGATGCGGTGTTTGAGCTTGCTGGCGGTGCTGGCACTCGTGGGGGCGCTGGGCGGCTGCGCGACTGATGTCGGGCCGAGCGCGGATGAACTCAAGGCGCGGTGGGAATCCGAGAACGTCTATCCGCAGAACTACAAGACCGATCTGCTGGCGTTTTTGCGCACTTATCTGAACGAACCGGATCATGTTCGCGACGCCCAGGTGTCGCAACCGGTGCGCAAAACCGTCGGTCCCGGCGAGCGTTTCGTTGCTTGCGTGCGTTACCGGACACGCGACGTTACCGGCAAATATGGCGCGCCGAAAGACGGCGTGGCGACCTATGTGTCGGGTCGGCTCGACCGTTTTCTCGATACTCCACCGCAGGTCAAGGCGATGTGTACGGACGTTCCGCTCCAGCCGTTTCCGGAGCTCGAGAAACTGTCGCGGTAGAGGCTTTGCCGTCGCGCCCTATCGACGTGGCTTTTAACGGATGATCGATGGCCGGAGGGGGGCTGATTGATCGGCTTCCGCGCGATATCGCAGCCGGGCCGCTAAATATTCGCCTTCAGGCGTGAGTAGTTTCGCGCCAACAGGAAAAAATGTAACAAAAAACCCCCGCACACCGAAGCGGCGCACGCTGTCTTACAACGACTCTAGCCCGCCGGACGAAATGCCCGACGGCGCTCAAGTTCAGACATTAAGCGTCGAAAGCAGCCTCGGGCTACGAGGTCACTTAACCTTGAGGTTCTCCGCGGACGTCTTGCCGCGGTTTTCGACGAGTTCGAACTGAACGGTCTGACCTTCGTTCAGCGTGCTAAGTCCGGCGCGTTCGACCGCCGAGATGTGTACGAACACATCCTTCCCGCCTTCTTGGGGCTGGATGAAGCCATAGCCCTTCGTCGGATTGAACCACTTCACGGTGCCCTGAGGCATGCTAGATCTCCGAGGTATTGCGAGTAACGTGACTAGTTTGGCACACTCTGCAACCGCCGAACAAGGTCTTAGGTCCCCCTGAAGTTGCGACTTTTTGGTTATTTTTAGGCAGCGGCACCGCCTCCGACCGCTCGGATTGAAAAAATCCAACGGTCACAGGGTGTTGAGGCTATCGCGCCGATGTGTCGGCACAATCCGAACCCGCGCAAATGGCCGTGCTTGGCGAAGCTGAAATCAGGTGGTGCCGGATGAGGGGATTGAACCCCCGACCTTCGGTTTACAAAACCGAGAATTTAATTGACACATATCGCCAAAAGGCGAGTTTTTATGGGCGTTTAGCAAGTCGAACCCCTTTCCTCTGTGTCCCTTTTTGTGCCCCTGGCCGACCGAACAGCGCAGTCTGCCGTTCTTCTGTCGTCAAGAACGTGGTGTAGATTTCCGTGGTCTTCACCGAGGTATGACCGAGCCGGCCTTGAAGGTCGTGGATCGTGCCGTATCCGTCTTTCAGGAAGTCTACGGCGTGCTTATGGCGCAGGTCGTGGAAGCGGAAAGGCTCGAACCTGATCTCGTTCTTCTCCGCCCAGGCTGCGGTCTGCTTAACCAGCCGATGAAAGTTGCCGGCGAATGAGGCCCCGGAATAACGCTCGCCGGTGCCGTGCCAGAACAGCCAGTTGCTATCAAGGTAGGCGGGCAGTGCGGACAAGAATGTGTGCGCGTCGAACGGAACGAGGTCGATGACGCGGAGCTTATTGCGTTTGCCTACGATCGTCATCTGGTGCCGAAGATGGTCGATTGATTCTCGCGTGGCGCGCAGAAGCTCATCCTCGCGGGCGCCCGTCTTGATCGCCGCCCGGATCATGTTGGCGACCCCAGCGGGGGCCCTGGACACGACCAAATCGATATCACGGTCCAGCGGCAGCACAATCGGGTCGCGCCGCTCAGGAACCAACGCCAGCTTCGCCAGCACCGGGTTATCCTCGCGCCAGTCTTGCAACATGCAGAATTTCATGACGCTCGAAAGCGCGCCCAGGTCTCGCTTGATCGTGGCGTTTGTCACGCTGGCGGCCTGCCGCCCCCGAATGATCTCCGCAATTAGCCGGCCGTTGACATCTGGCAGCATCTTCCCGTCGAGCCATGGCGCGATCTGTTCCAAAGAACACCGATATCGGTCGGCAGTCCTCGGGCCGACTGCGGCCTCGATCTGCTTGTCCCAAGCATCATACGCCTCGGCAAAGCTGCGTTGAGCGTCCCCATGTTTGTCGGCTACGAGCCGTTTACGGCCCGCTTCGCGGCGCGCTTTCGCGACTCCCGGATCATCTGTCTCAAGGGACCAGCGGACTTTCCTGCCGTTGACCGTAACGCGGCCCCAGAGGGTATCCCCGCGCCAGTAGCAACCGGCTGGCGCTTTTCGTTTCCCCGCTGCCATGTTTCTCTCTCTCGTTCCGCGACAAGCTGCCGGACCTGTTCAATATCGAAGGTCCAGCGGCGACCAAACTTCGCCGCGCCTGGGATTTCCCCGCGCGCAGCCATATCCTGCACCGTGCGCTCGGGCAGGCCGATAATTCCGAGCACGGCCTCAATTGTCGTGCGTTCGGCGGGCCGGTCAAGGTTCCCCATCGGCACCTCCAACAGCCGCTTCGGTTGCGGCAGTATTTCCCGGCGGCACCGGCGCATCGGCGCGCCATATCGCGTCCCGGCCGCGCAACTCGGCATAAACCTCTCGCATGATCTCGTCGTAACTTAGCGCGCCGAGCATCGCCTCGATCATCTTCGGTCTGGTGGACCTTTTGGATACGCCAAAACAGCACGTTCGTTGGCACGCTGAGGCAAGTTCGTCCCGCCACAGCATTTCAAGCGCCATTTCTGGCACCACGGAGCGAGGGCAGGCTTCGGCTACGACATTGAGTGTCCCGGCAGGGAAGTGATCTTGGTGGCCCTTCGGATCGTCGCCGACGAGCAAGCCCACGCTCGGGATGAGGTGCCGCAATAACTTGCCATCCTGGTCGTGCTTCGCTGAGAGGACCATCCAGACCTCAGGGACACAAAGCTGATACATGCCGATCTGATGCAAAAGCCGTGTCGTATCGTCGAATTGTCCCTTCACCTCAAAGGCGATCATATGTGTCGGCGCAATGGCGGCCACATCGGCTCTGACCTTGCCCTGCCCCATCACCAGCTCGTGGACCACGCGGGCGTCCCCCCAGCGATCACGACAGAACGCTTCGAGCGCATTCCTAAGTCGGAGTTCCGACTCGGCGGCGTAGCCGCGACGGCGCGCCGCCTGATCGGCACTCATCGCCCAAGGTTCGCTCGGTCTTAGAATTGCCATTGCTATGCGGCCCGTGAAAGCTCGATACGCGCCGCGCGGATCGCGTCCGTGATCTGGTTGAACTTGGCGGCATCGCCGCCGGCATCAGGGTGGTGCTTCTTGACCAGATCGCGATATGCGACCTCGGCGGAAGTCAGGCTCGGCAGGTTAGTGAAGCCAAGAACCTGCCACCAGGGCGCGGCAAGCTGGCCGTCAGCCCCCTTCGGCGGCGGCAGGTGAGCATAGCCGCGGAACGAGGTCCGCACGATGTTGAGCCCGCCATGGCGCAGCTTGGTGCGCTCGGCTTCGATCACGCGCGCCACGGCTTGCAGGTTTTCTTCCGTCTTCTGGTATCGGTCGATCGAGATACAGCAGTCGATCTTCTCCCAGCGGAAATAAACGGCGATGCCTGGATCACTCGGCCGCGTCTCCGCCAGCGAGACGTTCGACGAGATCACGATATCTTCGACGCGCTTGCCGCTGTCATTACCGAAGCGGCGAAGCTCATCCATCACATTCTTAACCGCGCCGGCGATCGTGGTGCTGAATTTGCTTCGGGTGCGGCTGGCGGTGCGCGGCGTGCCGGCAGGCCAGTGTAGTGGGTATGCTGTGGTCAATTTGTTGCTCTCCAAGTTTCGTTGCGAGATGTAGGCGTCAGCAAAACTCGAACCGCTGGCAAAACGGTCGCTCGATCGTCTCGTACCAGCCCTCGCCGTCTAAATCCGCGGCCTCCTGTTCGTCGGTCCATGGGCCAAAGGCGATACGGATAAGCCGGCCCAGGGGCTCGTCTGGAAACAAGTGGTCATCGAACTCCGCATCTGCGCAGCGGAACTCCTCGCCAGCCGCATCGATCGCAGCAAGCGCCATCTCTTTCGTCACCGGCGCATCACCGTTACAGACCCAGAACACCTTTGCTGCCGTCGCCATTGCGCGGCCTACATGATGGTTCCCCATTTTATCCTCCTGTTGGTTAGTCTTTGGGCGCAACTGCGGCGCTGTTTCAATCGACCCACTTTGCCGGGATTGGTGTGCCGTCGAACCGCCGGCCCGGAATGGTCCGGCGCCGGCCTTTGATGCCGCGCGCTTTGGTGCGCTTGCGGTAGACCATCGACTTTTCCGCCACGTCCTCGGCGTTCTTGGCCGGCAGGCACCAGGAACAGGTAACGTCGAGATTGCTTTCGCGGTTTTCGCCGCCGTTGGCGAGCGCGATCATATGCTCGCAAGTCCAGGTCTCGCCCCGATTGGCGGCGATCTCGCGGCTGCACTTGTGGCAACGGCCATCCTTGGTGGTGAACACGCGATCTCGCACGCGCGGCGGCACCGGCGTATCTGGCGTCTTGCCCTGCCATTCGGGAACTGAGCGGCCGGTCATGCTGCCATCCTCGCTTCTTTGCTCAAGGTGGTTACGTCCACGCCAATGATGGCCGACAAGAAGTCGAACACGTCCTGCTTGACGATCTGGAAAGGCTTGCGGGGCATCGAAAGCACCTTCTGGGTTTTGGCCATGCGGATCACCGCGACCTGACCGACGATGCTGGACTCGATATATCCCTCATCTTCGATGAGCCGGGCGATGAACCGCGCCGCCTCCTTGCTGTCGCCAAATATGGTTGTGAATTGGTCATAGTGGCCTGTTCGGATCAGCGCGAATTTGCGCAGCGCACGGTCGGAACCGAATTGGTCCGGGTGATATTCCGGCCAGTTGTGCCAAGCCTCGTGGACCACGGCGAAGAACTGGTTATGGGTCTTGTCCGAGCGTTCATCGTAGGGCGAGAGTCGATACCGCTCGCCAACGATGTATTGGAGATTGCAAAGCTCCTTCGCGCCGATGAACGGCACCATCTGGTCACCATCCCATTGGAACGTCACAGGCTTGATCGCTTCTTCGCTCGTCGTCATTTCGCGCCCTTGAGCGTGCAGTTGAACGACTTGATGAGGTCTTTTAGCGCCCGATATTCGGCGCGGGTGCGGTCGGGCCAGTTGACAGGATTGGTGCCGTGGGCCTTGCGCGCATCGCGGCGCAGCCGAATGATGCAGCCTTCGGCGATCTGCCGGCGGGCGAAGGTTTCTTCCTGCGCCCGCCGAACGGCTTCATTGGTGCCGAGATCGGCCATTACGCAGCGACCTTCACCGGATCGGTACCAAGCGCCCGCATTTGATCCACCAGATGCTCCAACTCGTCGTTGAAGGTTTCGATCTCGTCTCGCATCGCGCGGATATACTTGTCGTCGCGCGCAACCGTGATGAGGAACGGCGGCAGCGGCACCGGATCAGGATCATCGGGCTCGTAGGGGGCCGGGAAGCTCAAAAAGTCCCAGCTATCGCGCTCACAGACGAGCATGAGCCCCTGGACCTGCGCCTTGTGTTCGGTCGGCAGGGTCTGCTTGATGAGCCGTTCCATCTGGATGTGCGGCAACGCCGTCTTGATCTCCAAGCCGCCCTTCGCGCCGACGAAAGAGTCGGGGCTGGCTCCCATCTTGCCGTTGCGCACAAAGCCGATGCGCTCGGGGTCAATGTCCTTCATAAAGGCGTAAAGCTGACGCGCTTCATCTTCCAAGCGGTGGCCGCGCTCCATATCCGCGCTTTTGAACCCCTCCGGCCCGGCCTTGCCCCGGATAATCTCAAGGGCGAGCTTGTGCATATAGCTCGTCCGGCCAACTGATGGCTTGCCGCCCTTTCCCTGCGCCATGACCGTTTGGAAGCACGAAGCGGTTGGGATGCCCCGGCGAGCCTCGAACCAATCAGGCGAGTTCTGCTCGCAGTTGATGATCTGGATAGCCAAATTTAGTCCCTTTCTTTTTTCCGCCCCTAGGCGGCATTGTTGATCGTGGTGATGCACTCGTTGAACCGAGCGGCGGGGATATCCGCGATGAGTTCGACGCCGGGCGATTTGTGCTGCACCCATTTGAGCATCCGCTTGGTGGTCATGCCCTTGGCTTCCAGCAGATCAATGATCTGATCGGCCTGCGCCAGGGTGATGGTCTCGCCGGGGTCGTGTCGGTTGGAAGGACGGTCATCGACGGGCTCGCCGGAGGCGCGGCCATCATCATCGTGTTTCACGGCGAGGCCGAGCGCGAGCTTGAGGGTATATCGGCTCAGATATTGGGTCGCCGAGGCAATGGCTTGGAGCGCATTCTTGCCGGCCCCGATATCGGCCTTGCCGTTGAGGTGGGTGTGTTCCTCGTAGCCAAGCCGGTGTCGCATGACGCAGGTGACGGACACCTTGCCGGATTCAAATTCGTTGTCGCATTTCCAATTGTATGACAGCCCGTGGTTGGCCAAAATCTCGTCAACGGCCTCCGCGATGGCGGCGATATCTTCGTGTCGATAATCCACATCGCTCCCGCCGTTCTTAGCCTCGAAGGACACGCGCCGGTTTCGCGCGATCGGCTTGATCTGGGCTTTCGCATCGGCGAAGGCGGTGATGAATGCTTTGCGAGCTTGGTCAGCCTCCCACTCCTTCTGGATCGAACGCATTTCGCGGACGAGATCGAGATTGCCGGCCTGCACCGCGATCTTGATCATTTCCATCAGATCGATGGCGCCGGCATTCGCGGGCGCGGCTGGCATTGCCATGGGAGCAACCGACTGTCGGCCCATCACAGCAATTTCCTGATGACCGACCGGCTGTGCCGCCGGCATGTGGAACTCGATCTCATCGTTCGGTATGGCTTGCTGCATTCGGCCCTCAGTAAGAAATGGTCACGGCGGGCACGCGCCCTTGGATAATCTCGATCATGGCGAGCTTTGCCATGTCGTCGGGAATGCCGGCTGAGACCAGCGCGGCGCAAGCGGCACCGTTGATTTTGCCGCGATGCGCCTTATCGGCAGCCCTGGCGTCTGCGGCGCGCTGCTCAGCGGCGCGTTCATCGGCGACTCGTTGACGCTCGGCCTCGATTGCCTTCTCTGCCGCATCGACGGCGGCGGCTTTCGCGTCATCACTGGCGCGGCGGCGCACAGCTTCGGCCTCTGCGACGGCGGCAATGCGCGCCTGATCGGCTTCCTCGGCTTTGCGCCGCGCCTCGGCCTCACCGAGGGCGGCATCCGCCACCTTCTCCGACGTTTCCTTCTCGGCAGCCCGGCGCGCGGCGTCGGCAGCTTGCGCTGCAATTGCGCGGTCGCGGTCCGCCTGATCGCGTCTGGCCGCGTCGGCGCGCAGCCGTTCCAGTTCGGCCTGTTGCGCCTCTCGCGCCATCGCCAGACCCAGCGCGACCTTGAGAGCTTCCATCACGCGCGCGCGCGCATCATCGGCGCGGCTCGCAAACTCCTGCCAATCCCAATTGCCGCCATAGGCCGCGAGCTGCTCGATGCGCTCGCTGATATCCTTTGCCGATGGTTCCTGCGTCTCGAACGCGGCCTGAGCCTCGATCCACGCCAACCGCCCGGCCTGCTCGTCGAGCCGCAGCGTTTCTTTCGCCTCATAGTCATCAACCGGCTTGCGCACCGTCACGACAAACTCATCGAGGCTGTCCTTGATCGCCCTGCGCTCCGCATCGACGCCGCCAGCTTTCTTCTTCCATTCAGCAGCAACGCTCTTGCCGATCTCGTCCAGCATGGTCTTGGTGCGCGTGATCCGGCGCGCGAAAGAGATGATGGCCTTGCGCCCGCTCGCCGTTGAAATATCCGATGGGGCCTCGGCCAATGACTTCTCGACCATCGCAATAACCGAGGCCGATCCTCCTTCGGCAAACACCTGCTCGGCATCGAGCGATTCAACGTCGATGATGGTAGCGGCGACCGAAGCATTGTCCTCGGTGGTTTCGGGCTTTTCGACACGCGCCGCCTCGCGCTTTTTCGTAGGCTTCTTGCCGACAGTCATTACCGATCTCCGATTTGTTCGTTAAAAAAAGCGGCGGCCGATGGGGAGCCACCGACCGCCAGTCTGGGAGAAACTAAAATCCGACAGTTCCGATGTTCACAGCGACGGCGACGGCACCGCCGACAAGAGAGACGCAGATCACGACGCTGCATGAGAGGCAGTAAGTCGCCCGGTCAGGGAAGCGCAGCCCCACCGTGTCCCTGACCTCTTGCCGAACGAGCGCAAAAAGAAACGCGAAAATGCAGGCGCAAAGGCCGCCAAGTAAAAACATGCCCATCACGGCGCAGCCTTTCTGTCCTTGAGTCGCCATAGCACCGCCTTACGGCCCGCGCGCGTCAACGCGGTTTGGCCACTCGCTTCAACAATGCCCTGCTGCTCAAGTTCGCGGCGGCGCGGGCGCTGCGTGTTCTGCGCCATGCCGAGGCCATCCTGCATCGCCTCGTCGGTCGCTCCCTGTGGCTGGGCCGACAGAAAGGCGATGATCTGTTCGTGCAACGGGCTGCGACGGCTCTCCATAGAGCGCCCGGCGGCTACACTGGTGGTGCTGCGTCGATGACGTGGGGGCTCGGCAAGGCCGGCTGCGATCTCGCTGTATCCGCCCACGCTTAGTACCCCGTGAACGCTTTGCAGGCGATGGCGGCGACGAACAACATCGAGCATCCTCCGAGGATGCAGCCGGCCAAATCGCGTCCGGCTTCCCAAATCTCTCGCGACATTGATCACTCCCCGTATTTGATGTTCTCGGCGGTGTCCGCGAAAAGGCGGTCGTGCCGATCTTCCGTAAAATCGAATTGGATTGTGCCGGGCGGGTGCGGCTCAACCTTTCGGTCGGACCATTTCGCCCAATAGGATTTCCGCTCGTCAGGCGTCAGGAGGCCGAGTTCGTCCCACGCCATAAGCCGGTCTGCTGAGACCGCTGTGGCCGATGCGCGATCACGCGCGGCCTGATGAGCAGCATCGTCCTGGTCTGGTCGATTGGAGTTGGTCACGGACCCTCACATATTGCCTCGCCCAGCAATACCGAGAATCGGTAGATCGGTCAATCAAAATACCGAAAAACGGTATTTAATATTTTGGCGCGCTCGCCGTTAACGATCATAGGACCTAAGCGGCAATTTGGGGTTTCGGGTATCCGCGTATTGCTGTTTAATATTCGGGAAGCATTCGTCTAACAATAAAATAAAATCCGGAGATTTTGCTATATGCTTAGGGTAGTCTGCGAAGGGGGAGGCCCAGAAAGTGAAGTTCAGAAAGTAGAAAGGATTGATCAGTGGAAGTATAGGCATGCCATTCAACTGGCCGCCCAGCTTCCAGAAGATACTGCTGACGCAATAAAGATATTGGAAATTACGATTTTATTGGTCAGGCGGTTTTTGGTCGAGGGATTGAGTTAGTCGTCTCGCCGGCTCGCAAGACTTCTATCTCCTTGGCCAGCCGCACAGGCAAGGCCCCCATATCCCCACGATATATCCAATCGAGGCTCAGGCCGAACCGCTGGCAAAGCAGCAAAGCCTTGTCAATTGGGATGCGGTCGCCTCGTTTGGAGACGTAATTATTCCACTTCTGCGGCGTCATGCCGGCCGCCGTCGCGAAGGATGCTTGGGTTGGATACCCAAGTGCGCGCCTCGTCAATTCGAGGCGATCGGCGACTTCATCTAAAGATTCGGGACTTGTCATGGCGTTAATATTCCAGAGAAGCCTCCCCCCTCATATTCCGATAACCTGTCCTCTTGACTAATACCGATTTTCGGTATTACGGTTTGAGGATGAAGCGAAAGAGACTGAATTCGGTAGAGGATGTTCTGGCCGCCCTTGGCGGGACCGGAGCAATTATCGTTATGACCGGCAGATCGCCGCAGGCGATTTCAGGCTGGCGTAGCGAAGGCCGCATTCCCCCCAAATACTTCTATCTCATGACCGAAGCTCTTGAGCTGTTGGAGATGGAAGCTGACCCGGAGCTTTGGGGCATGGTCGCCACGGGTGTCGCGGCATGACCTCACCAGCGCACATCACCTCACAATGGATGCAGGCGGCACGCCCCAGCGGCGCGCCGCTCGGAGGACGCACGGGCTGAATGCCTGCGTCGGCAAGACGTAGGGCCGCAGGTCAATCGTCATCGGCTGAAATCCGAGGCGGCGACTGATGAGTTCAAGGGCCTCGTCACTGAGACGGGGCAGGGGAATGGGCGGGGTCGATGTGTCTGGTGTGTCCATGCGGATCATCAAGCATCGCGTGCCGGTCGAAATCATCCCCTGTCGAAGGACAAGTGAGCACGTAATTATGAACGCTATCGCTGATGCCGAAACGGCATCCCGTTACATTCGGATCGTCGAGGACGCAGAGGCTGACAGGCTCGGGCTGCGCATCGCTACCGCGCGAAAATTCGTGGCAACCCGCATCGGTGTGTCTCCGGGCACTCTCGAAAATCTCCGCAAGCTTCGATCAAAGGTTATTCCACATTGGATCATGGAACGCATTCGCTCGGAATTTGTCGCGGTGCTGCGCGATGAGGTCCACCGGCTCGAACACGAAATCTCCATCGCTCGCCAAGCTGGCCGGAGCCATAGCGATCACGATTTGGCTGCGGCTCAGACTCAGTTGGTCGCGGCGAAAGAGCTGCTCGGGATGAAGGCGCGCCGCGCTACGTGGCCAACGGAAAATGGACGGGGTGACTGATGCCGGCTGTTCTCGTCACGGATGATTGCGAAACCGCTGACGATGTGCGGGAAGCTGCGGCAAGGGTGCGGGCGCGGCGCGCCGCCGAGAGCATTATAGCTTCGCGGCGTGTTCCTGCCGTATCGCCGAAGCGCCCGCCGCCGACGCCGATGCCTTTAATCACCGGGAAATTAGTCGGACGCTTTGGCTTTCCTATCTGGAATGTGAAGGTGACTGTCACGTTAGGGCCGGCGCTACGCGCATATAAAATCGAAGAGATCAAGAAGGCCGTCAGTGAAGTAACTGAGATTAGCTTGGCGGCAATCGATAGTCCCCGCCGGCATCGTGACATTGTAACCGCCAGGCACATCGTATGTCTGCTGTGTGCTCACCTGATCCCAAGCGCGAGCTATCCGATGATCGGCCGCAAGATTGGTGGTCGCGATCACACCACCATTATGTACGCGGTGAAGAAGAACGAGTGGGTCTTTGACGAGATCGCGCGGGCCGTGCCGGGAAGCTCAAGCGCACTGCGATGGGCGAGGGCGGCAGTCCAGACATTCAAAGACCGCGGCATCGGCAATCCCGCACGTAAAGGCTTCGCAAAGCAACGGCCAGCATCTCTCGCCTCGGCCCGCCAATCTTCTGGCGGGGCCGTACTTGCTCTTCCATCGCCGACCGGCGCCGAAGGCGGGGATGTGTGATGGATCGTTGGGTCTTTGGCGAACTGCCGATGTTTGGCTTTGATGTGGCGGTTATCGATCCGCCGACCGAGTTCGACACTTATTCGGGAAAGGGACAGGCCAAATCTGGCGGCGGCCACTACGAGACGATGACCTGGGATGAGATCGGCGCGCTGCCGATCGGTCACCTCATGCGCGCAAATGGCATCGTTCTTCTCTGGGCTTGCCCACCGACGTTGAAAAAGTCGTTCAAGCTGCTCGATGATTGGGGCGCGCTCTACAAGACAGAACTGGTTTGGCGAAAAGTCACCAAGAACGGCAAGCCTCGGCGCTGCACTGGATATCGCTCAGCCGGATATCACGAGAGCGTTTTGTTGGGCGTTTTCGGTGACGAATACCAAAGCCATGCGCAGTTCAATGGCATGTTCGACGGCATCGCCCGCGAGCATTCGCGCAAGCCGGACGAGTTTTACGAGATGGTCGCCAAGCGAACGCCGGGCCAGTCCCGGTGCGACCTATTCTCGCGCGAGACACGGCCCGGCTTCCAAGGTTGGGGAAAAGAGCACGGGAAATTCGATCCTGTTCCGCCGGCCATTCAGGCGCAAACCGCAAATTGTCTTGGCGATCGTGAGCCGGGCCTGTTCGACGCGATCCCGGCGGCGGCATGACGAAACGCCGCGAAGAAATCTCTCCGCGCCAGCTTGGATTCACCGCGTCTGCGGTCGACGAATTCTTGCGTAGCCTCGGCATCACCGATGCGGTGTTCGTCAAGACAAAGCATATCACCGCGAAATTCATGTTTGGCACGCGGCAGATCACAATCCCGATCCCCTGCACACCGCGCGACGAGACCACGGCGGCAAGGCGCGCCATCCGGTTTGCTCAGAAGAAGATCGAGGAAGCCAGCGCCGCGCTATCGTAACCAGCTTTGTGCCGCGTCCCCACCACCACCGTAGGAGAGAGCAAAATGTCCGATCCCGATATTGGCCCCGGAGCCGGTCACAACTCCGGCGAAGGCCATACTCAGGTCGCTAAGGATCAACTCAAGGCGATCATCGAGCGTATCGAGCGTCTTGAGGAAGAAAAGAAGGCGACCTCCGACGACATTCGCAATGTCTACGCCGAGGCCAAAGGCAACGGCTTCGACGCCAAGGCCCTGCGCGCCATCGTGCGGATGCGCAAGCAAGACGCTGACGAGCGGCGCGAGGGCGAGGAAATCCTCGAAACCTACATGCACGCGCTTGGAATGTTGCCGTAATGGATGAGCCGGCACCATTCACGCCGCCCGATCTTGACCTGCGGGATTTCCCGTACATGCCGCTCGACGTAGTGAGGTTGCGCGATAGCGAGATCGCCATCCTCTCCACCGGAGATGCATTTCGCGCGGCTGTCCTGTTGTGGTGTACTGCGTGGCATCAGGTCCCGGCGGCGAGCTTACCGACCGACGACAGGCTTCTATCAAACCTCGCCGGCTTTGGCCGCGATATCGAAGCGTGGCGCGCGGTCAAGAGTGGCGCGCTCCACGCCTTCACGCTCTGCTCTGATGGGCGGCTTTACCATCCGGTAATCGCGGAAAAGGCGCTTGAGGCTGACGGTAAGCGGAAATCACAGCGCAAGCGCACCGCCGCCGCCACGGAAGCGCGACGGCGTGCACAAGAGCCGTCGACACCTGAACGTGACGTAGATCGTAACGTAGATCGTAACGGAGATCGTGACGATTACGGCACGGACAAACGTAACGTTGTCCAAGGGAAGGGAAGGGAAGGGAAGGGAGAGGAAGCGAAGGGAAGGGAACATGATCTAAGCAAGAAAGATATTTCGGCGGTCGCTGTCGCGACAGCCGGCGCGATCTGGGGTGCTCTATTCCAAAAGTTTTGGGAGAGTTACCCGAAGCGCCAGGGCGCCAATCCAAAAGAGCCGGCGAGAATCAAGTTCCTCGCGGCGATCAAGTCGGGCGAGGACCCCGATGTTATTATCGAGTCCGCTAAATCATACGCCCGCGAGCTAGCGCGTGAGAATAAGGTCGGAACCCCGTTTGTCGCACGCGCGCTGACGTGGCTGACCGAGAAGCGGTGGAAGGATTACCAGCCGAGCCCGGAGGATTCGGCCCGGCTGGCGAAGCTCGACGCAGACATGGCCGCCAAGGGATACGCCTTTGTCGATGGCAAGGGGTGGGTCAAAAAAGTAGAGGCCGGCGCGGCCTGAGACGCGATTTAACATAAACCAAACGGAGGACGATGAATGCGCCGAAGCCACGTTGAAGCGAGAAGCCGCACCTATGCACCTCGGCAATACGTTTCCGAGACGCATGATCACAAACCGGACGCGCCGGCCCGCCGGCACGTCACAGCCCCAAGGCAGGCCGGCAAGACGCTGCTCGGCGAGCGGATGGCGGCGGCGTTGAAAGGGAAATCGGACTAGCAGCCATCGTCGACGACAAATTCAGCAGGAGATTGCCTATGACAATTCAGACCTACTCCAAGATAGTCACGCCGAAGATCGCGACCGTTTGGTTGACCGAATGGAACGTGCATAACAGGCCGATTAAAAACAAGCGCGTCGATCAATACGCCCGCGATATGAAGGCCGGCAAATGGAAGGAAAACGGCGAGTCCATCATCTTCGGGAAGACGCGATTGCTCGATGGCCAACATCGGCTGTGGGCCTGCATCGAGGCCGATATGCCGTTCAAGACACTGGTCACCGAGGGCGTGAGTGACGATGCCTTTGACACCATCGACGTGGGAATGACGCGCACGTCATCGGACATTCTGAGCATCGGGAATTACGGCAAGAACGCGGCGACACTTGGCGCGGCGGCCGTGCTTTGCATCGGCTACCGGAAAGGGAACCTCATGCACGGCGCGGTTACGCCGAAGCACGAAGTGCGCGCCTTCGTCGACGAAAACCCCGAGATCGTCGAGTGGGTCGATCTCGCCCGGCGCGGAAAGGGGTGGACCAACAGCTATGCCGCGCCATTGGCAGCGCTTCTGTACCTCGGCTCGTTCAAGCATCGTGACAAGGCTGATGAATTCTTGGACGGCTTCGGGACCGGCGAGAATTTGCGCGCCGGCTCGCCTATTTTGGCGCTGCGCAATCGCATCGGGACAGAGAAGCGCATGCGCAGGGAGCAGCGGTTTGCCCTGTTTGTCTCCGCCTGGAATGCTTTTGTGGGGGGGCGCGAGTTGACGAAGGTCCAGCTCCCGCGCGCTGACCGTGAAACCCGCTTCCCGGTCATTCTGGGTGCGCGCAAGCCGGACGAGAAGTAGCCCGGAGCCAATCCATCGATACAGGATATCGGAAATAGAGGGGCTTCGGCCCCTCTTTTTTTATGCGCAAATATTGCACAACGTAGAAATTGCGTGTATAGAATATCTGTAGTTCTTGAACGGCCTTTGGCGAGGCCCAACAGCGAGGGGAACGAGATGAAGGCGAGCAGGAGCACATTGACGAACTGCTTATATTCGGCGGCAACCCGCTATGACGAAGCGGCCGAATTGATGAAGGAAAGCGCCGGCACGGAGCGGCTTAGCCAAATTTTCATAGACCAAGCCCTTGAGGCGCGCGTCCTGGCCGCAGCCATCGAGCAGTCCGACACCATCATGTTGGAGGGCTGAGCGTGCGTGTTCTCATCGCTTGCGAGTTTTCTGGGATTGTCCGCCGCGCCTTTGCGATGCGTGGTCATGATGCTTGGTCCTGCGACCTGCTGCCGGCCGATGACCGTAGCAACAAGCACATCGTCGGCGACGCCCGCGATCTGCTCGGCGACGGCTGGGACCTGCTGATGGTCGCCCACCCGCCATGCACTCGTCTCTGCAACAGCGGCGTGCGCTGGCTGACCACGCCGCCGCCGGGCAAGACCAAGGACGAAATGTGGTCCGACCTTGCGGAGGGCGCGGCCTTGTTTTCATCGTTCTGGAACGCGCCGATTGAACGCATCTGCGTCGAGAACCCGGTCATGCACCGCCACGCCAAGGCTCTGATCGAGAACTACGCGCCGCCGGCGCAATCGGTCCAGCCGTGGCAGTTCGGGCATGGCGAGACGAAGCGCACATGCTTCTGGCTCAAGAACCTGCCGCTGCTCACGCCAACCAACATCGTCGAAGGCCGCGAGCAGCGGGTAGCCAAGATGCCGCCCTCGGCCCACCGCTGGAAGGAGCGCAGCCGGTTCTTCCCCGGAATCGCCGAAGCGATGGCTGACCAGTGGGGTGGCATGTGGTGCGATCACGAAAGGATTTCGGCATGAACCGGAAAAATTTGATCGATAAGATTCGCGGCCTGATGGCGAAGACCGTCGAGAATGGCTGCACCGAGGCCGAGGCGCTTGCTGCGCTGGCTCGCGCTCAAGCGATGATGGACGCCTACGAGGTGACGGCGGAAGACCTGCGGCTCACCAAGGAAGAAAAGGCGATCCTGCAATCTGCGGCCTCCGGCGCGAGCGATCCCCACAACATCAAGGCTTCGCTCACTGGCAGCGTAGCCGCGTTTTGCGGCTGTGAGGGCTGGCGATCGCTGAGCGGTTTTGTGTTCTGCGGAATGCGTTCGGACGCCGAATTTGGGGCTTGGCTGCTCGATGCCTTAGCGGAGCACGTCAGGGCGTCTCTGGCAGAGCACCTGATGCAATGCCTGTATGTCGGTAGCGCCCGCTGGCGCGTCATCAACGGTTTTGTCAGCGGCTGCACGTCGCGCATCGCCGAACGCCTGGTTGATCTGCGGCGGGGCTCAGAGCACACGGCATCGGACAACAGCCGCGCCTTGGTGGCAATCAAAGACACGGCAATCTCCGCTTTGATGAAAGAGAAGGGGATCAAGCTGACCGAAGAGGCTGCGGCGGCACCGCGGCACATGGATGAGCGCGCGGTGGCGGAAGGCCGGCGCGCCGCCGACAAGGCCAGTCTCGGGCGTCCCGTGTCTGGCGCGGCCGGCGTGCTGCGGATCGGGAAAGGGTCATAACCATGACGGCAGATCGAGACTCGCGGGCAATCGAACTTTATGCGCTGATCTATGAATACCGGCGTTGGCAGGTAATTAACGGCCTACAACTCGGCTCCGCCGACGAGCACCTGTTCGATGAGAGCCTGACCGAAGAACAACGCGAATGGCTTGGCCGGTTCTCCCGCCGCTGGGAGCGCGCCTCGTGACGCCAGAGCAATTCAGCGCCGCCCTCAAGGCCCTTGGTCTGACGCAGACCGCCGCCGCCGAATTCCTCGGCCGATCCCTGCGCCAAGTCAGCGCCTATGCGAACGGGGCTCGCATCCCGCTCGCCACCGCCAAACTGCTGCGCCTGATGGTGTGGCTAAACCTCAAACCCTCTGACGTTCAATAGGAGATTACCGATGAACATCTACCGCGTCGATATGCGCGTCTGCGCGACCGCCTACATCAAGGCGAACAGCCCGGAGCAGGCCCGGAGAATTGCCTGCGGCCTGAAAGGCAAGTCGCCGGATATCGCAGACTCCGAAGGCGAAGTCGCCGTTTCAGGGCTGTCATTCGACAACCCCAATCTGCCGGCTGTTTCGCTATCGCCGGCCATGACTATCATCGCCATCGTGCGCAATACCGATATCGAAGCCGCGTAGCTACAGCCCGGTTGGCGCCGGGAGCAACCAACAGCGAGGATTACATGACCAAATTCAAATGCACCACGACCCACAAGGATCACGGCGAACTGACAACCACTGTCGAGATCAATCGGGATAACGATTTTGTGCCGGTCTACGATGAGATCGCCGACGCTGCCGCTCTCGATCTGGCGTCTCGTTACGTCGACTACGAGAGCTTCGGCTCTGACAGCGATTATTCCGATCGTCTCGATGAGGTGGCCGACGAGTTCACCGTGATCTGGCTCGACCTTATCACCGATCAGCCGCGCCAGCGGTATGCGATCTACGGGCGCTATTCCAACGACGAGTCCGGCACATGGAGCGATCACGTCGAAGCCACCAACTGCGACGAAGCCGAATTCATTGCCCGGCAGACCATGGCCGATAATGAGCGTGCGGACCGGGACGATCCCGATCAATTTATGCTCGTGATGGAAGAAATCGAGATCGAGGAATGCTACCCCGAGCCGGTAACCAAAGACGAGGCGCTGGCCCTGATCGCGGAATACGGCAAGCTGTACGATGGCCTGTCCGACATGATCGAGAGCGGGCGCGTGACGCGGGCCGATATCCCCGACGACTACCAGTGGCTGGCCGATACGCTGCACCGCCTCGCCCCGCAGATCGACAAAATCACCGACGCGCTCAAGGCGGCGGAAAAGGCGGATGCATCATGAGCCGGCAGCGCATGAGCTTCAATGACGCGCTCGATCTCGTTCCAGACGACATGCCGGACGGCGCAGCTTTCGCCATGGCGCATGAGATCGCCGGGCTCGACTATGGCGACGGTTTCGACGAGCTTGGCCTGAGTATGAGCGATCTCACCGGTAGGCCGAAGACCCGCCGGGCCGGGCCGACCGTCTTTAAGCTCACACCCGGCCTGCGCAAGAAGATCGAGCAGTTCGGAACCGTCCGGCAGAACGACGCCTATCACTGGCAGGTTCGGGAGAAGGCCCGCGCCGGGAGAGGCCGTGTCCTGGCCGACTGGTGGCCCCATAAGCAGAAATGGCGCATTGGGGCCGTTGTGGGCACCGGACCACACGCCGAATTCGTCGAAGTGCTGCGCGCCGCAATCACGATGGAGAAGCAACTATGAAGGCCAGCGACCTCATCAACATCCTCCTGAAATTGGACCCGCACGCGCCCGTGGTCATTTTTGACCGCGATACGCAGAAATACATCGATGTGGCCGGCGCGCGCGAGGTGGTGGCGTCCGGCCTCGGAGAGCCCGATGTCCGGCGCGCTATCGAGATCAAAACGGAGGAATCGTACTCATGACTGACCGCTTTATGAATGTCATCGCAACCTTGGCCGACGAGGATTTAAAGGTAGAAGCCCTGCACCGCCAGCCGCCCGGAGGGCAGCATGTCGGTACCGAAAGTGGCGTGCGCGTGACGCATATCCCGAGCAAACTTGTGGCAGAGGCGGACGGCGACCGCTCGCAGCACCGCAACCGCGCCATCGCCATGGACATGATCCTCGGCGGGCTCACATCGCCGCACTTTCGCAAGTAGGAGCGGCCAGTGCCCGATACAAAATTCAAGCCATGCCCCTTTTGCGGCAGCCAAGATATTCGCTGCGATAACCACGGAAAAATCAGCCGCTCCCGGTTACATTGCGACGATGATGTTTGGTCGATGTGCTGCTACGACTGCGGCGCTACGTTCCCAAATCGCTATCGGCGCGAGCTTCTCATCGAGGCTTGGAACCGCCGCGTCGGAACTCATACCAACCAGTAAGGGAAACGAAAATGCGTCTGATCAGGGTTCACACTCTGGAAATGGGGCAGGTCGGGCATACCAGATGGTTCCCCCCTGGGGAAGAACTGCCGGCGCTCGATTGGAGCAAGGCAACCGCCATTGAGACCCAAGAAGTCATGACGGTCGAGCAGTTCAAGGCGAAGTATCCAGAGATCAACATCGAACCGAAGAGAGCGTAACTATGAAAGTCGTTTGGGAGCCTCTCGATATCGTGCCCGGCCAGATCGCCGGAAGGAAGGGCCGCAAGGAGCGATGGATCATCGGATTCATGGTCGAAAAATCGCAGCGAGCGCTTATCAGCCTTTCCGATGGCCTGATTGCCCACGTCGGCACCGCCGAGGAAATCGCCGACGTGCTGAACGCGGCGGGCGACCAGCCGGCAGAACTGATCGACCGGGCACGAGCCGCGTAACCATGAGCCAGCCCACACCAAAGCTCGACGACTGGAAATGTGAGGAATGCGACGGCACCGGAATGGACTTTGCCGACTGCCCCGAATGCCAAGGCAATGGCTGGGTCGATGACGAGGAAGATGGCGGCACCATGACCTGTCCGACCTGCGACGGCTGCAAGTGCGAAACCTGCAAGGGCTCGGGCGAGCGCCCGTAACCACTATATCGTTGACGACACCCAAATGTTCGGCCCCGGAGATTGGCGTCTCCGGGGCCTTATCGTTGGTGCCGGCGAGCCAGCGAGGACACAGGCGGCACACAACGACGCCGCAACCATTACCGCACTCAGAGCCGCTTAGAAAGGCAATGCGCGCTATTGTGTTCGCCGCCATCGCCGGTGGATTAAGCCAACCTGCGTGGGATAAGCCCAGAGCCCGGCCTGCCGAACAAAGCGAGTGTGGTTACACCATGCGGCATGGTTACGAAGGCCACCGACAGCACTGAGAAGACCACGGCGCGCCGAAAGCGCAAACCCGGTGCCGGTGCGCCGAAAGGCAATAAAAACGCCGTTGGCAACAAGGGCGGCGGGGCGCAGACCAAATACAAGCCCGAGTACGCCAAGATCGCGCGCAACCTCTGTGTGAGAGGCGCGACCGATGCGGACCTTGCGCTCGCGTTCGGTGTCGCTCAGTCGACCATCTGGGCATGGGGCCAGGCGAACATAGACTTTGCCGAGTCCGTAGCAGCAGGCAAAGACCAGTTCGACGGTCAGGTCGAGCGGGCCTTCGCCCAGCGCGCGATTGGGTACGAATACGTGACCGAGAAGGTCTTCCAGTACGAGGGCAATCCTGTCCGTGTCGAAGTCCTCGAACACGTCCCCGCCGATGTGAACGCCGGCAAATTCTGGCTCATCAACAGGCGCAAGGATCGGTTCAAAGACCCATCCCGGATTGTCGAAGAACAGCGCGAGGAAAGCCAACTGGCCGCGATCGGTCGCGCCCTTGGCTTCAATGTCATTCGGCCCGTCGAGCACAAGCCGCGTGCGATCGCCGATGACAGCGAACCCGTAACCATCGAAGCCACAGCACAGGAGATTGAAGAATGAGCCGGCACATCGCAACCGTGATCCGCCATCTGGAAGACAGCGGAGCCCACAAGGCCGTAAAGTTCGTCAACCCGAACCTTGTGGTGTCGGCCTGCCGCAAGCGCATCTACGGCGGGGTCAAGGACACCTCCGAATATGTCGTCAAGGTCGGGCGGCCGAACTATGGCGAGCGCCAGTTCATCGCCTCTTGCATCAAGGCCGGCATCTCGTTCCCGGTCCGCAAGGTGCGCATCAAGTTCGCCGCGCCCAAGACGCGCAAGCGGAAGTAGCCAATGCGCGGTGACTTCTCATATGAGCCGAAGCCGAAGCCGATGACGCAGGCCGATGGCACCGTGCCGCCGGCCGAACGGCAGCAGCTGGCATACACCAGTCTCGTTATCGCCAGGGCACCAAATGGCGGGTTTATCGTGAGCGAGCCGCCGAGCCACATGCGGTTTAGCGAAACGCTTTACGCCGCCACCGATATCGACGACGCGCTCGGCTTCATCAAGGACCAGATCGTCGAGCCGGAGGAAGAGCCTGAGCCATTGACGCCTGAGCAACAATTTATGGCAGGTACGCAATGGACGGACGAACAGGCCGCCAAGATGCGTGGCTCTAATGGCAGCGAGCCGATGCCTATCAATACGGTCGCCGCTGCCAAAAATGTGCTGGGCGCGATGGTGCACATCGGCGTGCCGATCATGCCGGGTCCGATCCAGCCCGGACAATTGGAGCAACTGCTCGCAGAAGGCGACCGGCTGCGGAATGAGTTGGAAGCTGCGATCAAGGTTCGAAACGAGAACGCAGACCGCCTTGACCTCACCATGCACGGCGGCTGGCCGAACACCCTGTTCACTCAGCAGGCTGCCGAAGCCGACAAGACGGAGGGCCGGCCGTGATCCACCCCACCAATGGCCGCATCGTATGGTTCACGCCGGGAGCGGATTTCAAAGGCCTCCACATCGACCCAGCAAAGCCGCTTGCGGCCATGATCTGCCATGTGTGGAGCGATCGGATGGTCAACCTTGTCGTCTACGGCAGCAATGGCATGGCCGTTCTGACAAGCAGCGTCGATCTTGTGCAGGACGAGGCTGACCTGCGCTTGGTTAAGCCACGCGGGCGCTACGCCGAGTGGATGCCCTACCAGAAGGGGCAGGCCGCCACGACCAAGCACATTGAAGCCGGCGCCGGCGGCAATAAGCGGGAGCAGTAACTATGTCGCAGGCCCGTTGTCCGCGCTGTAGCGCTTCGCTCGCCCTGGTCGGCCGCGCTCACCGATGTGTGCCGAGGCCGCCAGCCGTCGAAGACCTAAGCAAGCGGATCGACGCCGTGACGCCGGCAGACATCAAGGAGTGCATGGACGCGCTGGTCGCGCCCACCCTTGTCGGAGTCGATCTGGCATCTGGCCCAGACCAGACCGTCGCGACCGTCATCAACGCAGACGGTACGCATCGCCATGTCCCCGCATCGGAATTCTACAAGACGTTGGCGGAGGACATACGGGACGAGGCAGAACGGCATCGACGCGCTTTCGTTCATGCCACGCGGACCAAAGGCCCACTCTCGATGGAGCAGGCAGCGAAGCTCTGCGCCAAGATGCGCGGCGAGACGCCTGCCAAGCAGGTCGATGCCGCCGCCATGGTGGCGGTCGGGCGCCACGTCATGCCTGCCGATGAGGCCCCGAAGGGCATAGGCAGTGTGATGGACGAGGCCCTTTTTTCCTCCATCACCGAACCGAACGCTGTGTTTATCAGCCTCGACGAAGCCAAGGAGACTTGGCCCGACGCCACTCCGCCCATGTTGGCGGAGGGCAACGTCTTGGTGATCCACCCCGCCATGGAAGCCGATCTTCGCCGAGACGGCAGCCAGGCCAAGCGCCCACCGAAACGCGACCGCGCCGCCTACATGCGCGGCTACCGCGCGATCAAACGTGCCGAGAAGGCAGCAACCCCAGGAGACAAGTGATGCTCAAGGCTTTCTCGATCCATTCCCGTGCTGCCATCCAGGCAGCCGGCATCGGCTTCATCGTCGCGGCCGGCGCGTTCTTTCTCGCGGTGATCTCCGTCGCCGCCGGCTTCCACCCTATGAGCGATTTCATCCCCATCGGGATCGGCGCCGCCATCGGTTCTTATCCGGTGGTGGCCGATCTGATCGAGGAACGCGAGCGATCGACGCAGATTGCCGTGACCATCAAGCGCATCTCGATCTCTCCCGGCGTCGAGCCCGGCGAATACGATTTCAAGGCGGAGGCGTAACCAGTGGCATCATGCCAAAAATTCGGCCCGTGCCGAGATTGCATATTCTTCCAATTGCTTACCAAAACCGGTGCGGGTGATTGTCGCCGCCGGACACCGACGCTTGGCGGATGGCCTCCAGTCTCCGGCGATAGCGGCTGGTGTGGCGAATATGAACCTGCCAGTCCTGCCCTCGCCCGCGTGCCGAGGTTCTAAGACAATGGCCGTCTTCGTCGATGATGTGCGCCATCGCTTCGGCAATATGGTCATGTGCCATCTCTGGGCCGACACGCTCGATGAATTGCTGGCGATGGCCGATCTCATCGGCGTGCGGCAGAAATGGATACAGGGCCACCCCACGCTCTCCCACGGCAAGCACCGCGATGCGTCCTGGATCCACTTCGATATCAGCCTTGGCAAGAAGGCCAAAGCCATCAAGGCCGGCGCGGTCCTGACCGATCGATATGGGCCAGTCGAGCACGCCGCCAGCTTGCGCGGCGATAGCAAGAAGCTGGCAGGGGTCAAGCTTGTCCGCGAAGCGCGCGCCGCCCGCGCCCAGGCGGCAGGGGCGTAACCACCTTGGAAGAAGCCGGCGCACCGAAACTGACGAAGGAAGAAGAACTCGCCTTGATCGCCAAGATCAAGGTGACGCCTGATTTCGAGCCCACGAACCTGATCGAGCAGGGCGCTTGCATGAGGGATGGCGCTTGGCGCCTGCGGCACCTCTACTTCGTGCTCAACAAGGACGGCGTGAAGGTGCTGTTCCTGCCATGGGAAGAACAGCAACGCCTGCTCAATAACCTCTGGTATCGCAACATCATCCTCAAGGCGCGCCAGCGCGGGTTCTCGACCTTGATCCAGATGCTGATGCTGGACACCTGCCTGTTCACGGCGAACACCCAGGCCGCGGTCATTGCGCAGGACCAAGAAGCGGCCGGCATCATCTTCCGCAAGATCAAATTCGCTTATGACAACCTACCGCTGCCGGTGAAGGCCGAAAACCCGCTGGCCCGCGACTCGGCGTCGGAGCTTGTCCTGGCAAATGGTTCGAGCTTACGTGTCGCCACCTCAGCCCGCTCGAACACCCTTCAATTCCTGCACGTCTCAGAATTCGGCAAAATCTGCGCCGAGCACCCGCACAAGGCCCGCGAGGTGCTGACCGGCTCGCTGCCGGCGGTGTCGCCGTCAGGGCTAGTGTTCATAGAGAGCACCGCCGAGGGACGCGAGGGCAAGTTCTTCGACATGACGCAGACCGCGCGCGCGCATATCGACGCCGGGACACTGCTCGACAAGCTCCAATACAAATTCCACTTCGCGCCGTGGTGGACCGCCCAAGAGTACCGATCTGAGCCGGGCTCAGTAGTCATCAGCTTAAAGGATCACCAGTATTTCGACCGGGTTGAGGCCGAAATCAGGCACCCGCTCGATGCCGCCCAGCGCTCTTGGTATGTCCTGACCCGCGACAATCAATTCTCTGGCGATAGCCAGATGATGAAGCAGGAATACCCCTCGACGCCCGACGAATCTTTCGAGCAAAGCACCGAGGGCGTCTATTACGCCGAACAGCTTGCCATGGCTCGCCGGCAGGATCGTATCGGCGATGTTCCGCATGACCCGTCGAAGCCGGTCAACACCTTCTGGGATATCGGCATGAACGATCTGATGGTGATCTGGTTTCACCAGCGCATCGGGGCGATGGACCACTGGATCAATTACTTCGAGGCCAGCGACGAGCCATTTAGCTATTTCACGAATCACATGCAGTCGCTTGGTTACACCTGGGGTACGCACTACCTGCCGCATGACGGCAATCGCCGCTTCCAAGGTGCCGACCAGCTCAAAACATCGGTGGATATCCTCAGCGATTTGGGCCTGCGCAACATTCAAACCGTCGAACGCACACCGAACGTAACCATCGCAATTCGTCAAGTAAGAGACGCCTTCCCGAAATATCGTTTCGACAAAACGCGATGCGCGGACGGTCTCGTGCATCTCGGGCTCTACAAAAAAGAGTGGAATTCGCGTTTGGGCGTCTGGTCCTCGGTGCCACGTCATGATTCGCATTCGAATGCGGCTGACGGGTTACGCCAGCATGCGCAGGTCTACATCGAGCCTGTCGGTGGCAGTTCAACTAAGCGCCGGCGCCGTGGAAGCGGCATGGCGGCATAGGAGACGAGCGAGCGTGATCCGTGAAGTCATCGACCTGACAAAGAATGCCTGGGTGAAGCGCCACGGCGATCTGACAGTGTTCGGAACTTGGTACAATGACCGCGAGGACGGCTGGCTACCATGCTTGGTGATCCTGCCGACGTTCCGGCCGGCCACGCCATGCGTCGTGATGATGGACCTGTCGTGGATTTGGTCAGAGGAAGCCGGCGATCCTGCATGGGCGGCTGACGTTTCCTCTGGCTTCGCCGAGTCGCTGGGCCTGAGCCCCGACAAGAAGACCTGCATTCGCATCGCCATGATTATCCGCGACCACCTCGGCGATCTGCTCACGATCCCGCCGCGCCCGGCCGACGCCATGCAGATCGTCGCCGACGCGATCGTTAAGACCCAAGACGGCAAAGAGCGCCACGCGGAGATCATGGGCAATGTTTGACGATAACGCGCAGCCCAGCGGGCTTGATATGAGCCAGCGCCGCGTCAAGCAGGCCGGCTCCCCGATGGAGCACGATCCGGCGCAGGACAAGCCGGCGCGGCAGATGCCGAAGAAGCGCGATCCGAACGCGATCAGCCTCGACACCGAGGAAATGTCCAACCAACATTCCTTGCTGCTCTCGATCCACCGCCGGGAGCTTGACCGCCAGTGGGAGAACCGAACCGAGCAGGCCATCGACGAAGATTTTTTCGACAATATCCAATGGGATGAGGCCGACGCGCAGATTTTGCGTGATCGCGGCCAGATGCCGCTGGTCTACAACGTCATCAGCAACGCCATCAATTGGGTCACCGGCACCGAGAAGCGCAGCCGGAAGGACTACAAAATCCTCCCGCGCCGGAAGGAAGACGGGAAGCCGGCCGAGCGCAAGACGGCGCTGATGAAATACGTCAGCGACGTTAACCGTTCTCCGTTCCACGTCAGCCGATCCTTCGAGGACAGCGTAAAGGTCGGTGTTGGCTGGCTCGAAACCGGCGTCGAGGACGATAACGGCGGCGACCCGGTCTATTCGCGCTATGAGAGCTGGCGCAACATGCTTTGGGACAGCGCCGCGACCGAGCTTGATTTGAGCGATGCCAGGTTCATTTCCCGATCCAAATGGGTCGACGCCGATATCATCTCCGCCATGTTCCCTGAGCGCGCATCGTTGATCGAGGAATCTGTCGAGGAAGCCGGGACATACGCCAGCGGCCTCGAAGCGGATGGCGACGAGGCGATGGATTCACACGAGGTCTCCAGCCAGCAGCACCTTGGCTCCGCCACCGGCGATACTGTCGATGGCTTCCACCGGCCGCGCTCGCGTGTGATCGAAATGTGGTTCCGAAAGCCGGTGCGCACCCACATGATGGTCGGCGGTGTGTTTGGCGGCGACCTCTACGATTTCAGCGATGCCCACGACGAGGCGATCCATTCGGGATCGGCACGTCTTGTGCGCAAACTGACGATGCGCGTCCATGTAGCGCTGTTCACGTCGAAGGGGCTGCTCTGGTACGGCGAAAGCCCGTACCGCCATAATCGGTTCCCATTCACCCCGATCTGGGCCTATCGCCGCGGCCGGGATGGAATGCCATACGGCATGATCCGTGGCCTGCGCGACATTCAGATGGACGTGAACAAGCGCGCCTCGAAGGCGCTGTTCATCCTATCGAACAACAAGACGATCATGGATGAGGGCGCCGTCGAGGATATCGACGAATATCGCGAGGAAGCAGCTCAGCCCGACGCGGTTATCGTCAAGAAAAAAGGTTACGAACTCAAGATGGATGCCGACCGCGAACTGGCGGCGTCACACCTTGAGATCATGTCCCGCTCAATCGCGATGATCCAGCAGCGATCCGGGATAACGGACGAATTGATGGGCCGGCACACCAACGCGGTGTCAGGCGTGGCCATCGAGCGCCGGCAGGATCAGGGTAGCACCACCACCACCAATCTGTTCGACAATCTCAGGCTCGCCACGCAAATCCATGGCGAAAAGCAGCTTTCCTTGATCGAGCAGTTCTACACCGAGCAGAAGGACTTCCGCATCACATCGATGCGCGGCGCGCCCGAGTTCATCACCCTTAATTCCGGTCTGCCCGATGACGATATTACCCGGTCAAAGGCGGATTTCATCATCTCGGAGGCGGACTGGCACGCCACGATGCGCCAGAGCGCGGTCGAGTCTCTGCTCGAGACCATGAAGACGCTGCCGCCACAGGTCGCGATGGTGATGCTCGATCTGGTCGTGGAGAATATGGACCTGCCGAACCGCGACGAGATCGTGAAGCGCATTCGGTCCGCGACCGGCCTGCAAGACCCAGATGCCCAAGAGCCATCGCCCGAGATGGTTGCGGCGGCCCAAGAGAAGCAAAAGCAGGCCCAGATACAGGAAGCCATGACTCAAGCCGGTCTTGCCAAAGTGGTGGCCGAGGCCAAGCGGGCGCAGGCCCAGGCAGAACAAGCAACAGCCCTGGCGCAGAAGGTTATCGCCGACGCCAAGCAATCCTTGGCGAACGCCGTCGACCTCGGCGTTGATGCGCAGAGTAAGGCGCTTGATGCCGCCATAAAGGCGCTTTCGGCTCCGCCGGCCGTGCCGATCGCCGACCACATGCTGGTCGAAGCCGGGTTCGAGGGCGCGCCGGAGAAAGCGCAGAAGACGGCCGACCTCTCCCGACTTATCGCGGCCGCACACCAGCAGCAGGCGGCACGCGAGCTAGCAGCGCAACAGCAACAGGCTCAGGCACAGCAAAGCGCGCCTGGGCAGAACCCCAGCAACGGACAGCCCGGCCTCGCGATGCCGCCGCCGCCGATGCAGGACGCTCCGCAAGGAGCACCATCGCCGCAATAGTGGCACCAATGTCTGAACGTCCTTCCGCAACCTAGATGGAGCCTATTTCTATGGCAAAAACTGCCAAGACGGCAAAAGACGACGCCACCGCACCCACTGCCGCCGACAATGACGATGCGGCGATGATGCAGATCGCCGATAGTAACGCTGCCGATTCCCTGACGCCGGAAGAACGCGCGGCCTTGGCCGACAATGGCGATGATGGCGATGATGCAGGCGACGAGGCGGAAACTGACCGCGTTGCCGACGCCGGCGAGGATGCGGAAGACGATGGCGATACCGCCGATGCAGGCGAAGATGATGACGCCGACACCGCCGTAGCCGAGGCGGCCGGCGAGGCGGCCGACGATGCTGACGATGACGGTGAAGACGACGGCGAGGCCGACCCGGAAGCAGATGCCCCCGCCGTGGATGACGCCGGCACAGTCGAACCCGTGAACGATGAAGACCCTGCCATCGAAGCGGCGGATCAGGAAGCGGACGAAGATGCGCCGGACCCGTCCAAATGGATGGTGCCGAACGATATCAACGAGCAGATCGCCGCTCTCAAGACCCAGGCCGATGAGCTTTCGACCAAGTTTGACGAGGGCGATCTGAGCGCCGCTGAATATCGGGCGCAGGTCGGTGAAGCCGACGAAAAGCGCCGGGCGCTGCAAAGCCAGTTCGAGCGTGCCCAGCAGAACTTCCAGACCGCGACTGAGGATTTCGTTCGCCATGCGGTCAAACCGTTCATCAAGGCGAACCCTCAATACAAGCCGGACAACCAGATCATGTTCGGTATGCTCGATGCCGAGGTTCGGCGCCTGCAAGGGACTTCGGCAAACCCGTTCCTGCCGAGCCTGCTTAGCAAGGCGCACCGCAATATCGTCAAGGCGATGGGCGGCACCGCTGTCGTAACCACGGGCGATGCCGGCAAGACCAAGGCGAAGCCCGTGGCGGCAAAAGCCAAGCCGCCGGCGCCAAAGGCAGTTGCGGGGAAGACAAAGCCAGCGGTTCCTCCGACTCTGGCCCGCACTCCTGCGTCCGATATCAGCGATACGGCCGGCGGTAAATTTACGCGGCTCGATCGCTTGGCATCAAAGGGCGACGGCTCATACGAGGCTGCGATCGAAAAGCTGCGGACCACGAACCCGGCCGCCTACGAAGAATATATGGCGAGCTAATAGCCAATTCCTCGGGGGCGGTGGTCGCCCCCGAGGTTCGTCCGACAAGGGATTGCGCAAATGGGAATGCTGGCTTTCAACGTCCATTACGGCGAGACGGTTACGCTCAGGCACGAAGATCATGGCGAAATCGGCGATTTCCGAATTGAACGAAGGCCCGCCGGTGCCGGCGCTGGGACGGGCGTGCGCGTCTTGTTCAACATGCCGCGGGCCATCGAAATCCGCATCCTGAAACACCGCGAGCACCAAACGACATTTGGTCTGTCGGGCCAGGCGCGAGGGCCCCTAAAGCTCGCACAGGCATAGCCTATCTACAACGAGAGAACTTCATATGCCTGCCGGCTTCCCGCCTCCCGGAATTCGCCCTGACGATTGGTATGTGCCAACGGCAAGAGAGCACCCGAGCACGTCGAATCATCCGGCATATACTCCGTCGACACCAAATTATGTGGTGGCATCACCGCCGCCCGCGCCGCTCGGCTCGGCTTACTCTCCATCTCGCAACGCATGGCGCACAAAGGACAATAAAACGGTCCCGGCTGGGGATTTCAGGCCATTGCCGAGGGACCGAAATACATTTGATAGCCAAGATACGATGGATAGGTTGGGCGCAGGCCCGAACTCTGCACCACCGAGCAAAGCATAAGGCTACTTGAAAACCTGCGCGATATAAGGCATAAGCGACCCGCTAATCAGCAATCCGCGCAAGACGTGCCGATTGTGACCGCAAATGCGCTCACAAGGAGACACGTCCAATGCGCACTGTTATTCCCTTCGGCGATACCAAGGCCGTCAAGAAATGGTCCGCCTCGCTGTGGACCGAAACGCTTTCCAAGAGCTATTGGGAGCGTAAGTTCATCGGCACCGGCCAGAACTCGATCATCCAGCGGCTGACCGAGCTTGAATCCGGTCCCGGCGATCGTATCGATTACGATCTGTCCGTGCAGTTGCGCGGCAAGCCGACCTACGGCGATGCTCGGCTCGACGGCAAGCAGGAAAACCTCAAGTTCTACTCGGATCAGGTCAACATCGACCAGATGCGCCACTCCGTATCGGCCGGTGGCCGGATGACGCGCAAGCGCACCGCGCACGATCTGCGCAAGACCGGTCGCGATCGGATGTCGGACTATTGGGCCAAGGTCATCGACGAGATGGCGTTCATCTATCTCAGCGGTGCGCGCGGCATCAACGAGGACTTCATCGAGTCGACCGATTGGACCGGCCACGCCGGCAATGCGATCTCGGCGCCGGATGCCGCCCATGTCATCTATGGCGGCTCGGCCACCAGCAAAGCGACCATCACCTCGACCGACAAGATGGTGAAGGGCACCATCGAGAAGGCCTCGGTCAAAGCCACGATGATGCGCGCGCAGGACCCAACCATGGCGAATATGGTGCCGGTCATGATCGGCGGCGAAGCCCACTACGTCACCGTGATGAGCAAGTATGCGGAATACGACCTCCGCAACTCCGACACCACCGGCTGGCTGGAAATCCAGAAGGCCGCTGCCGCCGCCGAGGGCCGCAAGAACCCGATCTTCACGGGTGGCTTGGGGATGATCAACAACGTGGTGCTGCATAGCCACGAAAGCGCGATTCGTTTCACCGATTATGGCGCCGGCTCGAATGTCGAGGCGGGCCGAGCCCTGTTCATGGGCCGGCAGGCCGGTGTCATCGCCTATGGCACCAAGGCGGGCCTCCGCTTTGACTGGCAGGAGGAAACCAAGGACTTCGGCAACGAGCCGACCGTCGCCGCTGGCACCATCGCCGGCGTGAAGAAGACCCGGTTCAACGATCGCGACTTCGGTGTGATCGCGATCGATACCGCTGCGGCGGCCCCGTAACCGCAAAATAGCGGCGCGCCGCTGATCGGCGCGCCGCTTTGACGGCTCGACCACCCTCAATCACAAGCTAACGAACAGGGAATACCCCGATGCTCCAAACCGATGTTGCGAAAGGCAAGATCATTGCCCCCACGCCGGATGAAGCCGGCGATCTCGCCAGCATTCGCGCCGAAATCAGTCTCGCCACCGGCGATCTGACGCTCAACAAGATCATCGAAATGCTGCCGCTGCCGGCAAACTGCACTGGCGTCGATTTCATCTTCGACACCGACGATCTCGATAGCGATGGCGCGCCGACCATTACGATCGACATCGGCGTGATGAGCGGCGAATACGGCGACCCCGACCCCGACGATGCCCGTACCTGCGGTGCCGAAATTTTCAGTGCTGCGACGACGGCCCAGGCCGGCGGCGTTGCCCGGCCGACCCTGGTCACGGCGTTTCGCATCGCGCCGACCGATGCTGATCGTGGTATCGGCGTGAAAATCCACGCGGCGCCGGCCGCCGCTCAGGCCGGCAAGATCGGCCTGACTGCCACCTACCGCGGCTAAGTCTATCCGGCCGCTAGCTCCGCGCCTTGCCTCGCGCAAGGCGCGGCTATCTGTTGAAACTCAAACCCGGAAGGGCAATCCATGATCATCGAAAGCATCATCAAGCGCGCCGAAGGCACCATCGTTATGCTCGGCGATATGGTCTACCATTTCGTCGAGGAAGTGACCGGCGGCCCGCACGTTTGCGACGTGCCCGACGACGAGACCGACCATATCCAGACCTTGCTTGCGATCAAGGAAGGCTATCGGCTCGTGAAGCCGGCGAAGGCCGCCGCCAACAAGAAGGCACAGGCCAATAACGATGCCGCCGAGAAGGCGGCGGCCGACGCCGCCGAGAAAGCGGCGGCCGATGCCGCCGCTGCCGCCAAGCCGGCGCCCGCCAAGACCGCCTAAAGGCACTGTCGTCAGATGGCCCTCACGGCAGCAACAATCATGACCCTGGCTGGCCGCAACCTCCAAGATGAGGATGCGGTCCGCTGGACGCTGCCTGAGCTTGTCGACTGGATCAATGAGGCGGTCCGCTCGATCGTTCTGGCCAAACCGTCAGCCAATTCGACTACGGTGCTGCTCGCGCTCAATGCCGGCACATTGCAGAGCATCGGTGACGGCAACCTCGCGCTGCTCCGGCTCGTTCGCAATATCACCGCCGCCGGCCCGCCGCGCCAGGGCGGTCGAATGATCCGCGTCACTGCACGCGATGCGCTCGACGCCGAAGCGCCCGATTGGCATGATCCTGACCGAACGCCGTACAAAAAAGAGGTGCGGCAGTTCGTTTACGACGAAGAAGACCCAACCAGCTTCTATACCTATCCCGGTAATGACGGGACAGGGCTGGTCGAGGCCGTTGTCTCCAAGCTACCGGCGGCAGTCGCCGCGACCGGCGATGTGAACGCACTCGCCTCATACGATATCGCGATCGGTCTGCAAGACGTTTATCAGGCCCCCATTCTCGATTACGTCCTGTTCCGCGCGCTCTCCAAGGATGATCCTGCGGCAAGCCCGGCAGGCGCCGGGATGCACTATCAGGCGTTCGCTGCCGCCGTTGGTCTTAAGATCAAGGTTGAAAGCTCCAATAGCCCGAACTCACGCGCCAAGGTGGCCGCGACATGAGGGATATCGAGGATTTCATCAGGCTCGTTCAGCCCCGCGCCGTGGCGGCGCCGGAGCCGACCATTATTCGCAACGTGCGCGATGCCGCGATTGAGTTTTGCGAGCGCACACGGCTTTGGCGCGAGACCGACACCATCGTAACCACCGGCGCCGATGCCGAACCGATCTCGTGCCCGTCCGATGGCATCGTGATGGCAATCGAAAACTGCTCGATCGACGGGACCAAGCTTGCCCCGATCTCCATCGCCGATCTCGACCGGCGGCGCCCAGGTTGGCGCACCGAAGACGTGGGGAGCGGGGGAGGCCGTTGGTATATCGCGCCTGAGTTTGGTTCGGTGCAGGTCATCCCGCGCTCGTCGGGCACCATCCTCGTTGAATTCATCGCCAAGCCGAAGCCGGACGCGCTGACGCTGCCGGACTTCCTTTTTGACCTCTATGGCCGCGAGATCGCGGACGGCGCAGCAGCGGGCGTCCTGCTGACTCCTGGCGCCGATTTTTCGAACCCGAACTTCGGCGCGCTGCTCCAAGCAAAATTCACGGCAAAACTCGATCGTTTTTCCAGTGCCGGGCTCAAGGGCCAACAGCGCGGTCCGACGCGGGTGCGCGCCTCGTTCTTCTAAGGGAATGGTCTGATGCAATACGCTGATTTCGTCCGAAATGCCGGCCTCGATGCCCGAGAGTCCGCGGTCGGAACGGATGCCGTCCTCAAGATTTTCGATGGCGCGATCCCGGCGAACTGTGCGGCGGCCGACGCCGGCACAGTGCTTTCGACCATCAACCTCCCGACTGACTGGATGGCCGATGCCGCCGGCGGCGCCAAAGCCTCGTCGGGCTCCTGGCAGGACCTTGCCGCCGATGCGAGCGGCACCGCCGCCTATTTCCGTCTCTACAAGAGCGACGGCACCACCTGCGGCTGGCAGGGCACCTGCGGCCTGGCCGGCGCCGACATGATCCTCGACAGCACGAATTTTACCGCCGGCCAGAAATTCACCGTCACCAGCTTCACGATCCAAGACAACAACGGCTGATACGATGCCCTACGGCGAGATCAACGGTGGCTTTATCAACGCCTTCCCGATTAACGGGGAGGATTTTAGCGTTGTCGCGACCGCCACGGTGATCGAGGCGGCCGACACCGTTACCGCAACCGCTTCGCTCGAAATCTCGGCGGTCGCGTCAGTCTTAGAAGCGGCTGACACCGTTGCTGCGACCGGAACGGTCGATATCTCCGGTCATGGGACGGCTCAAGAAGCGCCGGACACGGCGGCGGCGACCGCTGAATTGGCGATCTTTGGCCATGCCGCGGTGATCGAGAAGCGCGATACCGTAACCGCGTCAGGAACTCCGCCACAGGAGGCGTTGCGGTCGCGCCTGCGACTTATCGCGGTCGACACCGAAACCCGCTCCATCATCGTACCGGCGCAACTCCGGGCGATCCAGGTCGACGCAGAGCGGCGCGTGATCCGTGTCGCACCGAACTTCCGTGAGGCCGCATGAGCACGGTTATGACCAAGCGACCCGACGAGGTTCTTGACTACGTTTTCGACTTCTCGCGGTGGCTCAGTTCCGGGGACACGATTGCGTCAGTCACTGGATCGATATCGAGCACGCCGCCGGCCGGCGCCGTCGCGACGGCAGCGATTGATAGCACGTCCAACACGGGCACAACGGCGACGGCCTGGGTTTCGGCCGGCATCGATGGCGAAACCGCCGAGGTCAAGGTCAAGGCCGTAACCACCCTCGGCCGGACCAAGGATGCCTGCTTCCGTCTTCGTATTAAGGAATGCTGCTGATGTTCAAATTCACCAATAACGCCACAACGACGCTCGCAGCCGATATCACGGACACCGCAACGAGCCTGTCGGTAGCTGCCAGCACCGGAATGCTTTTCCCCACCTTGAGCGATGGCGATATCTTCAAAGGGACCCTAAAGGACTCCAGCAACAATATCGAGATCGTCAAGGTCACCGCGCGCGCCACGGATGTTTTCACGATCGAGCGAGGCCAGGAAGGTACCACGGCCCGCGCGTTCTCCGCCGGAGACCGCATCGATTTACGGGCCACCGCTGGTATTTTCGGCGCCTTCATGCAGGCGGAAAATAATCTGGACGATCTGGTCGACGCCGCGGCTGCGCGGGTCAATCTCGGCCTGGAAATCGGGGCCGATGTTCAGCCCTATAATGCGATGACACTGGATGGGACAGATATCGGCCATTCGGTGCAGGCGTATGACGCCAATACCACAAAAAACAATGTAGCTCAGTCATTCACCGAGCGGCAGGCCTTTTCGGGGAATGCGGGATCAATCGCAGCGCTACTCTCGAGCGCTTCGGAGAAGGCTACGATCGTCGAATCGGCGGCCACCGGGACGATCAATTTCGACGCGACTACCCAGCCGATCCTATATTACACGGTCTCCGCTTCCGCCGATTGGGCTATCAATGTTCGAGCTTCGGCCACGGCTTCGTTGAATGACGCCCTCAACGTCGGCGAGGCTATTACTGTTGCGTTTCTGGCGACACAGGGGGCCGTGCCCTACATCAACAATGCCTTCAAGGTGGATGGCACGACAATCGATCCGTTATGGATCGATGGGATTACGCCTACCGCCGGGAATGCATCCGGCATCGATTTGTACAGCTTCACCATTCTCAAGACGGCGGACGCGGCCTTCACCGTTCTTGCGTCAATGTCTGGGTTTGCCTAATGCCATTGCTTGGAACCCGCGCCGCTACGTCAATTCTCGGGCTGCGCACAGACCGATACCATGTCGAGTTCTTCGGGATCAGCGGAGGCGCTGGCGGCGGTGGCGGCACTCAGACCGGGCCTGGCGGTGCTGGCGGCGGGACGTTCGATGGGAAGCGCGCTATCTTGCCGGGGCTCATCTTCGATATCGTCATTGGCGGCGGCGGCACCAATGCGGGGTCAAATGCCTTTGGTTCGCTGGGGACAAACGGCAGCGCCACAACCGGGTTCGGTCTGACCGCGGCGCCGCCCAGCGATGTCCTCGGCCCAACTGGTGCGTATTTTACCAGCGGTAATGGTTATGGTCCGTCGCCGAGCGGCGGCGGTATCGGCTATGATAATCGCCATGCTGGCGGCGCTGGTGGAGCAGCCGATACGAATGTTCTCGGGCCGGGCGTCTCGTGGGGTGAAAGCACCTATGGCGGCGGCGGCCCCTCCGGCGCGTCGAGCAAGGTCGCTGGGTATACTGGCGCAATCGCCGGTGTTGATGGGGCAGGAACCGGGGCGTTCGACGGTGGACCTGCGCTAGATGGCGCTGTGAACCGCGGCGGCGGCGGCGGTGGCAGCAGGTCCGGCTATTTTGGTGGGTCGTACCAGAGTTCATCTAACGGTGGGTCTGGTGTGTTCATCGTCCGGTACCGCGGGTCACCGCGCGCGACCGGCGGCACCATCACCGAAGTCAACGGCTGGACGTATCACACTTTCGAAACCAGCGGGACATTCACGTCATGAGCCACTTCGCTAAAATCGATGCGAACGGCATTGTCGTCGCGGTGATCGTGGCTGAACAGGACTATATCGACCGGCGGCCAGATGCCGGTTCGTGGGTGCAGACCAGCTACAACACCTTCGGCGGCATCAATAGCCGCGGAACGCCTGCTATTCGCAAAAATTTTGCGGGTGTTGGCTATACCTATGACCAGAGCCGTGACGCCTTTATTGCGCCGAAACCTGATCCGGCCGCCACACTCGATGAGGCGACCTGCCTTTGGGTCATGCCACCGACTGACGTGCCGCCTGTCGTCGGGGGAGCTTGACCGGGTTCGGCGCCGACCGAGTCTCAATGTTTCCGGGTTTGCGTCGACCACGAAATCGAGGTAATTAGAGGTCTCACTCCGCGCAAGACGTGCGGCTTCTTCGAGGAAGCCTATCGTCGTGGCCGGATGGTTGCTCAAAAATTTCTCAGGCGAACAGCCCCGCATCGGCGCGCACCTCTTGCCAGCCAATGCGGCGCAGGCTGCGGTTAACGTGCGCCTCGATGACGGCGATCTGACCCCGCTGCGCAAGCCGCAGCACGTCTATTCGATCCCCGCCTATCCGGGCGGCTATAAAACGATCTTCAAATATCAGGATAATTGGCTTGGCTGGGCCAACGAGGTGAAATGTGCGCTCGGCCCGGTCGCCAGCGACCGGCTTTATATCACTGGCGACGGCGCACCAAAGATGCGGGTTGGCGCGACAATCTATGGTTTGGCGCTTGCGGCGCCGACCGCCGGCCTGACCGCGGCAGTTACCGACAGCGGCACCGGCGACACCATCACCTCGATCTACGTCTACACCTTTGTCACCGCTTACGGCGAGGAATCGGAACCGTGCGCCGCTTCCGACGATGTTGTATGGCAGGCTGGCCAGACTGTGACGTTGAGCGGGTTTCAGGCGCCGCCGGCTGGCCGCAACATCACCAAGCAGCGGATTTACCGGACCCAGACCGGCACCAGCGGCACGGACCTCTATTTCATCGACGAGCGGGACGCATCGAGCGCCGATTATGTCGACGCGATCGCTGTCGATGCGTTCGGGGAAGTCCTTCCATCTCGGGCCTATAACCCACCACCTGACACGCTCGCCGGCCTCACGTCGATGCCGAACGGTATGATGGCTGCGTTCTCCGGCCGCGATCTTTATTTCTGCGAGCCCTGGCAGCCCCACGCATGGCCGGAGGTTTATATCCTCACGACTGATTTCGATATCGTTGCGCTGGGGGCAATTGGATCGTCGCTCATCATCATGACGAAAGGCTGCCCATATTTCGCCCAAGGCACCGATCCGGCATCGATGCAGATGGTAAAGATCGAGTCGAATTTGCCATGCATCAATGCACGCGGCGTTCAGGACTTGGGCTATGCCATCGCCTATCCGAGCCATGAAGGCCTTGTGATGGCGACGGCCTCAGGGCAAGCCAGCATTGTCACTGAGACGCTCTTTAACCGGCCAGCGTGGCAGCTTCTGTCGCCCGGAACGATGTGCGCAGGTCAACTTTCCGGCCGGTATATCGGCTCATATAATTCTGTCGATGCCCTTGGCCGGTCGCTTACTGGCTCTCTCATCATTCAAGGCGCGAGCGCACCCATCTTTTTGAGCCGTTCCGACGTGAAGGCTCAAGCCTTCCACTACGATATAACCGATGGCGCGCTGTATTTCCTCGATGATAGCACCGGCGAGATCAAGCAGTTCGATCCCCCCGGCGGGGTTCCCATCGATCAATTTTGGAAGTCAAAGCCGGTGCTTCTGTCGGCCGCCGATAATTTCGGGGTGATTCAGATCGACGGCGATGCGGTGCCGAGCCCGGCAGATGTCGCAAATATTACCGCAGCGAAGGCGGTAGCGATTACGGCAAATTCGGCGATGCTCGCCGATCCACTTGGCTCCGAGATCAATGGTTCGGCCATCAATGAATTTCCCATCGACGGCGACGGCTTGTCGGCGCTGCCGGATGACGCAAAGACGATGAACGTCAGTGTCTATGCCGATGGCGATCTTATCGCCGCGATATCCAAGGTCGGTGAGGTAGTCCGGCTGCCGAGCGGCTTCAAGTCCCGCAAATGGGAAATCGCCGTTTCTGGGACGGTTCGGATCGAGCAGATCGTCATGGCGCGCACACCGGCCGAGCTTGCCGCGATGGGGGCAAGCTGATGGATCAAATCATTCGCCAGAAGGTCGAAGAACTCGATGGGTCGCGCAACCCTGGAGCCAAGTCCCGCGCCGCGGTGCGCCGGGCCGACCTCGCCGGCCTGCTGGCTATGCCGGTGGCGACTGCCGTTGCGGCATCGGGGGCGATTACCGACGCACAATTCAATGCGCTGCTGGCGGACGTAAAGGCTATCCGTCAGGCGCTGGACCAAATCGCAGGGAAGGTGAAACCGTGAAACGCGAGATGATCTACGGACAAGACCGGCTTCTCGCCACCTGGGCGGCTGATCAAATCGGCGCCGGCGGCGGGTTCTCGTCCGATGTGAAGGCGATCGGCGTCGAGATCGACGGCCAACTCGCGGCGGTGACGCTCTGGGATTACATCACGCAATATAACTGCGTGATGAGTGTCGCCAGCGACGGCGGCCGGCGCTGGATGACGCGCGACTATCTCTATCGCTCGTTCTTCTATCCATTCGGGCAATTGAAGCTGCGTGTCGCGACATGCCTTGTTGCCGAGAATAACGCCAACTCGATGCGGCTTTGCAAGCATATTGGGTTCAAGGAGGTTGGGCGCATTCCGTATGGCTCCGGCGACCATGACGATATCGTTCTTTGCATGACGAAGGATGAATGCCGTTGGATCGCGCCTGATATCGCGCGGCGCACGGTGAAAATCACGCAAGGAGTAGAATAATGGGCAGCGGTGGTGGTGGTGGTGGTTCGGCGCCGGCGCCCGATCCACAGATCGGCCAGGCAGCGTTAAAAAATGCGCAGACCGGCGAAGAATGGCTCAATTTTGCCAAGGACGCATATGCGACCTCGACCGAGCGACAAAAGCCGATCGATGCGCTCGCGACCCAGGTTTCGCAGCAGCAGTTGCAGTCGGCGACCCAGCAAAATGAATGGGCGCAGCAGGCCCATGACCGCTACGTCGATACGTTCCAGCCGCTTCAAGACCAATACGTTCAAGAGGCGACGAACTACGATACGCCGGAGAAGGAAGCCGCGGCGGCAGCAACGGCAAAGGCCGACGTAACCAGCGCGGCAGCAAGCCAGCGCGGGCAGAGCAACCGCCAGATGGCGGCTATGGGCGTCAATCCGGCGTCTGGCCGCTGGGCCGGGATCAATCGTGCGACCGATCTCGGCACCGCTGTCGCTTCGGCCGGCGCCCAGAATAATGCCCGCACGCAGGTCAAGAATACCGGTCTCAATCTGCTCGGTAACGCGGTCAATGTCGGCAATGGCCTGCCGGCGCAGGCCAGCCAAGCGGTCGGGCTCGGTCTCAATGCCGGCACCGGATCGGCAAACGTGCTGAACGCCGCCAATGGCCAATATCTGGCGTCGACCGGCATCATGAATAACGGCTTCCAGGGCCAGATGCAGGGTTACACTAATCAGGCGAATATCCTGCAAAACCAATATAACAGCCAGCTTCAAGCATGGCAGACCCAGCAGCAGACTGACGCCGCAAACAATGCCAGCATCTTGGGCGGTATCGGCAAGATCGCTGGTATTGGTGCAAGCCTCATTTTCGGTTCGTCGAAGACATTCAAGACCGATAAGGAGCCATCGAAGGGAAATCTCAAGGCTGTCAATGCGATGCCGGTTGAGAATTGGCGTTACAAGGCAGGAATCGCTGATGGTGGTGCGGCTCCGCACACCGGGCCTTATGCCGAAGACTTCCATAAGGCTACGGGCAAGGGCGATGGTAAGACCATCCCTGTACAAGACATGCTCGGCGTCACTATGGGTGCCGTTCAGGAACTCGCAGGGCAAGTCGATCGCATTGAAAAGGCGGTTGGGCTTGGCATGAAACGCGCGCCGACGCGCGGCGCATCGATGGAAAAGGCAGCTTAGTCATGGCGGGTTGGGGTATCGGGATTGGCTCTTTTGCCAGTGGTTTGGCGGACGGTTTTGATTTTGGGCAGAAGATTGCTCAAGGCCGGCAAACCCGCACGTTGAACGATCAGAAAATTCAGTCGAACGAATATACGCTGAAAAGCCAGCAGCGGGCTGATGAGGAAGCGCGGCGCGCCGACGCGGAGCGCCAAGGCGCGCTCAAGATTTTGAACCCGGCTCCGGGTATCCAGGCGCCGTCCGGCGTCAATCCCGATGGAAGTCCGGCCGCGCCGGGGGCGATAGACGCTCCGGTACAAACTGACTATTCGCGGTATAGCAACATGGGGAAAAAGCTATCCGATTATTACATCCAACAGGGCGATTTCGATAAGGCGCTCCACGCTGAAAAATTCTTCGATGACAAGAAGAACCGGATCAAGCTTGATCAGATGGGTGTTGTAGTCGGGAACCTCAATGATGCTGTTGCTACTGGCGATTATTCCCGCCTTGGCGACAATATGGGGACGTTCTTTAATGACTTGCCGGAAAAGGTTCGGCAAGGCGCGACGTTCCAGAAGCTTGATGTGACGCGCGGTTCCGATGGCAAGGTCAACGGCATTGCGATGACCCTCAAGGGCAAGGATGGAAAACAGATCGTCCATAATTGGGGCGATGAAGCGAGCTTTTCGGATGCCATGCACACTTGGCTTAACCCGGCGCATCTCATCGATCAGCTCACCGCGGGAACGACGGCGGCGAAGAAGTACAAGACGGATATCACCGAATACGCCACCAAAAAGACGATTGACGCGACGGCTGGCGCGCCGGCGCGCCGCGCGAAGATGATCCAGGACTTTCTTTTTCAGGATCAGCAGTTGCATAAGGACGATATCCCCGGTCAGAAAGCATCGCCCCGGCTTACCGTCGAGCAGGCCGCGGCGAAGGCAGACGCCATTCTCAACGCGCCTCAATCGAAGCCGGGTATCACCGCTGGGCCGCAGCAGGTCATTGTCGACACCAAGACCGGAAAGACGATTCCGGCACCTGCCGGCGCGCCAGTCGCGCCCCAGCAAAGTACGCCTGGGATCGGCCAAGCGCCGCTGGCCGGCGCGACCGGAACTGTTTCTGGTGCTGGGCAGACTGCGCCTGCTGGGAATGGCCAGGCGCCTGCGGCGGCGTCCCCGGCCTCAATCACAAGCCCGCCGCCAGGGTCATCGCCGGCGCCGGCGCCGGCGCCGGCAGCAGCTTCGGCCGCGCCACCGGCCGCTGCGCAGCAGCCACAGATCGTTCCGGCTCCGGGGCTCGGGGCGACCGGCCAGCGCGTGATGCAGCCGCAATCTGGCGCAGTCGCTGGGCCGCAATATTCTGACAATGGCCCGAAATATGATCTTGGTGGTTCAATTACGCGGGCGCTGCCGCAGATAGGTGCCGGCCGCCTTAACCAAATTAATGCTGCCCGTCAGTCGCAAGGTCTTGCGCCGCTGAATTCACTTCCGGGCCAGGTCGGCAAGGGCGGGGCTCCGCTCTATGTGGCTGGCTCTGCGCCGCCGGGTATGGTCAAGCAGGGCAATATCGACCTGAGTGCCCGCTCGAGTGTGAAGAACTCCGATGGCTCGATCTCAACGGTCCGCTCGATCACGGTTTCGATTGACGGCGGCCGGGCGGTGCTGATCCCCACAGTGGTCGGCGACAAAGTCGTCTCGAACAAGGAAGCGATCGACCACTTCAAGCAGACCGGCGAAAATCTTGGCGTTTTCCAGGATGAGGCGAGCGCCGACGCTTATGCGCGAACCCTGCACGAGCAGCAGGAGCAGCAATACGTGCCGAAAGGGCGCGGACGCGCCGCGCCGCGACAATCGCCCGGCCTTGGCCTTTCGCCGTAACCAAAGTATAAAGCTGATGCCACGATAGGAGGAATCTGATGACCACCGGCGATCAAAAGACCATCATCCCGAAAAACTCACGCGAACGCGAGGTATGGGGTGCGGCGAAAAAGAATCAGATCGGTCTTTTGCTCGTAGCGGTCGCATTTGTCCTGGTGGCCCGCTTCGTGTTCGGCTGAAACTGACTCGCGATACATAATATCTAACCCGCGCAAGACGTGCGGCCCATCAATCAAGGGCTCAACACGTCATGGGACTTTTCTTCGATTTCAGCGATGAGGGTGGCGGACCGCTTCGCAACCTTTCTGGCGGCGGTCCAGGCCTCGGTCTTGCATCGCCCGATATGAAGATGCAGCCTGTCCAGTCGCCAAAGACTGTCGATCCGCCCAAGCCTGTATCTACGCCGGCCGCCGGCGGCGATATTATGTCGATAATCGATCGGACGGCAAAAAAATATGGGGTGCCGGCAGACTGGATGCGGAAGTCTGCCAAGATCGAGTCAGATTTCAACCCGCGAGAGGTGTCGCCGACCGGCGCAAGGGGCCTCTATCAGTTCATGCCAGGAACAGCCAAGGTCTATGGCCTGGGCGATCCGATGGACCCGCAAGCCAATGCCGATGCCGCGGCGCGGCTCTATCTCGATAACCGAAACGGGCTTGAGAAGCGGATTGGCCGCGCACCGACCGGCGGCGAAGTCTATTTGGCACACCAGCAAGGCCTGAGCGGCGCCGGCGCGCTGCTTTCAAACCCGGATAAAAACGTCGTCGATGCCCTGACCCCGGTCTACGGCGGCTCGCGCGCGCGCGCCGAAAAGGCAGTCAAGGTCAATGGCGGCTCGGTTAGGATGACGGCTGGCCAATTTGCCAGCCAGTGGACCAGCAAGTTTGATGGCACATTGATAGCGTCTTCCGCGCCCGACGGATCGGAGCCAGCGATCAGTAAAAATCTGAAAATTTGGGACGATCAGCAGCGACAGCCAGGACTTGGGTTCAAGTCTGATCAGGTTGGGCCAATTACAACAAATCCCGTGCAAATGCCGAATATCATTTCCCAGCAGGTGGCATCCCTCAACTCACAAGAGCCTGGGCGGTATATCGCCATGCCGGTGGACCAGTATCACTTATGGCAGCAAAGAAGCCAAGATGAGGGCTAGTGTCTAAACTGAGATTTTTCAGACGTTAGATACTATATGTTGTATATTCCTAATCTCCGCGAACTCCGCTATAGATGACCCGTTCCGCGCAAGACGTGCGGCTTCCCTACTCTCTTGGGGTGCCCCACGTATGCCTTTCGGAACCGATCCCCTTAATGATGCCCTTGACGCGAGCTTGAGCAATACCCCCGGTATTGGCTCAGGGCCTGGCCTTGTGCAGCCGGCTGCGCCGACCGCGGCGCCCGGCGAGCCGCCGGCACAAGACCCCGTTGCGACCCAGCTTCAAGCCCTGAATGCGCAGCAGCCTGGCCGCTACAAGGCAGTCCCGGTCGATCAGGTCCCGCAGGTCCAGAAAGAAATTGAGGGTCAGAAGCCCGGTCAGTTTGTCAGTGGCCTCAAAGGGTCCCTCGTCGGCCAGAATGCGACACTCGCCGGAAATTTCTTGGAAGCGATCAGCCAAGTCACAAGCAGCGCCGCGATTTATAGCCGCGCGAAGGAAGTCCAGGCATGGGGCAAGGATAAGTCGGATGGCTACGAGCCGAAGGTCGGCAGCATTGCTGATATTCGACACGATACGCTCGGCCACCTTCTCTCAGACGCAGGCGACTACACCGCCTATAGCGCGGGATCGATGCTCGGCAGTTCGGCGCCGAGTCTCGTAACGGGCATCATCACGTCGCTTGTCACTGACAACCCGGTGCTCGGCATTGCGGCCGGCGCCGCGGCGCCATCGCTCATCCAGAATGGCGGTGATCTCTACGGCATGGTGCGCGACAGCGCGGGCGTTGCCGATGCCGTGAAGGCCGGCAGGCTGACGCCAAAAGACGTTGCGAAATGGTCCTTGATCGGTGCGGTACCGCTGGCCGCGCTTGATGTTGTCGGCCTTGAGGCCACGCTTGGCGCGGTCGCCTTCAAGGGCCTCAAAAAGACGATCATGGGCCGGATCGCCCAAGGTATCGCGACTGGCACGATCGCGGAAGGTAGCACCGAGGGCTTGCAGCAGGTTGTCGAGGAATCGGTCGCCGCCGCGCTGGGTGATAAGTCGCCCATGTCGCAGCGTGTGATTAACGTCCTCGATAACGCGATCGGTGGAGCGATCGGCGGCGGCATGATGGGTGGCCCTGGGCATGCCCTTTCCGGCGCACGCCAAGCCACCTCAGATGCGGTGAAACTCCATCGAGCGGCGGTCGCGGCTGATGCGGCGGGCGGCGCGCCGGCGCCGACGCGCGATCAGCCCCGGCAGGACCCGGCCGCGCAGGCGCAGCCCGCGGGCGGCGCGCCGGCCGTGGCCGAAAGTGAAAACCCGGCGCCTCCGATCGAGCGCGGCGCTGGCGCCGATATCGCGCCAGTCGCCCCCGCTGCCGCGCCGCTCCCGACTGAAAGGCCCACTGGGCCTATTTCGCGAGCTGCGGAAATTGGTCGGGCCACCGAACACGCCAAGACGGCCGAGGCGATAGCGCCGATCGGCTCGCGCGTCACGATCTCGATCCCAGGCGTGCCGGCGATGGACGTAACCGTCCATGGTTACGACCCCGCCGGGATGCATGTTCAAGACGATCAGGGCGAAGTCCATACGCTGCCGATGGACGATCCTGACGTTCAGGTGACGCCTATCGCAGCCGCGCCGGCTGCCGATATGGAGCCGCAGGCCCAACAGCCCGAATTATCCGCGGAACCAGTTGCCTCCGTTGCGCCGCCGGCGGTCGATATGCCGCTCGCGCGCAAGGTCGGCGATGTCAGCGTTATGATGCCCGATGATGCGCACGCCGACCTGTTCGATCTCGGCCGTAAGCGTGAAATGGCCCGCAAGGGCAGCACCACCAGCATGGCGCGGGCCGACAAGCTTCTGGCCGATGATCGCCGGCGGGCCGCCGTCGCCATGGGCATTGATATCGGCGCCGTCAACGCCGCAGCCGATGAATATCGAGCGCAGGTCGAGCAGGCTGCGAAGCAGGGTGGCGAGGTGATAGCGCCAGAATTTGAGAGGGCGCCGGGAAACCATATCGAGCAGGCCGCACATGAGGCGGCAACGTCGCCGACCAACGATCTTTCCGAGCCGACGCAGGCGCAGAAGGAGGCCGGCAATTACAAGCTCGGACATGTAAAAATCGGCGGGCTCGACTTGTCGATCGAGAACCCGGCCGGATCAGAACGTAAAGGCGTCGATGCCGGCGGCAAGCCGTGGTCTGTGAAGATGCGGAGCCATTACGGTTACATAAAAGGCACGGTCGGCCGCGACAAGGATCATGTTGACGCCTTTGTGAAGCTGGAAACGCCGGCCAATCTTCCTGATGACGCGCCGATCTACATTGTCGATCAGCGCAACCAAGACATGCAGGCCTCGTTCGACGAGCACAAGGTGATGATCGGCTTTGGCTCAAAAGCCGAAGCGAAGAAGGCATATCTGGCCAACTATGCGAAGGGATGGGATGGCGCCGGCGCCATCACTGAAATGACGCTGGCCAGGTTTAAGGACTGGCTCAAGAACGGCGACACCACCAAGCCGGCATCGTTCACTCAGCCGATCGCCGATCTGGAAAAGACCGGCGATGTTGCGCATGAAGATATGCGCCTCACCTCCAACGAGCGCGCGGCCGCAAACTATGCGCTCGACAAGGGGCTCGTCCCGGCGGATGGCCCCGTGGCGACCAGTCTGCGGGCAAGCCTCGATAGCGGCGCCACCGCCGATGAGCCGGCGCGTCAGCACCTCGAAACTGCGCTTGATCTGCACCACTCTGCGACCAGCGGCGAAAAGCCGGCAGCCAAGACCGTCAAGTGGCGCGGTGACAAGGTGCCTCGCGCGCAAATCGAGGGCAGCGTCGGCGCCTTCAAGGCGGCGATCGCGGATACCGAGCAGACCATCGCCAAGCTCGAAAAGGAAAAGAAGAAGGGCAACACCGGCCGCCTGGGCAACCTGCGCAAGAAATTGGTGGACCGCCAGAAGCTCTTGAATGAGGCCGAAACCGCGCTCGGCCAGGAACCGACGAAGTTCACGCAGTCGGCGCTAAATACCCTGGATGAGTTGCACCCGTCTGCTGGCGCCTTGCGCAAAGCCGAACCTGTCGCTGTCTCTCCGTCTGTCAAATGGTTCGGCACGCGCGAGAAGGCGGAAGCCTACATCACCAAGAAGAAGCTCGGCGCCACGCATGAGGTGGTGCCGAATGGCCTTCGCTTTGAGGTGCGGGAGCAAAACACCGTCCGCGTGGAAGATACCGATCGCATTCGGATGCTGTCCCCCAGCGAAGCGAAAGCGGCTGGTCTGTCAGACGAGGTAGAGAAGGAAACGGCAGCGAAGCCCACCGATGGCATGACGCAGGAGGAATCGCAGCGGTTCGCCGTCGAGCGCGTTGAGGCTGGCCTTCCTCCTTGGAAGGTACGGCTGGAATTGGCAGAGAAGGGGTTGAATGGAAGCGCCGCCATCGACCTCGCGATGGCTCCGGCAATGAAACGCCGCTCTGAGATCGTCCAGGCGGCGAAGGTTAAGACGCCGCAGACCGCGCCGCCCTTGCCGGCCGCTGCCTATGGCGCTTCGAACAAGCTGGTGACGGCGGCGCGCGCCGACGAAATCCGCGCCAAGCTGCGTGATAAGCTAAAAAATCAGGTCAATTCCGGCATTGACCCGGAAATTCTGGCGCTTGGCACTGAATTGGCCGCCTTCCACATCGAGGCCGGCGCCCGGAAATTTGGCGATTTCGCGAAGGCGGTAGCCGCCGATATGGGCTCCACGGTCGGTGACCTTCGCAAGTATCTGCGCTCGTGGTATAATGGCGCACGCGATCTGCTTGAGGACTCCGGCCATGACGTGGCCGGTATGGACAGCCCCGATGAGGTGCGCGTCGAACTTAAGCGCCTTGCGGAAACGGAGAAAGCCGGTGGATCACCAGAACTGGAAGGCGCAGGCCAAAGCGCACTGGAAGGAGTTTCAGCCGACTCGGTTCGCGGAACTGAGCAAGGCGGGGACGCTGGACAAGGCGCTGGCAAGCGCAGCAGATCAAACATCGACGGAAATGAGCGGATTGACGGCGCAGGGCTTCAATCAGCAGGAAGCCTGGGAGATCGTCAGGGAACGCTATCTCTTTCCCCCGCAGGAGGGGACGAAACCGGCAAGCGACAGCCCAAATTGGACGCCAAGCGCAGCCCCGACGCTCGGGGGCGCGATGCGGGCGGCGCAGACGAGCGGCGCTCGAACGATGGAAATCCCAACCGCGGGCCGCAAGAACGGCTAGAAGCCAACAAGCCGTCGCCGGAATCGGCGGCGACCCCGGCAGCCGAGATCGCTGGCAATTACACCATCACCGAGGCCGACGCTCTGGGTGATGGCGGTCAACGGACGAAGCTGCGCCAGAACCTCGATGCCATCCGTCTCCTGAATAAGATCGAGGCCGAAGGCCGGCGCGCAACTCGCTCCGAGCAGGCAGTGCTTGCCAAGTATGTCGGCTGGGGCGGGCTTAAAGCCGTTTTCCCGCGCGAGGACGGCTCCGTTACGAATGGCTGGGAGAAAGCCTCCGCCGAACTGCGCGCGCTTCTCAGTGACGAGGAATACAAGGCTGCGGCGGCATCGACGCGCAATGCGCACTATACGAGACCCGAAATCGTCAAAGCTATGTGGAGCGCGGTGCGCCGGCTCGGCTTTGCCGGCGGAAAGATGCTCGAACCGTCCGTTGGCACCGGCAATTTCCTCGGGATGATGCCGGCCGATGCGCGCAAGGCCGCGCAGATCACGGGCGTTGAACTTGACCGGATCACGGGCGGCATCGTCAAGCAGCTCTACCCGGATGCCAACATTCAAGCGCCGATCGGCTTCCAGGCCCTCAGCGCGCCCGACGACTATTTCGATCTGGCTATTGGCAACCCACCGTTTGGCTCTGAGCGCCTTTACGACCCGAACCGCAAGCACCTCTCGTTCAGCATCCATAATTTCTTCTTCGCCAAGAGCCTCGACACCCTGAAACCGGGCGGCGTGCTGGCGATGGTTGTCAGCGATAGCCTGATGGATACCCAGGGCGACAAAGCGCGCGCATATCTCAGCGACCGCGCCGATCTGCTCGGGGCGATCCGGCTGCCGAACGATGCGTTCACCAAGAACGCCGGCACCGATGTTACGACCGATATCATCTTCCTGCGCAAGCGCGCCGAAGGCGAAGCGCCGGCCGGGCCGGCGTGGCTCAACGCTCGCATGTTCAAGGATGAGAACGGCAAAGAAATGCTCCTGAATGAGTATTTCCATGCCAATCCCAATCAGATGCTCGGCAAGTTCGGCGCCTACGGCACCATGTACCGTGAGGGTGATGCCGCGCTCATCAAGAATGAAGGCCAGGACACCGCCAAGCTTCTGAATGAAGCGATCCGCCGGCTGCCAGAAGGTGTCATGGCCGCCGCCGGCGTCGAAGTGGAAATGTCGGAAATCAAGGCGCCGCATAACGCAGCCGACGCGATCGTTGGCTCCGGCTTCCTCGACGACAAAGGACAGATTTGGGTCCGCGACCCGGATCATCTCGGCGAGGCGCGGGCTAAGCCGATGGAATTGCCGAACGAGCGCGCCATCGAGCGCGTCTCGGGGATGTTGCGCATTCGCGATGCGTTCGCGTTGCTGCGCAAGGCTCAGTTGGACGAATCTGCCGAGGACAAGAAGCTTAAGCACCTGCGCGATCGGATGAACAAGGTCTACGACTCGTTCGTCTCCAAGCATGGGCCGATCAATCTCGACGCCAATAAGCGGCTGTTCGAGGACGATCCGACTTGGCCTCAGATTTCTGCACTTGAGGACAAGTTCGACAAAGGCTTGAGCGCTACGGTCGCGAAAAAGACCGGCGAGGCCGTCCGCGCGCCAAGCGCGCAAAAGGCGGCGGTGTTCTCCAAGCGCACGCAATTTCCGTATGTGAAGCCGACCAGCGCGGCATCAGCAAAAGACGCACTGGCCATCTCCCAGGGCGAACTCGGCCGCGTCGACATGGAGTACATGATGGGCCTCTACGGCAAGCCGGAGGCGGCGATTGTCGACGAACTTGGTGATCTCGTCTTTAAGGACCCAGAGGGCGGATACGAGCCGCGAGACGCCTACCTCGCTGGCAACGTCAAGCGCAAGCTGGCGATCGCTGCTGAGATTGCAAAGACCGACCCGCAATACCGCCGCAACGTCGAAGCGCTGCGGGAGGTGATACCGGCCGATATCAATGCCGCCGATATTGAAGTGACGCCGGGCGCGCACTGGATTCCGCCGCAATATGTCGGCGATTTTATCGACCACATTACCGAAGGCAAAGGTGCGCGCGCCTTCTATTCGGACGCGAACGCTCGCTGGATCATCAATGGTGATAAAGCTGGGGCGGCGGTCCAAACCCGCTGGGGCACCGACCGCGCGTCGGTGAAAAGCATCATCGATGCTGCGCTACATGGCAGCACCATCACGATCCGCGATCCCCAGCGCGACGGCAGCTCGATCCTCAATCAAGCCGCAACCGATGCCGCCAATGAGAAGGTAAACCGCGTCTCCGAAGAATGGAGCCGCTGGCTTTGGCAGGACGATGCCCGCCGCGAGGCGATTGCGAGCCTCTATAACGATACCTTTAATACCGATGTTCTGCGCGTCTATGACGGCTCGCACCTCACCTTGCCGGGCAAGGTGGGCGACGACATCATTCGGTTCCGTCCGCATCAGTTGAACTTTGTCTGGCGCATGATCCAGACCCCTACCTCGCTGGCCGATCATGTCGTCGGCGCCGGGAAGACTTTTGAGATCATCGCGGGCATCATGGAAAAGCGGCGCATGGGTATCGCCAAAAAGCCGATGCTTGTCGTCCCGAACCATCTTGTTGGCCAATGGGCGGCCGATTTCAACCGGCTTTATCCCGGCGCGCGCGTGCTCGCCGCGACCAAGAAGGACTTCGAGGCGGCCAACCGCAAGCGCCTGTTCGCCCGCGTTGCGACTGGTGATTGGGATGCTGTGATTGTGGCGCATTCCTCGTTCGGAAAAATCCCGGTCGATCTCGAATTTCACAAGCAGTTCATCTCCGATCAGATGGCAGACCTTGAAACGTCGATCGCCGCGGTGCGCGAGGCGGACGGCAAGAAAAGCCGCAACGTCGCCCAGCTTGAGAAGGCCCGCGAGAACCTGAAATCGAAGCTCGAACGGTTGCTGGACGCCGGCAGCAAGGATGTGGGGCTGACGTTTCAGGATATCGGGGTTGACGATCTCTCCGTGGATGAGGCCCACGAGTTTAAGAACCTTGGGTTTTCGACCTCGATGCAGCGCGTTGCCGGCATCGGCAATCAGGCCGGCAGCCAGAAGGCCGCCGATCTCTATATGAAAAGCCAGATCGTGCTGCAAAAGACGGGCGGCCGGAATGTGACGTTTGCCACCGGCACGCCGATCTCGAACACGATGGCCGAGATGTATACGATGCAGCGGTATCTATCCGCTCGCACGCTCAAAGACCTTGGCCTCGCCCATTTCGATGCCTGGGCGCGCATGTTCGGCAAGGTGGTGACGGATTGGGAGTTGTCGCCGTCCGGCCAATACAAGCTGAAATCGCGGTTCGCGAAATTCGTTAACATGCCGGAATTGCTGCGGCAGTACCGCACCTTTGCCGACGTGATTACCCGCGACGACATTAAACGCCAGCTTGCCGAGCAGGGGCGCACGCTGGGTGTTCCCAACATGGTCGGCGGCAAGCCGCAGATCGTGATCGCCGAACGCAGCAAGGATCAGGCGGCCTACATGGGCCTGCCGGTAAAGGATAAGGACGGCAACGACACTGATCAATACCCGAAGGGCTCTCTGATTTGGCGGGCTGAAAATCTGCCGAAGAAGGCTGAGAAGGGCGGCGACAACATGCTCAAGATCATGTCTGACGCGCGCAAAAGCGCGCTCGACATGCGCATGATCGACCCATCGTATCCTGATAATCCCGGCTCGAAGATCAACGATGCCGCCGACAACATGGTCCGCATCTATAAGGAGTGGGACCACAAAAAGGGCGTCCAGCTAGTCTTTATCGACCTATCCACTCCGAAAGGGGCGAAGGTCAAGGAAGTCGCCGCCCTGCGCGAACTCGTGAAGGCGGCTGACGATGGTGACGAAGCGGCGCAGACCAAGCTCGATGCCATGTCGCCCGACGAGTTCGATGCGCTCGACGGCGATTTCAGCGTTTATGATGACCTGAAGCAGAAACTAATCGATCGTAGCGTTCTTGCCCACCATATCGCCTTTATCCACGACGCCAACACCGAAAAGCAGAAAGACGAACTATTCGGCAAGGTGCGATCCGGGATCATCCGCTTCCTACTTGGTTCGACCGCGAAGATGGGCGCCGGCACGAACGTGCAGAACCGCCTTGTCGCGCTGCACCATATCGATGCGCCATGGCGTCCGTCCGATCTCGAACAGCGAGAAGGCCGGATTATCCGCCAGGGCAATGAACTGTACGACGCGGACCCGGAGGGCTTCGAGGTTGGCGTCTATCGCTATGCCACTAAAAACACGCTCGATGCGCGCATGTGGCAGACCATTGAAGCCAAGGCCCGCTTCATCGAGCAGGTCCGCAAGGGTGATCTCAACGCGCGCCAGATCGAGGATATCGCAGGCGAGGCCGCGAACGCGGCAGAGATGAAGGCGGCGGCCAGCGGCAATCCGCTCATCCTTGAAGAAATGGACTTGCGCCAGAAGGTGCGCAAACTCGATCAGCAGCGCAGCAATCACGATCGCGAGCAGTACGACATCAAACGGCGGATCAGCAGCGATCACAAGGAACTGGTTCGGCTGAACGAGGTGTTCCCGAAACTTCAAGCGGATGCCGAGAGGGCTTCCGCCATCGGCCGCGGCTTTGTTATGGAGATCGGCGGCAAGACTTTCGAGAAGCATAAGGAGGCCGGCGCCGCCATCCTTGTGAAAGCCGCGAAGATGATGGCAACCGGCGCGGAGTCGGTCGAGCTTGGCGAATTTGGTGGGTTCCCGTTGCGCCTCGACGCGATCGATGGCCGGCATGGCTCAGGGTTTGCCGTTCAAATCGAAAGCGCGAGCCCCGAGCAGGTTTATATCGAGGATGCGAAGGCCGCCGATCCGACTGGCCTTGCCGTCAAGATTTCAAATGCCGTCAAGTCGTTCGAAAGCCGGGCTTCAAATAACCGCGAATGGGTAAAGGGGATCGAGCGCGATATCCCGGCGCTTGAGGCGCAAATCAAGCCGTGGGACCAGGACGCCCAGCTTGATGCGGCCAAGGAGCGTCACCGGGAGGTGATTACTGCCTTGCAGCCGAAGAAGAAAGAAGCGGCGCCGGTTGCGAAGGAAGGCGACATCACCGAGTCCGTTCCTGATCGCTCCAAGCCGGTCGCCAAGATCAAGGGCGATGAGATCGGGGCCAATTTCAAAATACCGGGCGACATGCCGGCAATGCGCAAAGCCGCGCAGGACTGGTACGATGCCCACCTCCGCGGCGAAACCGTTCACACTGCCGATGGGCTGGCCGTGCGGTTCAACCAGCGCGGTCGGAACAAATCCGTTCATGGCAAGGGCGACGTTCTTCTCCGGGCGGTCCCGGCGATCCGCCAGATTATCGAGAAAGGGTCTGTCGTTCTTCGCGAGCCCGGCACCAAGCCGGGCGTCTCCGAGCGCATCGTTATTGCCGCCCCAATTGAGCTTGACGGCAAAATCAAGCACTTGGCTGTGTCGATCCATCGGCTGACGGAAGGCCACTACCAGTACGATTTTAATATTGATAAAAACGCTGGCGATCCGGGGATTGGTGCCCGGTTGGCCGGCGGCAAAGCCGCAGACAGCAAAGAAAGCATCGCCAGCAAGGACAGTGTAACCGAAAACGGGTCTGGGATCAATCTGTCTGAGTGGCGCGGCCTCACTGGCGAAACTCCGGCTGATGCGGGCATGACGGCGGCCGAAGTCCGCGATGTGCTCGATGGAACTCCGTGGTCAGGCGCAATTTCGGCATTGATCGACGCAGGACAGATCAAGATCGAGGATACGGCGCCGGCCGGCTCGCAGGCCGAAGCCTATGTGACCAATGCTGATGGCGTGGTTCACCTCGTTGCGTCTAATCTCGCGCCGGAGGCGGTGTCGGCGGCCTTGCTGCACGAGGTTTTCCATTCCGGCGTGCGACCGCTCGTCGGCGATGCCGCTTGGACCAAGCTGCAAGGGCGGCTCAAGAGCCTCTACAACCAGGCCAAGGGCTCGAAGGGTGGTGCGCGGACGGTCTACGACGCGGCGCTGGCGCGCATGGCGCACGCGGAGCAGGTGGCAGGTGCCTATTCGGAAGAACTGACGCCGGAGGAATTCGGCGCGTACATCATTTCCGAGCATGAAACGATGCCGCGTGCCTTTGGTGATTGGGCGCGCGAAGCGATCGGCGCTCTCAAGGCTTGGCTGCTGCGCCGGTTTGGCCTGCAAGCCGGCAAGGTTACGCCGGAACAACTCCGGGCGCTGGCGATCGCGGCTGTGCGTGAGGGCAAGGTCGGCACCGCCGGCCGCGGCCCGACGCGCACACCACAACCTGTGGCCGAAAGTCGCGGCTCCCCGGCTCAGACCGGCGCCGCCGTTGGCCGAGCCGAATCTGTTGCGCAACCCAGCGCAGCTAAGGACAACGGCCGGTTCACTTCGCCGAAGTCTCTCTCCGAGCTTTCCGACATGGTGAAGGGGCTGGCCGAGGACGTGCGCGGCCCGGCCATGTCGCTTCTCCCGCTCAACACGCTCGCCGATTGGGCGGGCAAAGGGCAGGTCGCAGTCGGGCAATATATTGGTCTCAAGCGGACCATGGATGCCTTCCGCAATCGCAAGCAGGTCGACGCTGATAAAGTCGTCAATAAATGGCGCAAGGTCATCGGGAAGAACGGAAAGAGCGCCAAGGCGCTGGCCGATATCATGCACGACTCGACGCTGGCCGGCGTCGACCCGTCGAATACCGATATGGAGACGGCCGCCAAGACTGAATATGCCGATCTGCGCAAACGCTTCATGGCCCTGTCGCCGGCCGCCCGCGCCATGTACGGCGAGGTGAGGGATGACTACGTTGCCCAGGCGAAGGAGCTCGATCAAATCCTGCTCGAAAAAATCCAGAAGGCGATGGACCAGCAGGTGACGGATGCAGAGCGCCGCCATGAGGCGGAGTTGGAGGATATCCGCGATCTCGGATTGACCGGGCAGGCCAAGGATGACGCAATCGCCAAAGCCGACCGTAGGCTCGCAGTCGCGAAGCAAAAGCTTCAATTCGGGACAAAGGCCCGCATGGCGGCGCTGCGCAAGTCGTTCGAGGCGACTCGCGTCCCCGATCCGTATTTCCCATTGGCGCGTTTCGGCGACTATTTCGTCACTGTCAAAAATGACGATGGCAAGGTGATTTCGTTCTCCCGGCGCGAGACCGCCGCCGCGCGCAACGTCCTTGAGCGTGAGATGCGCAAAGCATACCCCGGCATGGAGATCGATACCGGCGTTCTTTCGAACGCCAATAACGTGAAAGAAGGCATGGACCCTCGACTGATGGCCGAGGTGTCCGATATCCTTGGCGGAGCCGGCGTCGATGACGAGGTTATGGATGCAATCTGGCAGCGGTATCTTTCGACGATGCCCGATTTGTCGATCCGCAAGCGGTTCATTCATCGCCAGGGCGTTGCCGGCTTCCATGAAGACGCGCTGCGGTCCTACGCCAGCCATATGTTCCACGCCGCACACCAGATGGCGCGGGTGAAGTTTGGCGGCGATTTGCAGGAGCTTGTCAATCAAGCACGGGATCAGGTCAAGACGGCGGCGCCCAGCGAAAAAATTCTCGCCGGCAAGATCGCCAATGAGCTTGAATTACGCCACCAGTGGGTGATGAACCCCGAGAATGCTTCCTGGGCGACCAAAGCGACCAGCTTGGGCTTTGTCTATTTCCTCGGCATGTCTCCGGCCTCCGCTGTGGTCAACCTCTCCCAGACCGCGATCATGGGGGTGCCGATCATTGGCAGCCGGTTCGGCATGGGCAAGGCGATTTCGGGCCTGATGGCGGCCTCGCGCGATTTCATCGCCGGGAAGGGTAGCGTCGAAGGCGCCAATCTTTCCGCCGATGAACGCGCGGCAATGAAGCATTTCGACGATATCGGCCTCATCGATAAGTCGATGGCCCACGATCTGAGCGGTGTTGCTGACCGCGGGGCCGACTACAATCCGACTCGTGTGCGGGTGATGAAGTCGGTCTCATTCCTATTCCACCATGCGGAACGGTTTAACCGTGAGGTCACGGCACTGGCGGCGTTCCGGCTCGCGCGCAAGTCCGGCATGGGAATGGCGGAGTCGCTGGATAAGGCGGCTGAACTGACGTGGAAAACCCACTTCGACTATTCGAATACGAACCGGCCGCGGTTGATGTATAGCGACGCCGCCAAGGTCGCGCTCCTGTTCAAAAACTTCCAGATCAACATGATCTATCGCCTGTTCCGAGATACCCAGCAGAGCTTCGCCGGCGAGACCGCCGCCGCGCGCAAGGAGGCGCGTTACCAGCTTGCCGGGATCATGGGCATGTATGCGCTGATGGCTGGCGCGATGGGCGTACCGCTCATGCAGCAGGTCATCATCCCGCTATTTGGCTTAATTTTCGGCGACCCCGACGATGGAAAATCTTGGAAGGAAGAATTCCGCGATAGCGTGGTCCATACCCTTGGCCCGCAGCTTGGCGGCATGGCCCTCGACGGCGTTCCTGGCTATTTGACCGGCACCTCGCTGACACAACGCATGGGCATGGCCGACCTTTGGTTTCAGAGCGACGATCGCGTTCAGACTTCACAGGACTGGTGGAACAATATGAGCAACGATCTGCTCGGGCCGGTCTGGGGCATGGCGCATAATGCCTATAATGGCCTGAACGTGATCAGGGACGGCAAGGGCGTGGCGCGCGGCATCGAAATGATGGCGCCGACCGCCATCAAAAATCTGATGAAGGCTTGGCGCTACCAGCAAGAGGGTGCGGTAAATCTGCGCGGCGACACCGTTGTCCCGCAGGACAGCATCGGCGTAACCAATGCCGCTAAGCAGGCGATCGGCTTCACGCCGGCCGTGGTGACTGAGCAATACACGCGCAACGACGAAAAGACGAACATGGAGAAGCGGATTGCCAATACCCGCAAGGCGCTGCTCGACGCTTTCCACCGGGCTCTGGCGTCGGGCGATCAGTCGGCGCAAGACAAGGTGATGGCTGAAATCGTCAAATTCAATGCGGTCCCGATCAATCAGGCCCGTGCCATCACCGGCGCGACGATCCGGGCGTCGGAGAAAACTCGCCAGCGCCTTAGTAATAAGGCTGAAAATGGCGTGGTGATCCAGAATAAGAAACTGAACTATATGCTCAACCAGAAGATGCCGGATCGGGTTTACTAAGGCCGATTCCTGCGGTATAGATTGAGAATTCCAACACCGCGCAAGACGTGCGGCTCCACAGCCGGAGCACGTCTTACCCATGGTAATCCTGACCGAACAAGAGCGCTGCAACGGCGCTGTTAAGCGGGTGCTGCTCCATGAGGGCGGTTACACCAACCACCCTGCCGATCCCGGCGGGCCGACGAATTTCGGCATCACGATTTACGACTATCGCAAATACGTGAAGCCGGGCGCCACGGCCGACGACGTGCGCGCGATGCAGGTCGAGGAAGCGATCCGCATCTATCGCGCCAAATATTGGGATGCGATGCGCTGCGGCGAGTTGGAGCCCGGCGTCGGATACGCCGCTTTCGATTACGGCATCAACTCCGGTATTGGCCGATCAGGCGTTGTGCTGCGCCGTATCGCTCACCTTCCTGACAATACGTCGCGCGTCACCGATGAGGTGATCGCTGCGGTCAATGCGCTGCCCGCCGTGGAAGTGGTGCGGGCGCTGTGCGACGAGCGTCTGCGCTTCCTCGAATCCCTGCGCACTTGGTCGGTCTTCGGCAAAGGCTGGGAGCGCCGCGTGCGTGAGGTCAAAACTTACGGGATATCGATCGCCTCCGATCTGCCTGTCATCGGCAGCGGTTCGATCGTGCCCGCTCCGGGCCGAGCCATCGACCCCGATAAATTCTCGCGCATCCGTGCGCTCCAACAGCAACTCGCCGATAGCGGCTTCGACCCAGGCGCGATCGACGGCGATCTTGGCCCCAAGACTGTCGAGGCATTCCAACGCGCCGGCGGCCTCAAGGTCGACGGCATCATTGGCCCCCAAACTCGCCCGCTGCTCGACGCAGCGCTCGCCGCCGCGAAGCCTGTGGCCCCGGCGGAATAACGGAGAATCAACATGGAAGCGCTTGCGTCGCCGCTCATCGGGTTTGCGCTCAAGCAGGTCCCAAGCTTGATCGGCGCATTGGCCGGCGACAACGCCGGCGCGGTCGCGAAGAAGATCGTCGATGTGGCCGGCAGCATTTTTGGGACCACGGACCCGACACAGATCGCCGCGGCCGAGGCGGCGAAGCTCGATGCGTTCAAGACCGTGCTCGGCGCGCTGGCGGGATCGGACAAGGCACAGGCCGCAACGAATACCGCCGAAGCGGCCAGCCCGTTCTTCTTTGTCGCCGGCTGGCGGCCGGCTGTCGGCTGGATTTGCGTGGTGGGTCTCGCCTATCAATTCGCGCTGTTCCCGTTCCTCGTCTGGATTTCGGATATCTCGAAAATCGCGGCTCCGCCTCCGCTTGATATCAGCCAGCTTATGACGCTGCTGACCGGCATGCTCGGGCTCGCCGTCGTCCGCTCCTACGACAAGCTGCAATGCATCGATACCAAGTCGCTCGCCGGCATCTTCGCCAAGAAATAGGGGCAGACATGCCGGCAGAGGCTTTGCTTGCAGTCATCGGCGGCGTGGCGGGCGTCTTGGCGTCGTTGGCAACTTTCGCCGGCTTCTGGCTGATGATCGGCGGCAAGCTCGCAAAGACCGAAGACCACGAGCGCGAGATCGCCGAACTCGAAAACAGCATGAAAGACCTCCGCGCGGCTCGGGAGAGCGATGCAAAAGACTTTCGACTGTCTTTGTCTGCCGAATCGCAGGCGCTCTCGCTTTATCGGGAGATGGCCCTTGAAAAATTCGCTTCCTATGAAGCTGTGACCGCCATCGAGAAGCGGTTGACGGCGGCGCAGGTGGCGGCCGAGGAACGGCAGGCGCGGTCCAATGCCGAGAGCGAAAAGCGCTCTACCGACAGCGAAAAACGACTGACAACGGCAATCGACCGGCTGACGACGCAACTCGATTCAGTTTTTCGAAACATCGCAAGCCAAGTTGCGACAAAGCCCGCCCGATAGCGCGATCATCCTCGCGCAGCGAGGTGGTGCCGCGGCCACGCTTTGCGTCGTCGCGGACGGCAAGCGGCAAACGTGGGCGCTCACCGAGGCCCAACTTCTCAGGGTCATTGAAACCGCGGCGGAATCGCTGCGCCGGATGAAGGAGCGAGAACTTGATTAAAGCCTTTTTGGTTACGGTCGCGGTCTTGATGGCCGCTGCGGTGCCGGCGCAGGCCCAAGTTCATCAAGCCGCGCCGCTTACCTGCGACAATAACGGGCGCTGTACGCAGGCTGTCGTGGCGCAGCGTTGCGCCGCCAGCAAAATAGGGCAGCGGCATTGCCGCCGGGCCGCGCGGCGCGCCCAGCGCTCTCCTATCGCCCCGGACCCTAACGGCAACCCAATGCGCCGGAGCGAAAGCGTGATCGCCGTTGAGCGAGGCTATTGCCATCCCAACACAGCGGCCGGGCCGATCTTCATTGATTGTGCTCTGGCTCCGCAAATGAAGGGGTTTATTCGCGATGTGGTCGCGCGTGGGTTCCGCGGCCGGGTTCATTGCTTCTCACTGAGCCATAGCCATGTCCCGCATTCCCTGCATAAGCGCGCTCGCGCCTGCGACTTCGCGCAATACGGATGGGGTAAGACGGTGCGGGTAATGCACCATGTCGCCGATCTGGCGCGGAAATGGGGCTTGCGCGACGGGTGCAGTTTCCATGGCCGGCGCGGGCCTGACTGTGGCCATATCGATAGCGGCCGATCAGGCGCAAGGGTCGCGGCAGCGCGCTAAGCCGGCTCGGCCTTTTTAAGGATGCGGGCGCGGTTCAACAGGTAAATTGTTCCGGCCTGCCTTTCGGCTACGGCAGCCCTAAATGCAGCATCGGCTTGCTCGAAATCATCCGATGAGAAGATGATGCCCGGCTTCGCGCCGGGCGTCTCCACTTCCACCCGATAGGTGTGGGTGTACATCGCCACATTGGCGTATCGTCGATTCGTGCCCATCCCGCACCATTAGCAGATTTCTATTTGCTCAAAAGCTGTTCTTTGGCGATCTCGTGAATGACACGGCAAGCGTCATGGTCGGTGTTGCCGCGTGCGATCACCTCAATGCGCGCCAGTGCCGCATATAGGCGCTCAAGGTCGGTGACGGCTGCCAGACAGACATTCTCGGACGACACGCCATGGAATGTCAGATGATCGGCGCGCAAGCAGTGCCCGAGCGCCTTAACGGCTTGAATAGTTTTCGGTTGGGGCATCAGCCCTCCCTCTGTTGCGCGTTCATCCAAGCCCGGCATAGGCGCCAACGCTCGAACGGCAGCGTGCGGTATCGGTTTCCGTGGCGATCGGTCGTGCCGCCTATTGGATCGAGGACCGCAACGCTGTCGTGGCAGTAGAATGGCTCACCGGACTCGATGCACTCACGCAACGTCGCCATCGTCTCGGGCGAGCAGTTGGCCTCAGTGCCCTTGCGGCCGGCGCAGGAGCCGCACATCGCGCCACGCGGCCATGACGATGGGTCTGGCTTCGCAACGGGCTGTACCGGCTCCTGGCCGGCGTACAGGTCGTCTTGACCGACCTTCCTCGCCCGCGTGATCGCGGCATTGACGGCGCGGTGTTTCGCGTCCCAGCTATTGTGGCATTTTTGGCAGCCGGCGCGCAGGTTGTTTTCGCTGCAATCCGACTCGTCATGGTTCATGTGCATGATGGTGAGCACCACCCGCGAGCCCGTCAGCGGATTTGTTTCGCCGTTGTGCATCCGGCAGAACGGAAACTGCGGCGTGCCTTCGCAGCGATTGCCTGCGCGGAATAGGATGAAGGCGCGGATCGCCTTCCACTCGGGCGAGCGCGTCGAGCCGCCGGGGTAAAGCTTCATGCGGTCGGGAGAGATCGGCATTAGAAGCCCATCGGCAGGTCGGCATTGCGCGCGGGCGAGGGCGCCTCAACTGGCAGCATCCAGCGGGCGGGCGTCGGCACGATTGAAAGATCAGCCTCGGTCCATTTGAAAAGGCCCAACGCGCCGACGCTGGGGATGAACCGGCAATGTTCGGGGTTGGCGCACACCAGCGCGCCGGGGCCGAAGAACCAATCGCTCTGCGGCTTGTCGCTGGCCTTCACCGTGCCGACAATCTCGACGGAGCCGATGATGCCGCCGCGCGCAAGATGGCCCGGATGAGGAACCTGGATGCCGATCGACGCCATGAAGTCTCGAGCGCTCTCGTATTCGTCCCGCGTCATGCCTTTGCTGGCGTGGATCGCTTTGCGGCCGATGAGCGGAGCCATCCTCGTCATCATACGGATGGCACCGTGTGAACGGTTTTCCATATCCTTGCCGGCGAAGATGAGCGCCCAGGCCCACGGCTGACGGACGGAAATAGCGATATCGGGCAGGTTCATGCCGAAATCTCCCTGTGAACGGATGATGAACTTTCGGCAGATTGGGGGGCGGGCGCTGTGTCCCTTTTTGTGCCCTCGCGAACCGATTCTGCCCGCGTTTTGCGCGGTTGGCGCGGTCCGAAATCATAGCTAAGTGCTTGATTTGTGGTGCCGGATGAGAGGATTGAACTCCCGACCTTCGGTTTACAAAACCGCTGCTCTACCGCTGAGCTAATCCGGCTGTGGTCAGAGAGCTATCAGCGTCGCCGGTTCGCCACAAGCACCTGTTTTGTCACGTTGTGGCATTGATTTCGTTCAAGTAAAGCCCCGCGGCACCGCCGCGGGGCCTGTTGGCGATAGATCTTCCGGGCGGCCGTCAAGGGTTGCGGCCGCCCGGATGCGCCTCAGAGATGGCCGATATCGCGATCCTTGGTCTCGGGCAGGAAGATCAGCGCCACGACGAAGCTCATCGCCGCCACGCAGATCGGATACCAGAGGCCGGAATAGATATTGCCGGTCGCCGCCACGATCGCGAACACGGTCGCCGGCAGGAAGCCGCCGAACCAGCCGTTACCGATATGATAGGGCAGCGACAGGCCGGAGTAGCGGATCCGGGTCGGGAACAGTTCAACCAGCCAGGCGGCGATCGGGCCGTACACCATGGTGACGTAGATCACCAGAATGGCGAGCAGGATGACCGTCATCGGATAGTTGATGTCGGCCGGGTTGGCGCTGGCCGGATAGCCATGCGCCTTGACCGCGGCAGTGATGGCCGCGGGCAGGCCGGCGGTGTCGGCGGTCAAGAGCGTATCGCCGATCTTGACGCTGGCCTTGGTACCGGCCGGCGCTTTGACGTTCTCGTAGTTCACCGAGAGATTGACCAGCGTCGACTTGATGACGTCGCAGGGCGTGGTGAACTTCTCGGTACCGGTCGCCTTGAACTGGAACGAGCACTGGCTCGGGTCGGCGGTGACGACCACCGGCGCGGCGGACAGCGCGTGCTCCAGCTTCGGATTGGCGAAGTGGGTAATGCCCTGGAAGATCGGGAAATAAGTTATGACCGCCAGCGCGAAGCCCGCCATCATGATCGGCTTGCGGCCGATCCTGTCGGATAGCCAGCCGAACAGAATGAAGCCCGGCGTGCCGATCGCGAGCGCGATCACGATCATGATCCAGGCCGTCACGCTCGGCACCTTCAAGGTCTGGGTCAGGAAGAACAGCGCGTAGAACTGTCCGCCATACCAGACCACGGCTTCGCCGGCGGTGGCGCCGAACAGCGCGGCGATCGCAATCTTGGCGTTGTTCCACTGGCCGAAGGCTTCGCCGAGCGGGCGCTTGGATTGCTTGCCTTCGTCGACCATCTTCTGGAACAGCGGCGACTCTTGCAGCTTGAGCCGGATCCAGATCGACACCATCAGCAACACCGCCGACAGCAGGAACGGAATGCGCCAGCCCCAATCGCTGAAGGCGGCTTCGCCCATAGCGGTGCGGATACCGAGGATCAGCAGCAGCGCCATGAACAGGCCGAGCGTCGCGGTGGTCTGGATCCACGAGGTATAATAACCGCGCTTGGTCTTCGGCGCGTGCTCGGCGACATAGATCGCCGCGCCGCCATATTCGCCGCCCAGCGCCAGGCCCTGCACCAGACGCAACGCGATCAGCACGATCGGCGCGACGATGCCCCAGCTGGCGTAACCCGGCAGCACGCCGATGAAGAAGGTGCCGACGCCCATCAGCGACATGGTCACGAGGAAGGTGTATTTGCGGCCGATGGTGTCGCCGAGACGCCCGAAGATCAGCGCGCCGAACGGGCGCACCGCAAAGCCGGCGGCGAAGGCGAGCAGCGCGAAAATGAAGCCGACATTGGGCGGCACGTTGGAGAAGAAGTACTTGGCCAGGAACGCGCCGAGCGTTCCGTAGATGTAGAAGTCATACCATTCGAATACGGTGCCGAGCGACGATGCGAAGATGACCATTCGCTGTTCGGAGGTCATCCCGCGGGCCGGAATGTCGGCTGCGGTAGTGGTTGTCATAGGCGTTTCCCCGTTTGTCTTGTTGTTGCGGGGCAGCCTTCGTCGTTATCGTTTTTGTCGTCTTCGCCGCCCCCGCAATATCGTTACGCCGACGGGGAACTCGCGTCAGGGGAGCGGAGGTCTTAAACCGAAAGTATCATAAGTCTAACGACGTCGGTCTAAGTCTATGTCGATATTCGAAAAACGACGATTTTACGCGGCGTGTTCAGAGTTCCATTTTGACCCTGAAGATATGGCTTCTGCCATCTTTATTACGGGAAAGATACGCGCCGGTTCACAACGATGTCGCCAGCCGCTCCAGGATATCGATCAGCCAGGCCGCGGCCTGTAGCACCGCCAGGCGCTGCGCCAGTTTCGATTTCCGAAATGTCTCGTTGAGCAGGGTCAGCGCGCGTTTATGGCCGGGATGGGCCTGCGTCCTGGCGCTGAGCCGGCGCAGTCTGTCGATTAATTCGACACGGCGCATTTCGATTTCGGCATAGCGTTGCCGGAATTCGTCGCGCGCCGGCTTCGCTTTGGCCGTGCCATTAACGGCGACGCCGGAGTTGGGTTCGTTCGACATGGCGGATTAACTTTAACAAGGCAGGCGTGCGATCGAAAGTGCGGTGGAAAGATGGTCGACGATGCTGGCTATTCGATGGCAAGGCGCGCCGCAAGCCCAATTAATGTTACCCGACGATTGGACCCCGTTCCGTAAAGTCATCGTATAAAATGCAAGCCAATCGGTTCGCGATTTTCGTTGCGAATTGACTCGGGCAGCGGTTGCAGTTTTTGCGACAGGCGCTGCGGATATGAAAGGCCCGCGAATGCGCATCCTGTTGTCGTTGGCATGTTTTGCGGTTGGTGTATTCGGCTTCAATCCGGCGCAGGCCGCCGATATGCCGACGGGCTGGGCGCCTCGCGTTGCGGTTTATTCGCAAGGTGGTGTGCGCGCGCCTCAGGTTTATGTTTATGACGATCAGCCCGGCGTCTATGTGCGGTCGTACTGGCGCGAGCCCTGGCACGGTCATCATTATTATCCGTTTACCGGCAAGAAGCCGAAGGTCGGTCGTCTTGAGCGATTGAATGCGCCGCGCCGGCCGCTGAAGCCGGCGGAAACCTATTATCACGAATGGTCGACATCGCCGGATCCGGTGCCGTTGGAACCGTTGCCGAAAGCCGTGCTTCGCGACAGCGGTCCGCGTTATGTCGACCCGCGTTACGTCGATCCACGCTATGGCGATGCGTCGCCTTACGGTGAGCCTCTGAAATGAATTTTGAATTGGCCGTATTTTTCGGCAATGTCTGCCGCCGGTCCCGGGGGGCCTACCGAGCCGGGCGGTCTGTTGCTGCTCTGGCGTGTGCCGTTTTGTCAGTTGGTGCGGTGCTTTCGGGCGGCAACGTGCGCGCGCAAGTCTTTGGCGCCGGCACCGCGCAAACCCCGCCGCCGCTCTATCCTTATCGGCTGTCCGAGCCGCCACGTTACCTGGACATGCGGCCCTATGCCGGCGAAGCCAGCGCCCACCGTTATCATGCTGAGCGACGCCGGTCTCATGCGCGCGTTAATGTCGTTCACGAACCGCCAATCGTGATCGAGACCCGGCGCTATGTCGATGAAAAGCCGCGCGTGATTGAGCGCTACCGTACCGCGGCCGATAAGCGGAAATCGGCGCAGGTGACCAAGGTCGACGTCGGACAGACCGCGCTGGCTAAAACTCCGGACACGGCAAGAGACGGCATGGTCGGTCAGCTCAACGGCAAACAGACCGGCGCCGGCGGCCGCGTCATTCAGGCTGATGCCGAAATCACGATTCTCGGGCCGGATCGTATGAGCATCCGGTTATTGCGCAAGGACGACGGTCGCAAGGCCAATGCTCGCGCGCCATAGCGCGCCGGATCGAACCGTTAGTGGGACGCGGGCGGCGAGCGGGGGCTCGCCGTTCGCATTTCAGGTTCACTATGCTTCAGCCGCGCTTGAGTTTCCGGCTGGCGATATAAAGTGACAGCGCGGCGGCGTTGGAAACGTTCAGGCTCTTGATCGCGCCGGTCAGGTCGATGCGGGCAACGTGATCGCAGGTGTCTCTGGTCAATTGCCGCAAGCCCTTGCCTTCCGCGCCCAGCACCAGCGCCAGCGGCGCGCGCAAGGGCAGGTCGTCGAGGTCGGCTTCGCCGGTTGAATCCAGGCCGACGACCAGGAAGCCGGCTTCCTTGAGCGCCGCCAGACCGCGCGCCAGGTTCTGCACGTTGATCAGCGGCACATGTTCGAGTGCGCCGGAGGCGGCTTTGGCCAGCGCGCCGGTGGCGTCCGGTGAATGGCGCTGGGTCGTGACGATGGCGGCGGCACTGAAGGCGGCCGCCGTGCGGAAGATCGCCCCGACATTGTGCGGATCGGTGATCTGGTCGAGCACGAGGACCAGTCCCTTGCCAGGCAGGCTCTCGATTGCCGGCGACGGCAGCGGGTCGGCTTCCAGATAGAAGCCTTGATGCACCGCGTCGGGCAGCAGCCGTTCTGCGATGGATGATGGCCGCACCAGTTCGGGCTCGATGGCAGGGGTAATGCCGTCCTCGGTCAGCCGACGGGCGGCATTTTCAGTCAGCAGCAGCCGGCGCAGGTGGCGGGCCGGGTTGCGCAGGGCTGCCGTGACGGTGTGCCAGCCATACATGATGACCGGGCCGTCGTTGTCGGTTCCCCGCAGCGATTCGCGCCGTGCCCGCATGAAACGCTCGCGCCGCTCGACCTGTTCGCGGGTCGCGCCCGGCTTTGCGCCGGCTTTGCCGGCAAAATCCGGCCTCGAATTGGATTTCGAGCCGAATCCGGGCCGGCCATTTGGAGGGCGTGACGCCATTGATTCGCTGTCCACAAGCCGCGCCGGGCTCCCCTATGGCGTCCCGAAAGGCGGTTTTCAGGCGTGGCTTAACCGATCCGGCGGTTGGCGAACAGTCTTGCTGCACTTCTTGCCAACCTTCCATTGACTTACGCGGACGGTCTGCCCATAAACCCTGCCAATCCCGGACGTCCGGACGGTATTGCCGTTTATCTTTAACGATCAAGACGGTAGGGCGGGTTTTGGGGGAGAGTGTCCCGAGCGGCAAAGGGGGCGGACTGTAAATCCGCTGGCTACGCCTTCGTAGGTTCGAGTCCTACCTCTCCCACCATCCACCGCTTTTCATATTGATTTTGTTATATTTTTTACGCCGGGGGACCATTTAGCAACTGTGGGACCATCTAGCCAGCCTCGGCTTTGTTCTCGATTGGTGCCCAGGATAAACTGCCGAGCAGCTTGGCCGCTTCGGCGGCCAGCAACCGGTTGCGCGCCGCGCCGGTATATTTTTTGACCATCTTCTCGCTGTGCCAGTCGAACAGCGCCATCATTTGCCTGTCGGTCGCGCCCATCTCGGCGCAGATGGTGGCGGCGATTTTTTTCAGGCCATGGGCCGAGCATTCCGGCAAACCAGCCTGATCGCACCATTCGCGCATTTTGTTGCCAAAACCAGCATCGGTGAACGGCTGGCCGTGGCCGGTCATCAGGAAGGTTCTGAGGCCCGTTCCCAGCGTTTGGCTGATAGCGTCGGCGAGGGGCCGTAAAATCGGCTTGACGCTTTCCTCTGGCCGAATGTGGGCGGTTTTACGCGGCACATAGGCCATCGTGCCATCGCGCACGTTGCGAGGGCCGAGGCGGATGGCATCGCCGCGCCTGGCGCCGAGGAACAGCATGAGCGCAAAGGCGAGGTAGGCCATGGTGCCGACCGGATGTCGCTCGACGTATTGCCGGACATCCGCGATGGTCCAGGTGTAATAACCCGACGAGGCATAGCGGATCGCTTTAACGTCGCGGCACGGGTTCGCACCGAGCTTATAGACGGCGCGCTCGATCGCCCAGCCGAACATGGCGCTCATGTATTTGAGTCGGTTGTTGGCGGCGCCGGGCTTGTCGCGGCGGCGGTCGCGGATCAGCAGCATGTGGTTGGCGTCAATCCGCAGATAAGGCACCTGGGCCATCGTGAGCTTCGACCCAGGCTTAAGCGGTTCGCGCAGGCATTGTTCGATGACGGCGCGGCGGGTGCGCTGTGATGTCCGATCGAGATTCTGGAATTCGACCGATCCGAAATATTGCGCGGCCAGCCAGCCCAGCGTCGCGGGCGCGGCGCGCTCGATGCGGGCTTTGCCAGCTCCCGTGCGCGGGCCGCCGGACACGAGGGTTTCGACAGCGTCCAGGTAGGCGCGCGCGAATTCGGGCGTGCCATAAGGCGCGGTGATGGTGATTTTACGTCGGCTGCCGCCGACCGGCATGCGCACAAGAAAACGCGGCCGTCCGTGCCGATCCTTGTCTCGCACCAGGTAGCGGAAATCTTTGGTCACGGCCGGGCCTTCAACGCAAACTTGCTGGTCGGGACCTGCCATATCAGACCTGTAGATCGTTCCACACGGGACTGTCGGCTGGAATGGCCGTAGTGTGCGCACGCCGGGTGCCGGTTGCAAGGCCGTTCGCCGCGCTATCCTCGGTCAGCACGGTGCCGTCCGCCGCGATCCCGATCACCGTCAGGCCGGCCTGCCGCGCGCCTTCGACGGCGCGGCGGATCGATGCCTTGGTGAAGGGGAGGGCTCTGGTCATCGGCGGCGCCGTGTGATGGGATGTTTTCCGCAAGGGGAAACCATCATGCCGTTATTGCAATTTACGATTGCCGAGGTCCTGGCGCTTGCGGTCGATCCGCATCCGAGCGAGGATTTAGCGGCTTTCATGACTGTTCGTTCCTACGACGGCCACGAATTTTCGATAGGACTAGGTCCCAAAGCCGTCGAAACCCTCGTCGTCGCTTTGATCGAAAACTCGCCACGGACCCCAGGGACACCCGGGCGAAACTGACGGACGATGGTTGCCATTGCTTGTTGGCTGCGTTCCAGGACAGCCACGCATGCTCGGCGTTGGCGCCGCTAATGTGAGAGCCGCCAATCAGGTTCATGACACTGTCTCGAGCGGGGCAGCTGGCGCGCAGGCGGCGGTTTCGACACCTTTGGCCAATTCGTCGCGAACAAAGCGTCGGGCGGCCTCCGACAGCGACGTGCCGTCCGGATAGCGCGCTCGCGCGATGTCGATGTCGAACATCAATTCGCTGATGCCGATGCGCCGCGCGGCAGCGAGGCCTTTCAGCAAGGCCCAGTCTCGATCGGTCATGGTGATACTGGTCTTGCGGCCGGACAGGACGATCGAGTGCTTGCGAAGCGCGGGGGCTGTTGCGTCGGCCGGGATGGTTGAGGGCGGGGCGGCGTCAAAGCTTGCAACGTCGGTCATTGCGACTTCCTCCGGGGCTGTGAAAAAAAATGGCCGCGACCGTTGGGGGGAAACGGTCGCGGCCCATGGCCGCCGGCCAGCGTGTCGAGCGCCTGGGGACGGGCGGCGGTCATTCGATCTGCGGTGATGCGGCTCTTGCCGCGCCTTGACGGCCGGGTGGCGTCATGGCGGTATGCCGCTTTGGGGTTGCAGGAATAAAAGGGACGAACGCGATGCGCGCTCGAATTGGGTTGATGGCGGCGGCTTTGGCTGTGGCCGGCGCGTCGGCGCTGACGCCGGTGACGGCGGCATCCATGACTTGCGCCGGATTTCAAAATTCCTTGCAGGACGCGGTCAGCGCCGCCGGCGACAAGGTCGCACAGCCGGTCTTTGAAAAGCCAACAACGACGCCGAGCGGCGCGTCTTTGATCGACGTGAAGAGCATCGCTGGCCTCAATGTAACGCTGCGGTGCAAGGATAACGGTAAGATGGACACTTTCGACGCCGCAACAGACCTTGTTCCCGGCGAAGACGTTATTCGAATTCATCGCCTGACCGCATTGGCGGCGGCCGCCGTTTGTGCGGTGTCGCCCAATCAGCGCGCGGCAGCATGTGCCAAGCTCGCGGAAAAGCATCTTTCGGCGGCGATCAAGGACTTTGTTCGGGCTAAGGTGCGCGGCGAGGTCGATCCTTCCGGTGCCAGCGTCGAGCAAAAAATATCCGGCGGCTATACCGTTCAATTCCACGCAATGCCCGGCAACGTCGATTTTGTGGTCGGCGCGCCGTTTGAATAGCATTGATGAACAACTCTGCCGGTGATGCATGGTCGTGACATCACCGCGCGAAGCGGCGGCGGACGGCGCCGGCGCAATCGAACATCTGGTCGATGGTCTCGGCGTTACGGCGGCGCTCGGCGCCTTCTTCTCGCGCGGCGACCAGCGAGGCGGAAAACAACGCGCCGCCGCGCCGGGTCTTTTCGCCGCGCACAGTGCCGGCGCACGTAAACATTAGATCGATGGTGGGAGCTTTAGGTTGCTGGTCGACCATGACACTCTCCTGATGTACGGGAGAATGTTAGCGCAATGCGCTATTATGTTCAATGGATAAAAATAGCGATATTGGCTAATTTATAAGACCCGTTAGTCCTCGCGGTGCACGACGTACCGGGCGCGCCCGATAAGTTCAACCGTGGCGCCCGGTGTGTTGTCGAGCGGCAGCCAATTCTGGTGCGCGGGGTGGCTGGATTCGGGTTTGAGCCAATACGTGCCATGTTCGTCGGCGACGAGCGTTTTCAGGGTTTCTTCGGTTTGCCCGTCGCTGCGGGTGACGCGGACGTGGTAACGTTTGCCAACTTCGATTTCGCCAGGGCGTTGACCGATCCGTGAGAACACCACGATTGATCCTTGGGGAAACCTCAGATTCATCGATTCCCCGATGATCTTGCCGGCGTAGAGCTGCAATTTGCGCAACTGTGGCTCATCCGGAATGGCGACCTCGAACTGTTCTTCGGGCGACCATTCGTGGCTTTCCGACCAATCTCCGGCCTGCAAGGCTCCGCGCACTTTGACGCGGCGGAGGTGAGTATCTGCCGGCGCCGCGATCAGTTCTTCGGGGCGGACCTGAAGGATCGTCGCGAGGACGTTCATCCAGTCCTGGGTGAGCTTTGACGTCCCGTTGGCCAGCTTTGCGATCGTTATGCGATGGACGCCTGCGGCCTCGGCGATTGCCTCGTAGGTCGTCCTGCGCGTCTTTGTCAGTTCGTAAATGCGGTTGGGATGTTGCCGTGGCTTGGCGCTCGGCCGCTCGCGAGTGTGCGGCGGGGCTTTGGGGCGTGGCGTGGAGACGTGCGTGGGCTTGCGCATGAATGGCGCGTAACCCGGCTTACTCACAGTCTCGATAGCGCTCATTGCTAATAGCCCTTGACGCTATATTAGCGAATCAGGCTAACATTTGGCAATGAGCCAGAACCCACGAGATTGGCGGATAGCGAAAAGCCTGAGTCAGGCCACCGTCGCGCGTGCCGCGGGCATTACGGGATCGAACCCGGCGCGGACCTACGACCGGTATGAGCGGGGGCAATACCTTTGCCCCACGCAAATCGTCGAAAACGTAAGGCGTCTGTCGGACGGCGCGGTTGATGCGATGTCTTGGCACAAGGTTCGGCTCGCCTATCTGGCGGCCGCTGGCGGCGAAAATTCGATTTTCACCGAAGCGGCCGACGCGGGAGCCGATTCATGAGGTCAGTCGAGCTTTACCAAATGGGGCGTGAAGCCGCCGGGCGGAGATTGCGGCTGGCGCGCGACTTTGTCCCCGCGCAGGCAGGCAGCGGTCAGTTTCGCCGCGAGCATGACTTCATCGGCCACGTTAGCGGCCGGGTACTTCAGGACCAGTTCAAGGACCCGGTCGGATGTTCCGTCGAGACGGTCGTGTCGGGCGAAAAGGTAGCGCGTGACGATGCCATTGCTGAGCGAGATCGCGCAGGTTCCCTCGACCCAGACAATCGGTGCGGGCACCGGCTCAACGATGTCGCTCGGCTCGATAATCCAATTCGTCATAACGCTGCATTCCTCTTTACTTGCACGCAAAACCAGTGGTTGTGCAATTACAGCGTGAAGTTCCGCTTTACGCTAGAATTTTATTTTCGGTCGATTTTACTTCAACTTCAGGCTGTTTTCGTAGCCGCCCGCATGGGTGGTAGCGCCGCGAAGTTTCACCATCGCGGCGCGTCGATGCGCGGCAACGACCCGATGGCGCGCTCCGCATTCCTCAACAACTCGGAGGCCACATCATGACGCAGCGTCAGCGCGCGCGCGCGAAGTCGAAACACGCGACCTTCGTCGCCGCGCCGTTAAAGCCGGCGCGCCGCCCGGTGTTTATCGTCACCGGCCGCGACACGATCGCAATCCGGCGCGGCGCCGTCATCGGCCGCCGCGTCATCGCGAAGGCCATGCCGTTGTTGCCGCCGCCGGGCGGCTATCGCGCCGGCTGCGATTACGGCGTGTTCGCCACTGGATCATCGTTTGAGGTGCGCGAGCTCGCCGCCCCGGCGATCGGACAGCGCAGCCTCATCGGCGGCTTCCACTTCGCGCCCGGCGGCAATGCGCCGGCGCGGGCCGGCGGCGACGACGTGCCGGCGATCAATCCCTGTTCGCTGTGGGATGCGAATTTCCGGCCTGCGTGCCGCGATCCGCGCGGCATGGTGCTGATCGACGGTCCGCGCGGCAAGTTCTGGTGCGATATCTATCTGCTCGGCGTCAATCATCTGACCGATGGCACGAGCCGGCATGGCGTGGCCATCGCCGACGGTAATGATCGCCCGAAAAATCCGGCCGGCGGTCACTTCAAGAAGTTCGATTACGCTGCCGCCGAAGCGGTGATGAAGCATCACGGCAAGGGGCTCTTGTCGATCGAGGAATTCGTCGCCGCTGCCTATGGCGTGACCGAAAAGACGGTCTGCGCCGGCGATCCCGGACAGACGAAAATCGACGCGCCACGGACCAGCAAATTCGGCCTGATGCAGGCAACCGGTAATCTCTGGGTCTGGGGTCACGACGGCGATCCCGACACGCCGCGTCCGTCCTTCTTCGGCGGTTCCTGGTGGCTCGGCGGCAGCGCCGGCTCGCGCCAGGCGAACGTCGACGTCTGGCCCGGCTACTCGTACGAGGACTTGGGTGCGCGCGGCCGCAGTGACCACCTGATCCCTGAATCGTCGCCGCGGCAGCGGCGACGGGCGCGGTGATGGCTATGCCTTATCGCACCACGCCCCCCTTCATTCCGGCCCGCGCTTTGCCGCCGATTCCTGCGTCGCTCGGCTTTGTCGTTCGACCATCTGTCGTGCGGCTTCCGATTGGCTGGATTGTGCTGGCTCTGGCCTGGGCCATGTTCGCCGCGACCGTCGTTATCGTCGAAAGGATCGCAGCATGAAGCGCGCGCGCGAAGCTTTGGAAAGGGATGGTCTATGACTATCGAACGCACCGACCGCAGCGCTGATCGTCGCATTGCCGACGAGCCGGTTTGCCCGGCGTCAGCACCACCGGCGAGACCGCGTCTCGCCGGCGTCAAAATGCTCCAGGCGCGAGAGCCTGATCGCGGCGAGGCTTTCCCCCCGGATTTCATCAGGCATCTAACGGCGGCCGGGGAGGCAAAATGATGTTGCCCTCGGCGTTCAACCAACCAACCTCCTGGCCCATGTTAACGATGCTAATGGCGAGGTGCCGCGCCGCGACCGGGTTGATTTCAAAATCGAAATCGCCATGGTCGCGGGTTCGAAAGCGAAACAATATCCCGGCGTTCAATATGCTCGGCTTGAACGCCTCGATTTGCGGAATCGTCGCCGCGGCCCATTCGCTTTCGGAAATCGCGCGGGGCTGGTTGTCCAGCGCCGCTTCCCATAGCGCGATTTCTTTCGTTCCGAATACCAACCTCATCTTTCCAAGTCCTTCTGTTGGGCGCGTCGATGTTCGTCGGCCCGCCTTTCATTTTGCGCCTCTGTTCAAGTTGCAATTGTCCGGTGAAGACAAAGGCCACAATGATCGCTTCTGGCGCGATGCCGCGCAAGGCGCTGGATCTGAAAGGACCCAGCCATGACGGCGCCTGCGGCTGATCTTCTTTCGCGCATCCTCGAAGTCTCGGACAAGACGCTCGATCGTGCGACTGGTGATATGCGCCGGCTCGACCGCATCGAACTGCTGTTCGAGGAGGCTTCGCGGTTCGCGGCGCGGCTGCATGATGGCCCGCGCGCCTTTGTCAACGAATGGACGCTGCTGTTGCTGACCATGCTGCGCAAGCTGGAGCGACACGGGCCTCTCGGCGATGCGCGCGAGATCAAGCGGGCAATGACTGTCGCCGCCGTCGTGCGGGAGCACGTCATCGCGGACAGCCTCGACGCGCATCTATACGCCGCGAATGCGCGGCCATCGACCAGCGATCACGATTTCAAGCACAGGCGGGGAGGCGAATAATGGTCGGGCGCGAAAAGAAGAAGGTGGTTGCGAAGCAGGCCAAAAAGCCGGCGAACAAGCCGGCCACCAAAGTCGGCAAGCCGAAGGCTGTCAAGACCGCGAAGGTGGCGGGGCGCGCGACGAAGGCAAAAGCCATAGCACCAACATTTGTGGCCGCGCCCGTGGCCAAGCTGGACCGCAACACGCCGGCCCAGACCGACGCGATGACGGCGCGGATCGAACGCAAGGTGGCTTTGGTGCGGCCGACCGGATTTCCGCCGCGCCCGGTCGATACCCGCTGGCCGGACGAAATCAGGATCGGCAAACGGCACCGCAAGGACTTCGGCAATCTTCAGGATCTCGCCGACTCGATCAACGACCGTGGCGGCTTGCTTCAGGCCATTGCGATCATGCCCGATGACACGCTGATTGCCGGCGAACGGCGATTGCGGGCCTGGCCCTTGAGCCAGTTTAAAGACCAGCCGATTCCCGTTCGCGAAATCACGGTGGATTCAATCATCGCCGGCGAATGGGACGAAAACGCCAAGCGCAAGGATTTCACACCGAGCGAGGCGGCCACGATCAGCGACGAGGTCAATCGACAGCTATCGACGTTGGCGCGGGCGCGTCAGCATGCCGGCAAAGCGGCCGCGCCGGCGCAAAAGGGCCGCGCCGCCGATCATGCCGCGCGGGCGACCGGTTTCGATCGCCGGACGATCGACAAGATCAAGGAAGTGGTCGCGGCCGCCGACGCCGATCCGGAACAATTCGGCAAGCTCAAGGACGACATGGACCGGACCGGCAAGGTCAACGGTCCGTTCAAGCGACTGCAAATCATCAAGCAGACAAAGGCGCTGCGCGAAGCCGCGCCGGGGCTGCCGATGCACGGTCCTTACGGCGTCGGCGTTATTGATTTCCCTTGGCCGGCGGAAAAGGACGCCGACCAGGCCGACATCGACGCGCGCGGCCGGGCGATGCGCGATTATCCGGAAATGTCGATCGCGGAAGGCTGCAAGCTGTTCCAGTCGGAAGAATTCCAGGCCTTGCTTGGTCCCGACCTCGTCATCTGGTTCTGGACGACCAACCATCACATCGATCAGGCCTTCATCTTGTTGAAGGCGATAGGCTTCGAAACGCATTCGACGATGGGCACCTGGGCGAAGAACAAGATGGGGCGCGGGCAGGTGCTGCGCGGCAAGACCGAGCATTGCATCATCGCGACGCGCGGCGCGCCGGTAATCAACCTGACCAACCAGACGACGGACTGGCGGGGCGATGGCTGGGAGGTGCGCGAGGACTCGCGCAAGCCGGATGCCTTCTATGCGCTGGTCGAGGAATTGAGCCCGGCGGCGCGCTATTTCGAACTGTTCTCGCGCGGCGGCCTCAACGACAAATGGGATTGCCACGGCGACCAGGCTGGCAAGTTCGCGCCGGCTGTTGCGCGGGCAGCCGAGAGCGAGCTTCTTGGCGAAGTCCGGAAAAAGCCGGGCACTCGCAAGACGCGTGATCTGCGCGAAGAAATCCAGTCGACCGCGGATGAACCTCCCGCGGAACCGGCTGCCGTGCCCCCGGCAGCCGACAGGGGCGGAAACGACGCCGAACCGGAGAAGGCGGAAATCATTACCTCGCCGACGCCGATCGACGCCGAGTCCGCCCCTGTTCCTGACGACGACGATCTCACGTTCCCGGCGTTTCTGCGGCGTGAACAAACCAGCGAGGCGGCGGAATGACAACGCGCGCCGACAAACACGACCTCGGCCGCAAGCGCGGCGTCTGGGTCCCGAATGACGACGTCGAAGCCCATCTGCTCAACGGCTGGTCGATTGCGGACATTGCTCCTGACGCGGTGCTGATGGCGCGGCCGGCGGTAAAGCAGCGGGAGGCGGCATGATGAAGCGCGCACCGGTGGCTTGTGAAGGCATGGCGTCGGACACCGCCAATATCGTGCGCGTGGCGCGCTTCGCCGCCGCGCCGCAGAGGGTCCAGCAGCTCAACCCCCACATGACGATCGCGGACAACGTGATCGTGCCGGCCTTCGGCGGCGATTTCCGGCGCATGTTCGTTTGTGCGCGTGCGGCTCGGCCGACCGCCGCGCTGTTGCCCAGCGTCGACGCGATTCCCCAGATGCCAGTGCCCACCGCGTCCCCTGATCGATGAACCGGAGAGCTTCGATGTCCAAATCCAAAACCGCACCGGCCAAGGCCGACCTCAAGGCAGCCGCGAAGATCGAGACAGTGGTCAAACCGGAGCCGACCCCGATGCAAATGGCGATCGATGCCTGCGCCGCGCGCCGCGCCGCCCTGGCGGAAGCCATGACGATGCTGACCAAGGCGCGTGAGATGGCCATGGATTGCTACAACGCGGTCCAGGCCGCCGAGCGCGACAAGGCCGCCTTGACGTTCAGTGAGATGGAGGCGGCCGCCTTCAATCTGCTGGCCTGATCCGGCCGGCGCTCAAGCGCCTTCCTTAACCGTTCCGAGATGCTTCGCGCGATCCCGCTTCGCGCCACGATGGAGATTTGTCCGATGCCGACCGAGCAAGAGGTTGAAGCCGCATTTTCCGAATTGTTCGGAGCGTCGCGCGCTATGCCGCGCACGGACGAATTATTGCGGCAGATGATCCGGCAGGCCCTCGGCGCGGCCGAGCATGTTCGCGCGCCGAAATCGTTCGCTTGCGCCGACGGCGCGGAATTGCGCGCGCTCCATCGCAAGCGCGCGCAGATCGCCCTGGCGTCGCATCGCTGCGCCACCGATCTGACGAATGGCCTTTGCGCGCCGAAAGACGGCCATTGCCATTACGAAACCCGGACGGACGGCCACGCCGTGTCCGGCTGCATGGCGCAGGCCGCCGCGCTTTTGAAAGCCATGGAGAGTCGCGGCCTGTGCGTGGTCTGGGAATACGACCCGGCGCTGTCGTTCGCGATGGAGAAACGGCCGTGACCCATTCTCCGCCGGCTTCGTGCGGCGTTGAGCGCCGCGATGACCTGATGATCTGTGAGCGCTGCGCCTTCGAATGGCTCACGGGCGCGACGCCGCCCGCTTGCGATCCGATTACCTATAAGACGCTGGTCGAGCGCATGGTGTCCGAGGCGACGCGCGCAGAAGCGTCATTGCGCGTTGTCACCGCAATCAAGGCGGAGGGCGGCCCAGCCGATCCCGACATGGCCCGCCGTCGGCTGGCCGAGATCAACAAGATACTGACCATTGTCGTGCGCGTTGAGGCCAGCGACGCGATCAAGGCCCTGTTGATTGAGAAGGGCGGCCGGCGATGACGCAATCGCGTGACCTGGCCGTAGCGGCGAAAGAACTGACGCTTGTTGCTCAGCGCTGGTGTGCGTCGAGCACACGCAGCACCGGCCCGGCGCCGGCCGGTGCGGCGCTTGACGCGATGCTCGGCGAACTGACCCAGCGGCTTTGCTGGCAACAGCTGACGGCCACCGCGATCGCCTGCGAGAGCTGGCAAAGGCCGCAGGGCCTCACAGGGCTTTCAGGTTGCGACTTCCTGGCGCGGATGACGGTCACAGCAGTGCCGGGCCTGCCAACACGATCTTTTCGCTCCTGGTTCCAGTGGCGGCACGTGCAGTGGCGCTGGTCGTCAGCGCCGTTTCCAGCCGCGATCTCGGCAATTAACGCACTTCAAACGGATTCTTGAAGGCCGCGCCGGCGCGGATCGCCGGCTTTTTCTGAAAGGGCATGACACATGAACACATCGACCAGCGGCATCGCCGGCAATTCGACACCAGCGATGGTGAAGCATGATCCAGGCGCGCCGGCACTTGTCGTCACCGGTCGCGATACAATCGCGATCCGCGCCGGCACCCGCTTCGGCGACGCCGTCTTTGACGACGAAGCGCCGGTGGCGAGCAGTCTGGCGCTACAGCCGGGCGCGGACTATGTGGTCGTCGTGCGCGATGGCAGCGCGGTCGCTGAGATGTTGACCGGTAAGCCGGACCTCGACGATCCGACGGTTCTGGGCGGTTTCCACTTCGCGCCAGGCGGCGACGCTACGGCGCGGGCCGGTGGCGATGACACGCCGGCGATCAACCCCTATTCGGTGTGGGATATCGCTTTTCGGCCAGCCTGCGCCGATCCGCGCGGCATGGTGCTGGTCGACACGACTCGCGCGCCGTTCTGGGCGGATATCTATTTGCTCGGCGTCAATCATCTGACCGATGGCACCAGCAAGTTCGGCGTCGAGATCGCCGATGGTAACAGCCCGCCGCAGAACCTGGCCGGCGGCAACTATAGCAAACTTGATTATGAGACCGCCGCCGCGGTGATGAAGCACCACGGCAAGGGGTTGTTGTCGATCGACGAGTTCTTCGCGGCGGCCTTCGGCGTGACCGAGCGGACGTCGCGCGATGACGATCCGAAAACCACCCAGCTCGACACAGTGCGCACTAGCCGGTTCGGCCTGATGCAGGCGACCGGCAATCTCTGGGTCTGGGGTCATGACGGCGACCCCGACACGCCGCGTCCGTCCTTCTTCGGCGGTTCCTGGTGGAACGACGGCAACGCCGGCTCGCGCCGGGCCCACGTCGGCGTCTGGCCCTTCTACTCGAACGAGTACTTGGGTGCGCGCGGCCGCAGTGACCACCTGCAACTTGCCTAGCCGTCGCGACAGCGACGGCGTTTGAGACCGATGCGCATGACCGCCAGAGATCAGCACACTTCGACCGATGCTCTGGCGATCGTTGAAAAGTATGAGGCCTTTGTGCGCTACCTTTACCCGATCCTGCAACGCAGCCCGCGCGCGCACGGCGTCCTTCGCGATGCCGTGCTGGCTGCGTTGTTCAGACCCATCGGCGGCCTCTATCACGCCGCGAAGTCGCAACAGGTATCCCGGCTCTACGGCGTCGATGCCGAGTTCGCGACCTTGCGGTCCTACCTGCGCTTTCTTGTGCTGCCGGACGTCCGCGTCGTGACCCCCAAACAACACGGCGTCGCGCTGGCGCTGCTGTCGGAGCCGGGCGGGATGCTCAATGCCTGGCAGCACAAGCTACAAAATTCGCATGGACGGGGCTTCGTCGCCGCCCGTGCGATGGGGCAAGAGGGGTAATGATGCAGCCGCGTCCGTCCATCTTCGGCGGTTCCTGGTGGAACGACGACAACGCCGGCTCGCGCCAGGCAAACGTCGACAACTGGCCCGACAACTCGAACGAGAACTTGGGTGCGCGCGGCCGCAGTGACGATCGGAATTATCGGCTTAGGGCTCGGCGTCGGTCACGGTCGCGCCGGCCGGTCACCGGGGGCGCGACGCCCCCGACAAACGATCAAGGTCGGTGGTCAGCCCACTTGTCCCGCTTCGGCGAACACATTTCACGGTCCGGCAGAACGGGGCGTAGTGGGCGAGGTTGCGACCTCGACCTGTCGAGACCCGCGGCTGGCGATTTATTCGGAACTTTCATGACCAAACGTTATCGCAATCTGATCGGCCACATCACGTCACCGGTGACGATGCGGCAAGCCTATCGCCTGACCGCCCAGGGCAAACGGCTGACGGCCGGCTATCTGCATTTTAAGGAAGAAGACGCGCTAAACCTCGACAGGCTGGCGGTCGAGATGGCGGATGGCTCTTATCAGCCAGGCGCACCACATGAATTCTATATTCTCGATCCGAAGCGGCGGTTGATCACGGCTTTGCCGTTTCGCGATCGCGTGGCGCAGCAGGCGCTGTGCCTCGTCATCGGGCCGATTATCGACCGCGCCTTGTTGCCGCGCGCCTTTGCCTGTCGCAAGGGCAAGGGCACCCATGCCGGCGTCGTCGCTCTACAGTCCGATCTGCGACGCCTCGAAAAGCGCGGCGCGGTCTCTGTCCTTAAGACGGACTTCTCGCGCTATTTCGCGTCGATCGAGCGCGCCACCTTGTGGAACCTGATCGAGGCCAAAATTTCCTGCCGGGCGACGTTGAAGCTGATCGAGGCGATGGTGCCGCGCGCCGGCATTGGCATTTCGATCGGCAGCCTGACGTCGCAAGTGTTCGCTAACCTCTACACCGGCGCCACGCTGGACCGGCATCTGCAACAGACGCTCGGTGAGGACTACTGGTATCGATATATGGATGATCTGGTGGTGCTCGGCCACAGCAGCGGCCACCTGCGGGCGGTGAAGGCCAGCATTGAAAGCTTCGCGGCCGGCCAGCTCGGCCTGCGCTTCTCAAAATGGTCAATCGCGCCGGCGACGCGCGGGATCAATTTCCTCGGCTATCGGATCTGGTCGACGCATAAGCTTTTGCGGCGCGACAGCGTTGTACGGGCGCGGCGCAAGATCGCGGCTTATCGTGCCGCCGGCGACGGCGATCGCCTTCGCACGTTTCTCGGCGCGTGGCTTGGCCATGCCGGATGGGCGGACAGCGCGAACTTGATCCGCAGCCTGGGGATGGCGGCAATCGAGGGGCAATCGCATGAGTTCCTTTAGCCGCGCACAAATCGACGAACTGCGCGCGCGCGAGCCGGTCAGCAAGTGGGCGGCGACCTGGGTCAGCCTGCGCCCCGGTTCATCGAAATTCAAACGCGCCGGCTTCACCGGGCCGTGCCCGCTGCATTCGCTGCGGACGGACGCGCGCGATTCAACCAGCTTCGAATGTGACGCCGAAGGCTGGGTTTGCGCGACCTGCGGCGACGGCGGCGACATCTTCAAGCTGGTGGCATTGCGCCACGGCCTCGACCCGAGACGCGATTTTTCAAAGGTGGTGGAGATCCTCGGCGGCACGCGGCAGATCGACCCGGCCGAGGAAAAGCGACTCGAGGCCGAGCGTGCGGCGCGCGCCGCCGCGCAAGACGCGCAGCAAAATGAATGGCGCGAGCGTGAGCGCGGGCAGGCTTACGACCTCTATTACAAATACGGCATCCCGCTGTCCGAACCGGCCGCTCAGCCGGCGCGGGACTATCTGCGCCAGGCGCGCGGGCTCGACTTCCCGGACAACGTGCTGCTCCGCTTCGACCCGGCGGCGCGCTTCTATGTGCCCGACAAGCCGCGCGCGCGGTTGATCCATACCGGCCCGGCGCTGCTCGGCGCCATCCGCCGCGACGGTCATTTCGCGGGCGTTCACACCACCTGGTTCGATCTCGATCGGCCGAAGGGCAAGGCGCTGATCGTCGATCCGAAGACCGGCGAGGCCCTGGGCACCAAGAAAATGCGCGGCTCGAAAAAGGGCGGTCATATCGAACTGACGCCATGCCCTGAACCGCACACGCTGGTGCTGGGCGAGGGCATTGAGAAGGTGCTGGCGATCTGGACCGCGATGCATGGGGCTGCCCGGGACCCGTCGACCATCGGCTTCTGGTCGGCGGCCGACCTCGGCAACATTGCCGGCAAGGCGAAAGAGCCGGTGCCACATCCGACGGCGAAGACGCCAACCGGGCGGGTCAAGCGCGTGCCGGGGCCCGCGGCGGATTTGTTGGCGCCGGCGATCGACGTACCGGACACAGTGCGGCGCCTGGTGCTGCTCGGCGATTCCACCTCCGATCGCTTTTCGACGCAATGCGTGATGGCGCGCGCCGGCGACCGGTATATGCGGGCCGGCCGCGAGATCGTGGTGGCCTGGGCTCCGGACGGAAGCGACTTCGACGATCTATTGAGGGAGGCGGCGTGATGGGCCACGGACCAAATTGCGGATGCGAAGAATGCAAAGTGACCAATTGTGGGCGCTCTAGAAACATGCCGGGCTATTGGATGAACGAAACAACAGGCGTTCTAAGGCCGGCAGTTCAAGCGTATCTGAACGAATCGGACATGACGCCGAGCCAGATCGGCGTCATGCGGGCTTACTTGCGTCAGTGGATGCAGGCCGAGTGGCGGGGTCCGGTCGAAGAATTGCGCGATAGCATCAATAAGATTGTCGATCGGACTTCCCTGACATCTTGGCTTCGCGACGCTGTGGCGTGGGGGATCGACCCCCTATGACTTATCCGCGCTTGAAGCCCTGTCCGAAATGCGGCGTTGATGCCGTCGATATATGGACCTACGAAAGCGGCTGGTCGCGCACCGAATGCTCCAGTTGCGACTGGATCAGTTCGTGTGAGGGTAGAAAGCTTGACGCAATCAGAAAGCATAATCAGGCCTTCGCGACCTCTGAGCTTCAGCTGACCGACGACGCCGGCGCTGACTTCATCGCGCGTCGGTGTGAGCGCATGCAGGCGGCGGGCGAATGACACGATGAAGGACTCACCCGATTTAATCGAACGCTTGTGCCGCAGCCTCGCCTTTCATCTTGTCGAGTCTGAACTGACGCTGCAATTCGCCGAAGGTGAATTATCCGAATGGCAAGGCGAGGTCGCTGCGGCGAAAGCGCTGATCATTGAGGCAGGCTTCGACCTTGATGATCTCTATCCAATCGCGGATCGGCCCGTTGTGCATTCTGAACAATGATTAGGCAAGACGCTATCGATCTCATTCTGTCGATCGTCGACGGCGCGCGGCCGCCGGTGGCGCCGGTTCTTGTCTCGGCGCCGGCCGAGTCTGAGAGAAAGTCGACAAATGGCACGCGGCGCGCCGCCGCGCCGAAAGGCGCGGCGAATAGCGCGCCGCGTGGCGACATGGCGTCACCCCTCGCGCCCCCCGACCAGGCGGACCCAGAACCTTCTAACCCTCCCGCGTCATCCGACGCCCCCGCGCCCCCACGTGACGGTGAAATTTCCGCACCCTCCCATTCGGGAGCGATAGCCGAAATTGAGGGCTCGTTGGGGGCGGGGGGCGACATCGATGATGAAGCGGCGGCGGAACAACGTCACCGCGAACAAGAGTTGAGGCGCGATGCGCTCAATCGCGAACTGGCCCGCCTGCCGATGACCGACCTTGGCAACGTCGAACGCTTCCGCAAGCGCTTCGGCGATCAGTTCAAATGGTCGAAGGAGCTCGGCTGGTTTTTCTGGGACGGCAAACGTTGGTCACGCCAGGGCGCCGACGCGCGCGTGCGCATTGCCAGCCATGAGACCGTGCGCGCCATTCAGGATGAGGCGAGGGCGCTGCGCGATATCGCGCGCGACCTGAGCAAGGAGCATGACATTCAGCCGGGCGAGGTCGCCAAGGCCCGGAAGGATTTCGAGAAGCTATACAAAACCAAAAAGGACCAGGCCGCCGGCCGGCTGCACTTGGTCCACAGCGCCGACGATCCCGAATTTGCCGACAAGGTCGAGAAAAAGCGGAAGGCCAAGGCCGCGAAAGAGGCTCGGATCAAGCGCGTGCTCAAGGTGATGTTCCTGCACGCGGATGCGGGCGCGCTGGCGGATTGGGGCAAAGCCTCTGAGATGAATTCGAAGATGACGCCGATCGACGGTCACGCCGCGCCTTATCTGGCGACGTCGATCGACGCCTTCGACGCCGACCCGTGGATGATCAACGTCAACAACGGCACGCTGTTCGTCGACAAGTCGCTGCCCGGCATGATCGGCTTTAAGCCGCACGACCCGGCCGATCTCATCACCAAGATATCGCCGGTGGATTATAACCCGCGGGCCGGCTGCGCCGTTTTCGACGCCTTCCTGAAGCGGGCGCAGCCCGACGAAGACAATCGTCGTTTTATCATCGATTGGCTCGGCTATTCGCTGACGGGGGACGCCACCGAGCAACAGCTCGTCGTGTTCCACGGCGCTGGCGGCAACGGCAAGGGCGTCGTAACCCGCATCGCGACTTACGTTGCCGGCGACTATGCCCGCGCCACGCCGATCGAGACCTTCCTGGCCGAGGGCGCGACGCGCAACGCCTCGGCGCCGACACCGGAGCGCGCAGCGCTGCCGGGCGTTCGCCTGCTGACCGCTTCGGAACCGCAGAAAAACGCGCGCTTCGACGAAGGCTTCATCAAGATGGTCACCGGCGGCGATAAGGTATCGGCGCGCGACCTGAACAAATCGCAATTCGAGTTCCTGCCGCAGTTTAAGCTGACCATCTCTGCGAACCACAAGCCCCGCATCGGTGACACCACCGAGGGTATCTGGCGGCGCATGAACCTGGTGCCGTGGGATGTCGTGATCCCGCGCTCGGAATGGGATCTGAAGCTTGACGACAAGCTCAGGGCCGAAGCCTCGGGTGTGCTCAACGTGCTGCTCGATGGCCTGCGCAGTTGGCTCGTGAACGGTCTGGTGCGGTCGCAGGCCTCGGAGGCGGCAACCAAGCAATATCGAGAGGACAGCGACCCGTGCGGTCGCTTCCTCGTGGACTGCACCGAGCCGGACCCGGAGGGCAAGGTGCAGTCGACGCTCATGCACGAGGTGTTCATCGCCTGGGCGAAAGCCACGGGCGGGCCGGAATGGAAGCATACCGGCTTCACCAATGTGATGAAGGAAAAGGGCATCGAGACCCGCAAGATCAGCGTGATGTTCTTCATGGGCATTCGCCTCACCAAAAAGGTTTCCGACTTCGTCGATCATCTCGGCCGGCCACTTTCCGGTGAGGAATCAACACGCGCGGATTCGCACCGGCGCGATGATGAGGTGCCGTTCTGATGTCAACCCTCCCGTAGCTCCCGTAAACGGGAGGGTTGGTGAATTGCAGAAAGCCCTGCGGCACAGGGCTGCGGGAGGGTTGTGGGAGGGAAGGGAGGGTTTTTGCGGGGTCGGACTCACATGCGGGCGCGGGCGCGCGCACACACGCGAGGCTGATATCGCATAAACCCTCCCTACCCTCCCATAGATTGATTAAGTGATTCATAAGACTCATCTTTTTGCCTTTGTTTATCGCGTGTTTTGGTTGGTGTGGTGAGGGTGTTGCATATCCGGTGAGGCTCCCATAGGCCTCCCGGTTCGGCTCCCGTGAGCAAAAACGGATGAATGACCTTAGGGGAAATTCCCCCAAGGTCGGATGAAAGGGAAAACTGACGATGGCTGGATCAATCAATCTGAAGATGCGCCAAGCGGCGCTTTCGGCGCTCGACCTTGCATCGCGTGCCGATGAACGGCGCATTGCGCCGAGGGCGGCGGGCGATGATACAGCGCGGCATTGGCATGTTGTCAGCGTCGGCGCGAAGTTCGAGCGGCAGGCCGCCGAAGAGAGCAGCTTCGTCGCCAAGCAGATCGCACAGGCGGGTTTTGAGGTCTATTCGGTTAAGTTGCGCCGGATGATCGTGCCGCGCGCCAACCAACTTAGCCGCGAACAACGCAAGGTGCGGCATCTCTTTGCCAAAGAGAAAATCGAGCCGATGTTTCCCGGTTATGAATTCGTCCGTTTCAACCCGGTTACCGATCCCTGGCACGATATTTTTCGGGTCATCGGTGTTCGCGGAATGCTGTGCGAGAATAATCTGCCGGCGCCGGTATCCGATAACTTCATCGCCACCCTGCGGGCATCCGAAATTAACGGCGCAATTCCGGCCACGATCAAGGCCTCTGATGTTTTCGCGGTCGGCGAGACTGTGCGCATTACGAAGGCCGGTGCATTCGAGGGATCAACAGGCACGCTGGAAAGACTCGACGACGCCGGGAGAATCAGATTGCTTCTCGACCTGTTCGGCGGCTCGGTTCCGGCCGACATGACCATCGCCGATATTGAAAAGCTGTGAAGCGCGAAACCACAGGGGTAACCACACCCCTGGCCACATCCGAACCACTCGGAGTGCGAAGCGCGCGCAAAGGCGGGCTGGCTCGTTTCATTCGCGATGATGGTTTTGCGCGCGGCTGTTCTCTGCTGTTGTCGCAAGGCATCGTTTTCCAAAGGGTTAAAGTTTATGGCCTGCCGTTGCTCGGAGCGCGCCGACGATCTGCGCGAAATGACCTCCCGGCTTGCCAAGGGCGATATCGCGGGAACGGTGAAGGCCGCGACGCATGCGGCGCGGACTTTGGCCGAGGATGCTCGAAGCGGCGATTTGCGCCGTGCGGCGCTGGCCCGCGTTGCGGCGATCCGCGCTGTGCGCAAGTAGCATGGACCTGGTCGAGATCAATCTCGATGCCGCGCCGATAGCCGCGCTGGCACAATACATGAAAGCCGCCGGCAACCGGACGCCCGACGCGGTGCGGCGAGCGCTTAACCATTCCGGCGATATCGCTCGCACCAAGATGCGGCGGGCGCTGACCGAGAAAACCGGGCTGCCATATCGGGTGATCAAGGCAGCAACACACACGACGCATGCCAATTACGGCGCGCTGGTCTATTCGATCAAGGCGCGCGGCGGCAATGTCCGACTGAAGTTCTTCAAGCCACGCGAGACGCAACGCGGTGTCAGCGCCGCGCCGCGCGGGCAGAGGCGGGTATTCCCGAATACGTTCATCAAGGGCGGCCAGTTTCCGAACCGGGTCGGCCTGCATATGGGCGGTGAGGTATTCGAACGGATCGGCTCCGGCCATGGCCGGCCGATGTTCAAGCGGGCGCGGTCTGGGGTCTTCATCCCGACCGATATGGTCAGCGCCGAGGTCGCCGAAACATTCATTGCGACGGGACTGGCGCTCTTGCCGGGCCGGGTTGCCCATGAGGTTGGCCGTATCCTCGGGGTAGCTGCCCGGTAGCGCACGGGTCCTTCCCCGGCCCCCCATGCCTCGCGACCGATACGGGCCCGGAAAAGCGCTAGCGACAACCGAAAAAAGTTGACCTGACACGGCTGACACATGTACCAGACACCTGACACGGTGTCGGGCGACCTGCTGGAAAATGGGCTTTGGCTCAGTATTTCCGCACTGGCAAAGCGCAAGGGCGTCAAAAAGCAGACGATCTCGGAGCGGGTCGCCCGGCTTGAAACCGATGGGTTGCTCGGCACCAAGCCGGGTCCGGGACGCTCGAAGCTCGTCAATATCGCCGAATATGACCGCGCTGTCGGCCAGGTCGGCGATCCAGCGAAGGAAGCGGGCGCGGCAACCAAATCCGGCGGCGGCGACTCGGAATCGCGCGATCCCACCTACCGCGACGCCAAGGCGACCGACGCCTTCTACGCCGGCGAACTCAAACGGCTGGAATACGAGGAACGCACCGGCAAGCTGGTGCTCGCTGCTGAGGTCTCCGCCGCCCAGGACGAATTCGGCCGTAAGATTGCCGCCGATCTCGACCGTATTCTGTTGTGTACCGGCGAACTTGCCGCCGCCGTCGGTAAGGACGGCGAGCAAGGCGCCCGTCGGGTGCTCAAGCAGGCGATCTTCGATGTCCGCAAGCGGATCGCGAGCGATATGCGCGCCGTCGCCAACGAGGTGACGGGGTCTCCCGTGGCCGAAGCGTCATGATCAATCCCGCAGCGACGCCGAACGCCCGCGTGATCGTCGCGGTCGCGCTCGCCGACGCGCTCGAGCCGCTGGAGCCGATTCCGCCGTCCAAATGGGCACCGGATAACCTGAAGGTCCCGGACGGCGAATATGCCGGCGCCGCGCTCGACCTGTCGTTGACGCCGCATCTGATCGAGCCTTTGGACAAACTCGGGCCGGATTGTCTCGACAACGAAATCTTCGTGATGAAGTCGGCGCAAAGCGCCTTCACCACGATGTTGCTGGCTTCGGTCGGTCATTCGATCGACCGCGATCCCTGCGACATGATCATCGTGCAGCCGATTGACTCGGCGCTGTCGGACTTCAATTCGCAAAAGCTGTCGCGGCTGATCGAGAAAAGTCCGGCGCTATCCAAGAAAGTGCGGCCGCAAACGTCGCGCGCCGGAACGGCATCGAAGACTTACGAAAAGAAGTTCGGTTCGCATTCGCTGTTTTTGGCGATCTCGACCTCGTCGGCCGACTTGTCGTCGAAGACGATCAAGAAGGCCTATCTCGACGAAATCGATCGCTATCCGGACGATGTCGACGGGCAGGGTTCGCCTTATTCGCTGGTGGTGAAGCGCCAGACCATGTTCCTGGCTTCCGGAACTTGGAAAAGGGCTTGCATCTCGACGCCGACGGTCAAAGGTGCGTCGGCGATCGAGGAAGGCTACGAATCCGGCGACAAGCGCCGCTGGTTCGTGCGCTGCCCGCATTGCACGCCGGCCGATGCGCCGCGGTTGTACGAAAACGATCCGGCGCAGCCTTACGAATTCGTGTTCGAGTATGGTCCGAACTTCTGCTTCAACAAGACCTATCCGTACAACGCCTATTATGTCGCGCCGTGCTGCGGCGTCGTCATCGAAGGCTGGCGGAAGATTGAGGTCTATCTGTCCGGCCGCTGGATCGCGACGGCGCCTGGGCCCGGAAAGAAGCTGTCCTATCACTTCGATGCGTTGTCGTCGCGGTTTGTGCCGTGGGACGAAATCGCCAAGGAGGCCGTCGAGGCCGGCGACGATCCGGCCAAGCTGAAGCCGTTCTACAACCTGACGCTCGGCCTGCCGTTTGAGATCAAAGGCGACGCGCCCGACCACAAGCTGCTGATGCAGCGCGCTGAGCCATACAAGCGCGGTCATATTCCGCCCGGCGGCTTGCTGGTGACGGTGATGTGCGACGTGCAGATGCGCGGTATCTATTACGAGGTTGTCGTCTGGACGGCGGATCGGCGGTCTTACACGATCGAGGCCGACTATCTCGACGGCGCGACCACGGATCACGATGACGGCGCTTTCGCCGCCTTGTCGGAAGTCTATCACCGCACCTGGCCGGATGCTTACGGTAATCGCTGGGGCGTCGATGAATTCGGGGTTGACTGCGGCTATCGCCAGCATGTCGTGACGACCTGGACGCGCAGCCATCCCGGCACGAAGGCGCTCAAGGGCGAGGACGGCTGGCATCGGCCGCCGCTGGGCATCGCCAGCGACGCAGATATCGACTATCGCGGCAAGCGGATCAAAGGCGGCGCCAAGATTCGCGTCGTCGGCACATGGCCGCTCAAGGGCACGTTCTACGCTTACCTGAACGTGGAATTGCGTGGCGAAGATGGCGCCTTGCTGCCGCCGCGTGGCTATTGCCACTTCGGCACGTTCCTCGACGATCGTTATTTCCGCCAACTCACGTCGGAATATCTCGCCGAGGAAAAATATCGCGGAAAGACGCGCAAGGTCTGGAAGCAACGCGAGTCCGACAACCATTTTCTCGATTGCCGCATCGGCAACATGGCCCTGGCGGATGCCTATCTGGCGACCTTCACCTCGGACGATTGGGCCAGGCGTGCGCGCGAGCGCGGCGTGCCCGACGATTTGATGACGCCTGACCTGTTCAACCAGTTGCCGGCGATCGAAGGCAACCGCGAAACCGATGGCGGCAAGGTGGCGTCGCCCGCGGCGCTCGATCCCTTCGCCCGGCTCGCTGAACTCAACAAGGGCTTGTAATGGCAACCGACCAGGATTTGCTCGATCAGGCCAATGCTGCTCGCCACAAGCTGTTGACCGGCACGTCGGCGGTCGAGGTCGACATGGGCACTTATCGCGCCCGGTTCACGCCCGCCAATCGCGAGGCGCTTGAATCCTATATCGCCGAATTGAGCGCTCGCATTTCCGGCTGCGCGCCGCGCCGCGGCGCGGTCGGCATTGTCTTCTGAATGCGCCGCAGCGCGCGCAAAAGGTGGACCTAATGAAGCATAGGCGTCGCGCTCATCAAGTCGCGCAGATCGTGCGCCGCGAACCAACGACCGGCGACGCCGCGTCGTCGTTCGCGGCGTTCTCGGCGCGAACCACGCAATCTCTTGCCGAAGGCTTTGGCTTGCCGGTCGATCGTCTGGCACCGGATCGGCCTTCCGCCGGCAAGCGTACCGGTCGTCATTTCGTGCGGCGCAGTTATGACGCTCACGGCCAGCTCGTCGGCTGAGTTGAAGTCAAAGAAAGTCCCTGCATGTTCGGTCTTGTCGATCACGATGACGCAATGCCGGAATCGGCCAGTGTCGGCGGCGGCTATAACCGCACCTCGCCGACCTCGTTCCGGGCCGCGTCGCTCGACCAGCAGGAGACCTATGCCTGGCGTCCGCCGGTCACCTCCGGCGACTCAGCGTCGTTGTGGGAACGGCAAGTCACGCAACCGCGTGTCGACGATATCGTGCGCAACGATCCGCACGCGGTCGCCGGCATCAACCGCCTCGTCGATATGCTCGTCGGCGCCGGACTGCGGCTGTCGCCGACGCCGAATGCGCGGGCGCTCGGCCTCGACCCGACCAATGCGAAAGATCGTAAGGCGTTAAAGGCGCTGGCGGCGGCGCTGAAAAGCGAATTCGCGCTATTCGCCGAAGATCCACGCCGCTTCAATGACGCCCAGCGGCGGCTGTCGCTCAATGGCCAGTTCCGCCTGCTGGCGCGCACGATGTCGCGGCGCGGCGAGGCTACGGCCTTTCTGACCTGGCGCAAGGACCCGAACGCGCGTTATGCGACTTGCCTGCGCGCCATCGATCCGGACCGGCTGTCGAACCCGATGGGCCAGCCCGACACGGTCGAACTGCGCGGCGGCATCGAGTTCGACAAGCACGGCGGCCCGGTCGCCTATCATGTCCGCAACGGTCACCCGGCGGATTACTTCCGCTATTCGCAGTTGCTGCAATGGGAGCGCATCCCGCGCGTCACCAGCTGGGGCCGACCGGTCTTCATTCATGCGTTCGAGCCGGATCGCGAGGATCAATCGCGCGCGGTGACACCGTTCGCGTCGCTGATGACGCGCCTGCGCATGATCGGCAAATTCGCCGACACCGAACTGGCCTCAGCCACCGTCAACGCGCTGTTTTCCGCTTTTGTGTCGTCGAACCTGCCGCCGGATGCGGTCACGCAGGCCTTTACGCCGCAGGGGATGACGTTCGCCGACAAGCGGATGGATTATTACGCGAAGAATCCGGCGTCGCTGAACGGTGTGCGTATCCCGACCTTGCCGGTCGGCGATGAGATCAAGATGAACAGTTCGCCGCGCCAGACGACGGCGTTTCCGGCGTTCCAGACCGCTTTCCTGCAATCGATAGCATCCGCGCTCGGCGTGTCCTACGAGCAGTTGTCGATGGACTGGTCGAAGGTCAATTATTCGAGCGCCCGCGCCGCGCTGAACGAGGTCTGGCGTCACATTCAGACGCTGTTCGCGGTCTTCACCGAACAGGTGGTGACGCCGATTTATTACGCGCAGGTCGAGGAAGCCTTCGACCGCGGCTTCATCACGCCGCCGCCGGGTGCGCCCGATTTCTGGGACGCGCCGGCGGCCTATCTCAGCGCGCGCTGGATCGGTCCGGCGCGTGGCTATGTCGATCCGACCAAGGAAGCCGAAGCGGCCGGGCTGCGCATGAGCAACCTCACGTCGACGCTCGAAAAGGAATGCGCCGACGCCGGCGTCGATTGGGAGGAAAACCTCGATCAGATCGCGATCGAGGAAGAAGCCCTCAAGGAGCGCGGCTTGACCCGCGTCGTCGCGGCCCCTGGCCATATCGCCAACGATCCGAACGATGCGCCGGCGCCGGACCCGCGCGCCGACGAACCAACGAGCCAAGCCGCATGACGATCCTGATGCCGCACATCGCGTCACGCATTTTTGACACGCCCCTGATGATCGAGGCCGGCAAATGCGCCGCGATCATGGCCGGGCTCGGTGCGCGTATCGTCGAGGGTGGCATGGTGATCGACCAGGTCGAGGCCGTGCAACATATTGCCTTCGCCAATGGCCGGCCGTCGATGGGTCGCCTGGGCGATCCGCTCGGCAGCCGTTACGAGTCCGCCGGCGAAGGGCATCGCATGCTGAGCACGATCGGCTCTATCGCCGTCATCGCGATCGAAGGGACACTGGTTCACAAGGGTCGCTTCATCGGCCAATCGTCCGGCCAAACGTCTTACGAAGGCCTGCAAGCACAGGTTCGGCGGGCGCGGCGCGACCCCAATATCCGCGCCGTCGTCTTCGAAGTGGACAGTTATGGCGGCGAGGTCGCCGGTGCCTTCGACACCGCCGATATGATCGCGGAATTGTCGGCGGAAAAGCCGACCTTGGCGATCCTGACCGACGATGCCTATTCGGCCGGATACTTGCTGGCATCGGCTGCCGGCCATGTCGTGTTGCCGGAAACCGGCGGTGTCGGCTCGATCGGCGTCATCGCCATGCACGCCGATTACTCGGCGAAGCTGGAAAAAGACGGCGTCAAGGTCACGGTGATCTCGTCCGGCGCGCATAAAGCCGACGGACATCCGGCCGCGCCGTTGTCGACCGATACGCTGGCGCGGGTGCAGGCCCGCGTCGACGCTTCGCGCGACATGTTCGCCGCTGCCGTCGGCCGTTATCGCGGTGCGCGTCTGACCAAGGAAGCGGCGCTAGCGACCGAGGCCTTGACCTATCGCGGCGCCGACGCGGTCGCCGCTGGCCTGGCCGATGGCGTCGGCCGCCCGTCCGAAATGTTCGACCGGTTTCTGTCGCGCATCAACTGAACGAGTTTTTCAACCCCGTCAGGCCGCTCGGTCTGTTCTGAAAGGAGATGTCCACCATGGGCACGAACCTCGCTACCGGTCTGGCGGCTGTCGATGCCGCCGCCGGCGCCGTCAGTAAAGCCGATCACGACAAGGCACTGGCCGACGTCACCGCGTCGGCCGATCAGCTGCTCGCCGAAGGCGTCGCCAAGGCCAAGGCCGACGGCGTCAAGGAAGGCGCGACAGCGGAACGCGCGCGCGTCAAGGGAATCCTTGGCAGCGAGCAGGCCAAGGGTCGGGACGGCCTGGCGCAGCATCTGGCCTTCGAAACCGATCTGCCCGTCGAGCAGGCGGTTGCCATGCTCGGCGCAGCTCCGGCCGCCGCCCCGGCCAAGCCCGGCAGCAGGCTCGACGCGGCGATGGCCGGCGCGCAGCCGAATGTCGACGCCAATGACAAGCCGGCCGACCCTGTCGACGGGCTCGCGGCGGCGCTCGACCGCGAGATCGCCAAAATCGCGCCGCGTAACGCGGCCTGACCGGTTCAACCGGCGCGGCATTCGCCACGCCTGATCGCAACAACACACTATTCATCCGGAGACCAGAACGATGGTGATGCCCGCCAAGACCGTCACGCAGCCGAAGCTGCAAAGCGCGGTGCTGAAATGGTTCGTCGACGAGGATTTCAATTTCGAACAGGATACCTTGCTCGCCGGTTCCGGCGCCGCGCGTTCGATCGAGTTGGGCACCGTGCTCGGCAAGATCGGGCGCGGCGCGCAGACCGTGACCAAGACCGATATCGGCGGCAGCCGTGGCGCGATCACGCTGGCGTCGCCGGCGGCCACGGCCACGGCCGCGCCCGGCGATTACAAGATCGTCGGCAATGCCGCCGCGACCAATGCCGGCGAGTTCGAGGTCTACAAACCGGACGGTACGCTCGACGGCGTCGGTAATGTCGCGGTTGCCTATGACGGCACCGTGAAGTTCACGCTGGCCGACGGCAGCACCGATCTGACGCCCGGCGACATCGGCAAGGTGACCGTCGCGTATGCCGCCGGTTCCGGCAAGGTGGTGCAGATGGACTCCGCCGCTATCGACGGCTCGCAGGAACCCTACGCCATCGCGGCGCGGCCGGCCTCGGCGCCGGACGGTGTCGACGCGCCGATCGTGACCATGCCGCGCGGTCCGGCCGTGGTGGTCGACACCGGCCTGATCTGGCCGTCGGGTTACACCAGTGACCAGATCGCCGCCGACACCGTGAAACTGGCTGCGCTCGGCATTATCGTCCGCGCCGCCTGATGCGGCGCCGATAGAGCCCGCCGCGTCCGCAGGGCGCGGCGGCTGCCTTCTCCACTGATTCGACCACGGCCGGCTCGGCCGATTTTCCCCGCAACATTCGAAAAGGAATCCCGGCCATGTCCGAGCAGGACCTCGCCCTGACGTTTCCCTATACCGCGACCCAATTGACCGATCAGGTCAACCGGGTGCCCAACCTGTTCGGCCTCGTCAACGAGATGGATTTGTTTCCGGTCGAGGGCTCGATCTCGACCATCGTCGAGATCCGCTACGAAGACGGCGTGCTGCGCGTGCTGCCGTCGAAGGAGCGCGGCTCGCCTTCGACGCCGATGGCCGAGCGCGTCGGCAAAACGGTGTTTCTGGAAATTCCGCATTTTCCGGCGATGGATGTGATCACGCCGAAGGACTTGCAGAATCTCACCGTGATCAACGCCCGCACCAAACGGCCGATCACGCTGGAGGAAGAAGTCGCCAAGCGGCTGATCAATATCCGCAACACCCATGCGATCACGCTGGAATGGTGCCGGTCATCGGCGCTGCAAGGCGTGATCAAAGACGGCAACAGCGGCACGGTTTACGATCTTTACGCGGCTTTCGACATCCAGAAGACCACGGTTTTCTTCGACCTCGACAATACCGCATCCGATATCGTCGGCAAATGCGCCGCCGTCTGGCAGGCGGTCACCGGCAATCTCAAGGGCGAGACCATGCGCGCCATCGAGGCGGTGGTCGATCCGACATTCTTCAACAAGCTGGTCGGCCATACGGCGGTCAAGGCGTTCTATCAGAACGCCGAACAGGCGCTGATGCTGGCCAATCTGGTGCGGCGTCAGAGCGCGGGCGCCATGTGGGGCCGCGAATTCCTGTTCCAGAATATCCTGTTCCGCGAATATTACGGCACCGCGCCGGTGAAGTCGTCGCCAACGGCGGCGATCACCTCGACGCCGTTCTGGGCCTCGAATACCGGCACCGCCTTTCCGGTCGGCACCATGAACACGTTCCGGACCTACTTCGCGCCGGCCAACGATCTTCGCTTCGTCAACCAGACCGGTCAGGAACTCTATGTCTCGCCGAAGATCCTCGAACATGGCCAGGGCGTCGAACTGAAATCGGAATCCGATCCGCTCGCGGTCTGCAACCGGCCGGAAGTGCTGGTGCAGTTGAGCGGCGCGGCCATCTAAGGCCATTTCGCCATCGTGACAATCGCGCGCCGCCGGAGAAGGGAGCTGGCGGCGCCATTCCGATCTACGGAGTAATTCATGCGGTTGATCTTGCTTGCGGTCTACATAGCAGTCGGCGCGATGCTGCACGCGCTTGTCGTCGGTGCAGCTTTGGATTGGTCTTCAGCCTGGACCTTCGCTTGGGTTTTTGGCTGGCCCATTATGCTGATGGCGACTTTTTCCGCGTTCATCATCACGGCCTCAATCGTCATTGTGCTGCTGTGGATCGGCTGGGAGTGGTTAAAGACAATCGCGCATTGGCGCGCCGGGCGAAAATCAAATCGCATTTGAGGATCGCCAATGTCCACTCTGTTCGAAGATCTGGCTGGTCTGGCGTCGGCCGCCGTCGACAGCGTTTATGGCGAGACCTTCACCTTGTTGCCGATGACGGCGGCGGGTGATGTCAACGACCTCGTCGCGGCCGACCAGGTCCGCGCGTCGCTCCCTTTTATCGGCAACTTTCTCGATGCCTATGCGCGCGTCGACAGCGGCGCGGCGCGCACGCAGGGCGTGAAGGCCGAGCGGCCCGGCCATGCATCGAACCGGCCGCAATTATCCTTCGATCGCGCGGCGCTGCCTTACGCGGTTCGCCGTGGCGATCGTGTGCTGCGCGCCAAGGATGGCGTGACCTATCACCTGGCCGAGCCGCGCTCGCCCGATCTCGTCCGCGTCATTGTCGATCTCAACCGGACTTGATTCATGTCCTTTGCCCGTACCGCCTTGCGCCTGACCACGGTCGAGGCGATGCGCCCGGCGGCGCTTGCCGCCGACGCGCCGACCTGGCCGACGCTCGCCGGCCGGTACGTCTTCGACAGCCGGCTCGATCCGATCGACGATCTGAACGACGACGAACGTCGTCCGATCGCTGTTGTCTATACCGAGGATGACAACGGCGAAAAGTCTCAGGCCGCCGGCGGCCCGCCGTTCAAGCGCTTTATCGACCTGGTCATTGAAATGTCGGTGATGGCCATGGTCACCGCCGATGGCACGGACTTCTATCCGGGCACGCCCTTTACCGACGCCCAGCTCGAAGCGTCGCTCGATGCCTTCGAGGCGCAGGTCCGCTTTGCCTTGTTCTATGGCCCGACCGGCGCGCTGTGGCGGCAGTTGACCGGCCGCCGCGTCACGGAAATTCATTCGATGCGTCACGCTTCGTCCGAGGAAGGCGGCCGGCTCGCGCTGCGCACGCTACGGATGAAATGTACGGTGCCGGATGACGCCTATGTCGCCGCGCCGACCGGAACCGAATCCGGCAACGACAAATTGCCGGAGCCATTGAAAAGCGTGGTCGCTGCACTCGCGACCGGCGGCTATGCTGACAAGATCGCCGCCGGCCTTGCCGCCACCGCGCCGCAAATGCCGCCGTTCGCGCCGCTCGATGGCGTTTCGTTAGTGCTGCAACCGTCATCGCCGCCCTCGGCGCGCGACGATAGCAAGCCCCAGATCAACGCCGTCATCGACGGCCTGCAATCCTGATTTCGCACCCCCATCGGAGGCATCGCTGCCATGACCGCTGTTTCATTTAACGCCATCCCCGGCAATCTGCTGGTTCCGTTCTTCTACGCGGAGGTCAATTCCGGCGGTACGCCATATGCGGGCCAGGCCCGCCAACTCTTGGTCGGCCAGAAGACCAGCGCTGGGACGGCCGCAGAAAATGTCCCCTATGGTCCGATACAATCGGAAAGCGATGTTATCGCGCAGGCGGGCGTCGGTTCGATGCTGCATACGATGTATAACCTCGCCAAGCGCAATGCGCCGTTTCAACCGGTCTATATGCTGCCGCTGGCTGATCCTGCCGGCGCCGCTGCGACCGGTTCGATCAGTGTCAATGCCGGCGATCCGCTTGGCGTGACCGGCGCAGCGATTTTCCGACTGATGGGCCGGCGTATCGCTGTACAGGCTAAGGCGACGGACACGGCGGCGCAGACTGCGGCCGCGATCGCCACCGCGATCAATGCCGCCTTGCTGCCGATCATCGCGGCGGTCGACGGCACCGACACCTATAAGGTCGACCTGACCGCGCGCCATGTTGGCGCACTTGGTAACGGCATGGTCGTCAAGGTCGCGACCGACGAACCCAATGCCATCACGTCGTCGACCGTGACCGTGACGGCAATGTCTGGCGGTTCCGGTACGCCCGCGCTGGACACCGCGCTCGGCAATCTCGGCGACCAAGAATATGACTGGATAGCGGGGCCGTACGCCGATACTGAATCGCTTAACGTCATGCGCGATTTTCTCAATGACGTCTCCGGCCGCTGGTCGCCGTACAAGCAGCGCTACGGTCATTATACCACTGTGATGTTTGACACCTTGTCGAACCTCACGACGTTCGGCCTGGCACGCAACGATCAACATGCCTCCATTATGGGTTCTGTCGTGTCGCCCACGCCTGTCTGGGAATGGGCGGCAGCCCTTGCAGCTCAGGAAGTCGAGCATCTGAGCACTGCGCCGGAGCTGTCGCGGCCCTTGCAGACATTGGTCTTGGAAGGCGTCTTGCCGCCGGATGATCAGACCAAATGGTTCGATACCGAGAACAGACAGGCGCTCTATTCGAGCGGCATCGGCGGCTATACGGTTTCGGCCGATAAGAAGGTCAAAATTGATCGCCTGGTGACGACCTACCAGACGACCGCGGTCGGCGCGCCTGATCAGACTTTTCTTGACATTGAAACGATGGCTCAGGCGCAGTTTGTGCCGCGTTACTTTCGCAACGCAATCAGCAACAAGTATCCCCGGCATTCATGGGCCGACGACAATCCGTTCAACGTTGCCACGATCGCCACGCCGAAAGATCTCCGGAATACGTCGATCCATGCCGCAACCGATCTCTGCGCGCTTGGCGTGATGGAAAATATCGACCTGTTCGCTCAGGCGCTCGTCATTGAGCGCGACGCGAACAACGCGGACCGCGCCAACGGCTTCCTGCCGTTCGATGTGGTGAATCAGTTGCGCATCTTCGCCGGTAATTTCACCACCTATCTGCAATACCGCACCGCCAGCGGTCAGGCGGCGGTCTAATCCAGCGTTCCTGCATCCGCTTCATAAATCTGGCGGCCGCCTTCCGCGCGGCTGACCGCAACGCAAGAGGGCATATTTATGTCGGTCGATGGTCAATTCGGCGGTCGCATTACTTGGGAATTCGACGGCCAGAAAATCTCTCTCGGCGATGCATCGGTCAAACTGCATCCGGCGCTTGTCGAGGTGACGGCAAAAGCGAATTGGGACGGCAGCGCGGCCTACGAGCTGAAACCGTCTTTGGCGGCTGTCGAATTCGAGCTGCGGCACCAAGACGGCGTCGATTACAACGCGTTGATGTTCAAGAAGGGCAATCTGACCGTTGACGAAGAAAATAACGGTCGGACCCATATGTGGACCGGGACCCGCATGACCGGCAAGCCGGTCGTCGATCTTGGCACTGGCGCAGTTACAGGCATGATGGGGCAAGGCGGTACCTACCGGCGGATCGACGCTTGACGCTGCGCTGCGGCTTTTCACCTGTCATCCTTTCGTAATCCCGCACAATAAGAGCTATGACCATGACGGATATTCCCGACAGTGAAGTGATCGCGTCGATGAAACTGCGCAAGCCGATCACCGTGCACGGCAAGGAAATTGCGGAAAACGTCGATGAGCTGAAATTCAAGTTGCCGAGTGGCCGCCTGGCGATGCGGCTCGGCGACCCGACGACGACCGTGTTTCATTATTCGCCCGACGGTGGCAAGACCATGGAAGCCAAGGTGCTGCCGCCTCTGGCGGCGGAATATCTCGCCGAGATGACCGGGATCAATTCCGGTTTGCTTGGACAGTTGCACCCGCTCGATGTGCTGGACGCCTTCGACAAGGTGGCGATGATCATGCGCCCTACCGAGGGCTGAAGGTGGTCGCCGATTCCCTGGTGTTCGCCCTCGGTTGGCGTCCAGCCGACATTTACGCCCTGACCATTCCCGAAATTCTCGACTGGAAAGAGCGCGCCGCCGCGTTCTTCAAAAAATCATAGGTCTGTGACGACATGGGAACAGTTGTCGAGGCCGAACTTCGACTGAAAGGCTCGGACCGCACGGCGGCGGCCTTTGCCGGCGTCATCAAGCACGCCGAGGAACTGCAATCGAAGCTGCGCGGAGTCAATTTCAAGGCCGGCAATGTCGGATTGGCCGAGCAGGGCGCCGAGATCCGCAAGAATACCGCGCTGTTGCGGGCCGAGCGGATGGCGGCGCAGGAGATCAACCGGACGTTCCGCGCCGGCAACGAGGCACTCGCGGCTCGCGTCGGCCTGTTCGGCCGCCTGAAACAGCACGCCCAGGGCATGGCGCAGATGTCCGGCATGGGCTGGATGATGGGCGGTCTGGCATCGGGCCGGCTGGCGCATAAGGTCGCCGGGGACACGGCGGAATTCGCGCACCAGCGCGCTTTGCTAGCCGCCACATCCGGCATGAAGCCGAACGAAGTCTCGCGCGCCGTCGATCAGGCGATCTCGTTGCGGGTGCCGATGATGTCGGCGTCCGACAATCTCAAGGCGATCGGCGAACTGCGCATGGTGTTCGGCTCGACCGAGCACGCTATTGAAAACCTGGCCTCGGTGCAGCGCGCGGCGGCGATGATGAAGGCCGTCAATCCGCATATGAATGGCGAGGAAGAGTCCTATAATCTGGCGCGCGCGCTGGAATTGAAGGGTGTCTCGAACGATCCGGCGCACTTTACCAAACTGTCGAACATGATGGTGCAGGCGGTCAACGCCTCGCGCGGCAAGATCACCGGCTCCGAGTTTTTCGAATTCACCAAATATGCCCGCGGCGGCGCGGCCCGGCTGTCCGACGATTTCTATACTCGTGTGGCGCCGACCTTGATTCAGGAATTGGGCGGTCATTCCGCCGGCATGGCGCTGTCGAGTTTCCGCCAAACGCTGGTCGGCGGCAAGATGACCAACAAGTCGGCCGAGGAATGGGTCAAGCTCGGCCTGATTGATCCGGCCGCCGTCATTCATACCAAGACCGGCTCGGTCAAGGGCATCCGGCCGGGTGGGCTGGTCGACAGCGGGCTAGCCAGTGAAAACCCGTATGAGTGGATCCAGAAGCATCTGAAACCCGCGCTCGATAAGGCCGGTATCGTCGACAAGAACAAGATCGCCGAGGAAATGGCACATCTGTTCTCGAACCGATTCTCCGAACAAATGGCGTCGATCCTGCTGACGCAATCGCAGCGGATCGAGAAAGATCGCGCCTTGATCGGTGAAGCGCCCGGTTCGGAAGCGTTGGAAAAGTTGCGTGGTCAGGACCCGACCGCCGCCGCGCTCGATCTGAGTGCGGCGATCAACTCCCTGTTGTCGGCCTTTGGCAATCCGCTGGCTTCGGCCGCGACGGCGACGATGAACAAGCTCGCCGATGGCGCGCGGTTCCTTGCGTCGTCCTATCACGCGCTCGACAAGGCGCATCCCTGGGCCGCCAAAGGCGCGTCGGTCGCTGGCGCTGCCGGCCTCGGTTATGTCGGCCTGAAAGGCATGCAGGCGACATTCGGCCTGTTGACCGGATCGACAGCGTTGAAAGGCTCGGCGCTGGCGTTATCAGAATCGGCGGCTGCCTTGAACGGGGCCGCGGCGCGGCTCGGCCTGGCCGCTGGCGGCCCGGTGTCGAAGATTCCCCTGGCGGCCGGCGGCTCCCGCTTTGGCGGCGCGGTCGCCGCCGCAGCCGGCGTTGCGCCCATCGCGATCGCGGCCGGCGGTCTGATCGCTGGCGGGGTCATGCTGCACGACAACGCCACTCAATTCGCCGGGCTTCCGCTCAATGACCGCACCAAGCACTGGCGCGGCGGCAAATCGATCCAACAGGTCCAGCGCGAATCCTTCAATCGCGATCGCGCGCGGCTCGGCATCCCGCTGATCGACGATCACGAACACGTTACGCCGGAGGCCATGCGCCCATTGCGGGTCGAGGATGTGCGCGGCCGTGTCGGCGGCGGCTATATCGAGGGTAGCGCGGAAATTCATACCAAGGTCGACGTGTCGCCATCGCCGGATTTCATTACCCGGATCGAGACGATGATCAGCAATGCCATCCATGGCATTTCGGTGAACGGCACGTCGCCGACCGGCAGTTCCGGCTCGACCGGCGGTTCGATGCCGGAAGCCGCGCCATCCGGGCCTTAACGCACACGACCGACAGGATCGCGCGGCGATGACCGACGTTCGCAACTGGCTCAAGACGTTATGGCCGGCGTCATACAAAGGTGTGCCGTTTTTCTTCGAAAGCGACAGCGAAGACGGCGGCCGTGGCCTTGTCGTGCATAGCTTTGTCAACAGCGATAAACCCTTTGTCGAGGATCTGGGCGAAGACCCGCGCCACTACAGCGGGCACGCTTACGTGCATGGCGACGACGTGGATGCCCAGGAGGTTGCGCTCAAGGCTGCTTTTGCTTCGCGCGGCGCCGGTCCCTTGGTGCTGCCGCTGACCGGCATGGTGCTGGTCCGATTGCATAAGTTTAAACGCAAGGCCGAGCGCGACCGCGCCGGCGTCGTATCGTTCGAGGTCAGTTTCGTTCGCGAAGGCGCGGCCGGTGCGATCATTTCGCTCGGATCGCTGGCCAATAGCGTCTTTGGCGCGGTCGATGCTTTGCAGGATGCCGCCGCATCGGCCTTTGCCGATGCGCTCGATGTCGTCGGCGCTCCCGATTTTGTCGTCGCGGCGGCGACGGATGGCGTCACATTATTGGCCGGTGCGCTCGATGCCGTCAGGATCACATCGCGGGTCGATGTCGCGGTGTCGGCGAGCATCCGCGACCGGATCGCGGATTTCATCGCTTCGGCGCCGGATACCATCGCCGCCGGAGACCGGACGGCGATGGCCGCCATGGCGGGATCGGCGGTTTCGCTGGCGCGGGATTTGTCGGATGGCATGGCGGCCTTGCCGGCGTCGACCGCGATGTCCGATGTCATCGATATGTTTGCCGCCTAGGAGACAGTGGTCATGCCAGGATCGACGGCCGAGCGCACCGACGCGAACGCGGCAGCCGCCGCGCGTCTGGCCCGGCTGGCGGCCTTGAGCGCCTTCGCCGACCAACTGGCGCGCCGGACTTATGACAGCCGGCCCGATGGCGTCTCCGCGCGCGCCTTGGCCAATGCGCGGTTTGAATCGGAACTGGCGCTATGCAATGGCGCTGCCGATGCGGCTCTCTACATCGCGATCCAGAACCTGCGCGCGGCGCTGATCGATTATCTGTCGCGGCTGATCACCGACCTTAAGCCGCTGGTGACGGTCGAGACCGCGATGCGACTGCCGGCGGTGGTGATGGCCTGGCGGCTCTATGCCGATCCGGCGCGCGCCGCCGAACTGGTCGCCCGCAACGCCGTGCGGCATCCGTCGTTCATGCCGGTTGCCTTCGAAGCCCTGGCGTCCTGAGATGGTGGAAGAACTGGTCACGGTATTGGCCGCCGGGGAGCGCTTTACCGGCTTCACCAGCGTCGAGGTGGATCGCAAATTCACCCATGCCGCCGGTTCATTTCATCTTCATATCGCCGCCGAAGCCGGCGCCTTCGCGACCGCCGCGAAATTCGTGGCCGGCACCGAGATCGATATCCTGTTCAATGGCGATCTGGCGCTGCGGGCTTTTGTCGACCGTTACAAGCCGAAAATCACCCGGCACAAGCGCGCCGAAATCAATATTTCCGGGCGGTCGCGCGGTCAGGATTTCATTGACAGCGCGGCAATGCACGATACCGGCGAATTCATCGGCAAATCGCCGCTGGATATCGCCAAGGCGCTCGACAAGTTCGGCGTCGGCATCACCAGCGACCTGAACCTCGACAAGATCAACTGGCGCGTGACGCCGGGCGAACTGGCGCACCGCGCCGTCGAGAAAATCTGCCGGTCGCAGGGCGCGTGGATGAGCGGCCAGGCTGATGGCTCGATCGCGATCACGACCGCCGGCCGGGGCCGCAACGGCGCCTTGATCGAAGGCAAGAATATCCTTGACGCCGAGGGCGATCATAATTGGGCGAACAGGCACAGCCACGTCATTGTCAGAGGTCAGGGCGCGCTCGGCCACGGCGCGGCGGTGACGCAGATCGAGGCCATGGCGCGCGACGCCAGTCTTGGCCGTTATCGTCCGATCGTCGTGATCCAGGATGATGACACCGACAAGGGCCGGGCGCAAAAGCGCGCCGACCATCGGCGGGATAGTGAAGTCGGTAATTCCCTGCGCGCCCATATCGTGACGCAAGGATTTCATGACGATGCCGGCGTGCTCTGGCAGCCCGGTTTTCTGACCTACTCTGAAATTCCGTTTCTTGGCATCGCCCAGGATATGGCGATCGAAGCCGTGAAATGCAGACAAGACCGGCATTCCGGTTCGCTGACCATGTTGTCGCTGGTCGACCCGCTGGCCCTGGGCGCGAAGAAATCGCGCAAGGGCGGCAAAACCGCCGGGGCCTGGAAAAGCGACGCTGGGCAAACGGATTGAAAGTCTGACGATGTTTCAACACTACCCGGAAGGGCGCGACGGCTTGATCGGTTCGATCCGCCGCGCGACCGTCTCGTTAATCGACGATAGTGGCGACCAGCAATTGCTGGCGCGGGTGTCGGGTCATGCCGGCGAGCAATTCAGCAAGGTGCCGCGTCTGCAATCGCACGGCTTTGCCGCGAATCCGCCGAGCGGGTCGTCTGGGCTGTTTCTGGCGTTGGGCGGGCGTTCCGATCGGCTCTATGGGCTCGGTTTCGAGCACCAGGACTTTCGCCAGCGCAATCTGCCGGAAGGCGCGGCGGTTCTTTACGACCACAAAGGCAATTGCATTTTTGCCAAGACCGACAACGGCATCCAGATCCACGCCAAGTTGGGCAAAATTTACGTGCGCCCGGCGGATGGCGAATTCGTCTATCTCGGCGGTACCGGCGATGACGGCCATGTTTACTCGCCAGTGGTGACGCTGGCCGGCCCTTCCACCAACGTCAAGGCGCGGGTCGACTGATATGGTGGATGTGCGTCTGACCGAGGTCTGCGGCGAGGACGAAGCGCCGCTGTTCTGGGATTCGGTTTGGGACCCGCTGAAGGGCTTTGCCGATTGGCAGGTCGCGGCGGCCGATGAAGCCGGCAATGTCGGCGGCCTGCGCGCGAAAGCGATGCTGGCGACGGCGGTGACCCTGTGCCTGTTCACCGACAAACGTGTCGAGCCGACGCATCCGCTGTTCTGGCTGTGCGATGGCGATCCGCGCGGCTGGTGGGGCGATGGCGTCGATGTCCGTGACGATCTCGGCGAAACCGAGATGGGTTCGCTGTTGTGGCTGTTGGCGCGGGCGCCGATGACCATTAACGGCATACCGGTCGAACGCTGGGCCGAACAGTTCGCGCGTGAGGCCTTGCAACCGCTGCTCGATCAGGGCGCCGTCGTGCGGATGGATGTTGCGGCGACGGCCGATACGGCCGCCGGCCGGCTATACCTGACCGTCAATCTGTTCGGCCGCGACGGGCAAGCCGTCTATGCGCAAAGACTGGCTTTGGTCTGGAAACAAATCACGGGTTAACGCCGCACCATGTTCAATATTTCGACCTTGCCAGAATTGATCGGCCGCGCCCGGCAATCGTTCAATGCCAATTTGCGCGGCGCCGATGCCTATCTGTTTCCGAACAATGTCTATGTGTCGTCGAAGGTAATCGGCGGCCAGACCAAGGAGATTATGGATTTCGCCGATTATATTTCGCGGCAGAAATTCGTAGTCACCGCCGACGATGAAAATCTGGAACTGCACGCGGCCGAGGTCGGCCTTGCGCGCAAGCCGGCGCAGCCGGCATCCAGCGTGACCGGCGTTACGCTGACCACGGCCGGCGATTGTTCGGCCGATGTCGGCGCGGTCTTCGCCCGTCTCGACGGCGTGCAATACCGTGCTACCTTGCCGGCTTCCCGGCTCGGCGCCGGCAGTCTCGATGTGTCCGTGGTCGCGGTCGTGGATGGCGCGGCCGGAAATGCCGATGCCGGTGTGTCGCTCGATATCGTGTCGGGCGTCACCGGCGACGCCACGGCCGCCGTGGCCGCCGGCGGCATCAAGGGTGGCCTCGATGTCGAACTGTCCGGCGATTTCTTCACCACAGATCTGGCGACCTTGCGCGGTCGCGTGCTGTTTCGCAAACGCAACCCGCCGCATGGCGGTGCGCCGCCCGACTATGTGACCTGGTGCGGCGAAGTCTCGGGCGTGACCCGGACCTTTGTCGAGCGCCGCTGGGGCGGCGTCGGTACCGTGCGCGTCTTTCCCCTGATGGATGGACTGTTCGACAACGGCATTCCCGATACCGCCGCGCTGGCGCGGGTGCAGGATCACCTTGAAAGTGTCGCGCCGTCCGGATGTCTGTTCACCGTGGCGGCACCGAACCCGGTGACCGTTGACCTGACCGTGACCGGGTTGTCGCCGGATACGACGACGGTGCGCGAAGCGGCCCTGACCGAATTGCGCTCGGCCTTTCTGCGGCTGTCCCGCGTCGCCGGCAACGATCGTGAAATCGGCGGTCTGCCGTTCCTGGCTTACCCGACGGGCTTTTCCAGATCATGGCTCTGGCAGGCCATCGCCAATGCCGCCGGCGAAAAGCGTCATGTGCTGTCCTTGCCATCGTCCGATCCCGTGCTGACCGCCGGCGATATGGCGGTGCTCGGCGACGTGACCTGGGCGTCCTGATCTTCATAAAGGCCGCATCATGACGACTTGCGCAAGCGCGCGGCCGGCGCCGTTTCGGTGTCCGACCTTGCCGGAACGCATCGCCGCGACGTTGGCGTTGCTGCCGACCGGGCGGGCTTGGGCCGCCGACAGCGGCCGGGCTTCTGCGCCGCACGATCCGGCGTTTGACGGCAACGCTTTCGATCCGGCCGCCTTCGATACCCGCGCGGTGCAGGGGACGATCCTCTATCGGTTCTGGGCGGCGGTGGCGGCGGTCTATCATTTTATCGAGTTGCGGCTCTGCGATCTGCGGCTTGAGTTTTTCTGCGCGACCATGCGTGAGACGCGCGATCTCTGGCTGATCGACTACGGCCTGCCCGACGAGTGCGATCCTTATCCCGATGTATGCGCCAAGGCGGCGGCGATCGGCGGCGCGCGCTGCGAGTATTACCAGGCCGTGGCGGCGCGTCTTGGCTGGTCGATCACATGCAGCGATGAGGTCGACGGTTGCGGCTCGCAAGCCGGCTGCGACCAGGTCGGACTGGCACTGGCCGGTACGGCGACCGCCTGTGTATTGAAACTGACGGTCTATCTCAACGAAAGCCCGGCCTTCACCGGCGCGATCGTGCCGCCGCCGCAGGCCGGTTGCATGGTCGCCGGAACGCCCTTGCAATGCGCCGATGTCGATATCGTCGGCCTGCGATGCGTGATCGAGCGTATCGCCCAGGCGCATGTCCGCGTCGATTACATCACCGTTTAATCAGGGATTCTCACCATGGCTGTCGACCCGCTCGGTCCCGCTTCGCTTAATGCCGTGACGACGCGGCCTGCCCGCAGCATCGTGCGTGGCACGGTGGCGACGTGGCTGAAAGATTGCACGGACCCGGCCTTGAAGGATGGGACCTTTCTGGGCGCCGATTTCTTCAATGACATGCTGGCGCAATTCCGGACCCTGTTCACCGGCGCCGGCATCGCGGTTGATAATGCCGACGACATGTTGCTGCGGGCGGTTCAGTCTTACGGCATTCGCTATGCCGAAGATTCGAGCGGAACCGCCAATGTCATCGTCGCGGCCTTCGCGCCGCCGGTATTGTCGCTCTATAACGGGCTGCCATTTCTGATCAAGATCGCCAACAACGTGACAGGCGCGACGACGGTTGCCGCCGACGCCACCGGCGCCTTGCCGCTCAAGAACGGCGACGGGTCGGCATTATCGAACGGTCAGTTGAAGGCCGGGCAGGTCGCTTTCGTCGTCAAGGTTGGTACGGTCTACCAGTTGATCGTGGCCTTTTCCGCGCCGGTCGGCGGCAGCGGCGCGCAGCCGTTCTATCAGGCGACATATGAGATGTCCTACGTCGCCGGGGTGCAGATGGCGCCGAGCGGTCTGACGCTGGTGTCGAACTCTCTGTCGACCTCGACCTATGCCGCCGGCACCTTCACGGTTGGCGCCGGCGAGGGCGGACTATGGGCCTTCCAGTTGGGCACGACCAGTGAGCAGAAGCCGGTCGAAATCTCGACTTTCATTCAGATCAACGCCATTGCGGCGCTGGCCTTCGGATCGTCGCACGACAATGCCTGGTCGGGCGGCATGACCACAGCCGTCGGCTTCGCCCGGCTCGCCGAAGGCGACACCGTTTCCTTCTATTCGTCGATCTATCCGATCAGCGCCAATGGCGGCGGCGCCATCACCATCGCGCGGCTGGGCGATTAAGTCTGGTCGCGAGCAACGGGGTTTCCATGCAGAACATCAAGCTTCCAATCGACGAATTAACTGCCGTGCGGCGACAGCTTCCGGATGCCTCATTCGCGCCCGGTTCGGGCACGACCTATGCGGACGGCATGCTCACCTGCAACGACCAGGTCGCCGAGCAGATCAACGCCGCCAGCAAGACGTTGCCGCTGTCGATCGTCAAGGCCGACGCCATCGCGGCCTTGAGCGCGGCGTGCGCCGCGGCGATTGTCGGCGGCTTCCAGTCGTCGGCGCTGGGCGCGCCGCATCTTTATCCGAGCGACGACGTCAGCCAGCGCAACCTGACGGCCAGCGTCGTCGATGCCGGCCAGAGCCATCCCGACGGCTGGAAGACGCCATTCTGGTGCGCCGATCTCGCCGGCAACTGGACCTTCGCCGCGCACAGTGCCGCCCAGATCATCCAGGTCGGCGGCGACGGCAAGGCCTTTATCGTCGGCTGTCAAAGTCGCCTGGTTTCGTTGACCACTCAGGTTGATGCGGCCACGACCGCGGTCGCGGTCGGCGCGGTCAAGTGGTCCTGACCTCGCGCGCATTCGCGCAGCCCTAATAAGCGGAGACGATCGTGGCGCCGACAAAGATCACACATGCCAAGGTTCTGGCCGCGCCGGAAGAGGCGGACAACCCCGACGAGGTGCAGCGCAAGGATTGGGACGCCGATCATGTCCTCGCGTTGAGCGTGGCGCTGGCCGCGTTCGATCTGCTGTCACCTTCGGCCGGGAAGCTGCCTTACTTCGACACGCCGACATCGCTGGCGCTTGCGACTCTGTCCGATTTCGCGCGCGACAACGTGCTCAATGCGGCCAACGTGTCGGCGTTGCGCGGCCTGCTCGCGTCACTGAACAAGGCCGGCGACACCATGACCGGGCCGCTGGTACTCAGCGGCGACGCTACCGCGGCACTCAACCCGGTGACCAAGCAGCAATTCGACAATGCGCTGGCCGGCCTGCGCCCGAAAGCGCCGGTGATTGCGGCCGCGCCCGGCAATATCGATATCGCCAGTGCGCCGGCCTCTTGCGACGGCCGCGCCGGCGTCGTCGGCGATCGCTGGCTCTTGCCGAACCAGACCGGGACGGCGCAGAACGGCATCTATGTTTTCAGCGCCGCCGGCGCGCCTCTGACCCGGGCGGCGGATTTCAACGACTGGTCGGAGATTCCCGGTTCGCTGGTGCTGGTCGAAAGCGGCGACACGCTGCATGACACCGGCTGGTTCTGCAACGCCGACCCCGCCGGTACGCTCGACACCACGGCAATCGCCTGTTCGAGGTTTTACGGCTCGGGATTGTTCCAGCCGTCGAGCGCGATTCTAACGACGTTGGCCGGTCTGGCGAGCGTCGCCAATTTATCGGCGGAAGCCGGTCTGACCGGCGCGGCCGACAAGGTATCCTATTTTACCGGGCTCGGCGCCAAGGCGCTGGCGACCTTCACCAGCTTCGGCCGTTCGATCGTGGCCTGTGTCGATGCCGCTGCCGCCTTCGTCGTGCTTGGCCTCGGCACGGCGGCGACGAAGGATGTTGGCACCGGCGCCAACAAGGTCGTGCAGTTCGATGGCAGCGGGAAATATCCGGCGGGCGACGGCTCGCAGATCACCGGTATCGGAAATTCCGGCCGTGTGCTGCTCGCGACACTGACGGCCAGCAATTCGGCGTCGCTCGCCGACACGACGCATTTGACCTCGGCATATGATCGCTATGAGTTCGATTTGCAGCATGTCGTCCTGGCGACCGATGATACGCGGCTTTGCGCGCGGTTTTCGGAGGATGCCGGATCGACCTGGAAGGCGACGGGTTATCTCGCTGGCCTGTCCGTCGCACCGGCGATTACATCCGGTTCGGCGCCGGCCTATGCCGATCCGCAAACGACCTTCATCGCGTTGTCGTCAGTCAACGCGGCGTCTTACGGTATGTCGAATGCGTCGGGGCGGGGTTGGTCCGGCACACTGACGCTGCGAAAGCCGTCCGGCACTACAAATACCAAGACACTGGAAGGCAGCGGTTCTTACCCCACTGTCTCGTCTAACAAGCCGATCCGCGCCAGCGTGACCGGATATTACGACGCCGATCAGGCCGCGGTGAATGGCGTCCAGTTTTTCGGGCAGAGCAGCAATATCGCCATCGGCGTTATCCGCGTTTACGGGATCAGAACGTCATGACGCTATATCGTAAGACGACGGATGGTTTCGAATTGCTGTCGGATGCCGACGAGGCGGCGGCGCGCGCTGACGTTAACAGCCTGTTCGCCAATGACAGCGGCTACGAAATCCTGCTTTCGGTGGATGAAGCCACGGCGGTGCGCGCGCAATGGGCGGCCGGCATGACGCCGTCGGCCGACGAACTTTGCGAGCAGGTCACCGTGTTCTGCATCGAGCGTCTGGCCGCCGGTTATGCCGACGCAACGACCGGAAAGACTTGGCAGTGCGACGCCGACAGCGTCGGAAAATGGACCGCGCTGGCGTCGTCGGCCGGCTTCGCGATCTTGATGAATGTGAACCCGGCACCGCCCTGCGATCTGATCGCGGCCGATAATTCGACAATGACGCTGTCGGTAGCCGATGCCTTCGCGCTGTTCAACAGTCGTGTGATGCCCTGGGTGTCGGCAACCATTTTGCACGCCCGTGCGACCAAGGACGCCATTCTAGCCGGCAACCCGCCGGCCGATATCACGGCCGGCTGGCCGTAAGCACCGCGCCAGCAGGGCGCTATCGCAGTTTCTAGCATCAAGGGACGAGCCATGATCGACTTGATCAAGGCGCGGCTGGTCGCCGATTGGCGGCTGGTCGCGCGTCATGCGTGGAGTGTGCGCCTGCTGGCGTTGGCCGCGCTTTTCCAGGGCGTCGAGGCCGCCGTGCCCTATGTGCAGGGCTGGCTGCCGCTGTCACCGGGCTGGTTTTTGGTGCTGGCCTTCGCCGCGACTGTGGCGTCGTTCGTGTCGCGCTTCGTCGCACAACGTCAATTCGAAAGCTCTCCGCGCCAGCCAAGGAAGGCTTAAATCAATGGCCATCAGCAATCGACAGAAGGTCGCGGGCGGTTTGAGCGCAGGCGCGATCGCGCTCGCCGCCGTCTTCATACCGCATTGGGAAAGCGGTGGTCACATGGATACTACCGTGCGGCATCAGAGCTTCGATCCGCGCGGCGTCTATACCGTGTGCGACGGCATCACCAACCTCGACCCCGACTACAGATGGATCAGGCCGGGCATGAAGTTCACCGAGGCACAATGTGCCGAGGCGTTCAAGAAAGTTCTGCCGAAATACATCGACCCGCTCGCGGCCTGCATGCCGTCCTACTACGCGATGCCCCCGCATCGACAGGTCGCGCTGCTGTCGGGCGCTTATAACCTCGGCCCCGCGCGGATTTGCAACGGTCCGGTCGCGCGCGCCTTTAACGCCGGCAAAGTAGCGGCGGGCTGCCGCGCGCTGGGTCAATACGTCCGCGCCGACGGCAAGGTGCTCAAAGGACTGCAAAACCGGCGGTTCGACCCGAAGTGGGGCGAGATCGCCTGGTGCATGAGGAACGACTGACCATGGCCATCATCAGATTCATCGCGGACCTGTTCGGCATCAGCATTTTTCGGCTGGTGGCCTATGCCGGCATCGCAGTCGTCGTTGCCGGTGGCCTGGTCGTGGTGCGGCAGCATTACATCAACAAAGGTTATGCCAGCGCGATCGCCGCGGTGAAAAAGCAGGACGACCGCGCGGTGTCGGCGGCCAACAAAGTCGAGCAGCGCGCCGCAGATTGCACAGCTCGCAGCGCCTATTGGGATGTCATCAGCCAAGGCTGCAAATTGGAGGACGAACCGTGACAAAACTCATGATTGCGCTCGGCGCGCTGTGCCTGCTGGCCGGCTGTCAGACCGCAGGCCCCGCCACAACCGGTGCGCTATGCCGGGGGCCAAATGCGATCTTCAAAGATCCCGGCTTTGCGGTCCAGGGCGAGCGGCTCAAGGACAAGCAATGGATCGGCGCCACACAGGAAAAGGGCATTTCGGTCTGCGGCTGGCAACGACCGAAGGGGACATAATCATGGTTGATCGAGGGTATCGGACCGACCTGGCGGTCGGCCTCGGCGGCTATGGCATCGCCGGCGTCATTGTCGTCATCAGCGCCGTGACGGGTTTCAACGGCTATCTGGCGCCCGGCCTGATCGCCTTTCTGTCGACGGTGCTCGTCGTTCCGAAGCCGTAAGGCCCAGCCCATCGATACATGTCCATGAAGGGAACGCCGACCATGTGCAAAGCTCTCAAGGCGATTGCGGTCAACGTACTCGGCGCGATCGCCGCGCTGATCCCGGTCGCCATATTTGCGGGTCTCGCTGTCGCACTCGTTCAGCAATACGACCCGTTTAATTAATCCAGGTGCCGTGGGAGGGCTGGAACATGGGCGTCAAAGCGCAACTTGTCCGCGATGCAGACGAAGGACCGGCGGGCGGGTATGAGCTTTACAAATCCGGTGACCGTTATCCGGCTGGCATGATCTATCAATGCCCGTGCGGTTGTAAAAGGATCGGCGCGCTCGCGTTCCGGCCTCACGCCTCGCCGTCGTGGGAATGGGACGGCAACCAGGAGCAACCGACGCTCTCGCCAAGCGTTCACGACATTTCGAACGGCAAGACGCACTGGCACGGTTACCTGCGCAACGGCGTATGGGAAAACTGCTGAGGCAGAAAAGGAGGGTCCGCGTGCTGACTAAGGACCACAAAAAAATCATCATGGCGGCCGTTGCCGAGACGCGAGATCGTTGGGAGCAGTCGGCGCGCAATTACGGCGTCATGGCGCGCGCTGATGATGGTGCGTGGGATATTCCCCCAGGGGAGGCTGGTCGAAAGCTCGCTCGAATTAACCGACGAATTAAATCTCTTGATGCCGCGATGTTGCGGCTCGCCACTCAATAACGGGGGCCTTCGAGGATGGAGCCAGCAGTTATTGGTGCGGCATCCGGCATCGTGTCGGCTGGCTTCGCCGTCGCCGGTTTTTGGATGATGCTCGGCGGTCGGATCACTAAGGCCGAGGCAACCGCCGACAATGCATTACAAGTCGCCGCGACGGCGGAAAACGACATCAAGGAATGCGAACAGCGCGTGACTTCGCTCATCGCCAGTTTTTCTCTATATCGCGAAAATGCCATTGAGAAATTCGTGACGCACCATGCGATCATCGAGCTGGAAAAGCGTCTGGTGGAAAGCCAGGCGAAAAGCGAGCAGCGCCTGGTTGATGCCCTTGAGGGCCTGAATAAGCGGCTCGACCGGCTGCTGGAAGCCGGGCTTCGCCACTAGTCCGATCCTGTTCACCACATGGAGACTGCCTATGCGACGGCTTTACGCCGCCGCCGTGCTGGCCTGCGCTCTGGCGCTCGCCGGGACGGCCGCGAACGCGCATTCGAAGCGCGCACATGCCGGCGCGGCAGACCTTATCTATTGCGCCAAGGATCAGAGTTACCGTGTGGCCTGTCCGGGCCTGTCAGGGGCGGTGGAGGGCCATCGGGCTTCGCGCCGCCGCGATGGTGCCGGAAACCCGATTGCCGCGCGGGAGGCGGCCGTAGCGGTTGCGCGCGGCTATTGCCGCACCGACACAGCGGCCGGCCCTATCGTCATCGCCTGCGGCTTGCGGCGGCAGATGGTTGGCTTCATCGCCGATGTCGTGGCGCGCGGCTTCAAGGGCAGGGTGCATTGCTTCGCCCTCGGCGGGCACGTCCGTTATTCGTTGCACTACCGCGCCGAGGCCTGCGACTTCGCCCAGCGCGGCTGGGGTAAGACCGTGCGGCCGATGTACCGCGTCGCCGATTTGGCGCGGAAATGGGGGCTGCGCGACGGCTGTACGTTCCGCGACTGCGGTCATATCGACAGCGGGCGCGGGATAGCGAAGATCCCGTGGCCGGCGCGGCTCGCCGACCTGAAGGCGGGACATTTCCAATGAGCCGCCGCTTTCCCGATATCAGCCGGCCGCGCGGCGAGACGGGCATCGGCATCGCGATCGGCTCCGGTTCGGCGGCCTTGCTTGGCGCCGTTGTTCTGGGCGCGATTTTGCTGGGCTTATTGGCCGTCGGCGGCTGGCAGGCACGAGCGCGGGATCTCGGCCAATGGGATGACGCGTCAGCCATCGCACAATGGTATCGTTCGCTGATGCAGCCGGATCAACCGACGATTTCCTGTTGCGGCGAGGCTGACGCTTATTGGGCCGACAAGGTCGAGACCGGGCCGAACGGCGAGACGTTGGCGATCATCACGGATGACCGGAACGATGGACCTCTCGGTCGCCATCATGTGCCAGCCGGTACGCGCATCGTGGTCCCGTCGAATAAGATTAAATGGGATCGCGGCAACCCGACAGGGCATATCGTGATCTTCTTGAGCGTCAATAACGACGTCTACTGCTATGTGCAGAACGGTGGCGTGTAGGATTCTTGGGCGGTTATCGACTGCTCGAAAAACAAGCGCCGCCACGGGCAGTCGTGGCGGCGTTTTGCGTTGGCGTCTACAAGTCCGGCGGTTCGTCAGTCGGTCAGCAGCATATCGAGCGGCACGCCCAATGCGCCGGCGATTTTGCGCAACGCGGCGACAGTACCGGTCCGATCGCCTCTTTCGATTTCCGACAGGTAGCTCTGGCTCAAACCAGTCTTTTGCGCCATGTCGATCTGCGTCAGGTCGCGCCAGTTGCGCAGTACCTTGATCCGGTTTTCGCCGTCGGCGATGCGTTCGGCCACATCCATGGGAATGAGCGGCGCGCCGGCCGCGATTTCCTCGCGGGCGCGGGCGACCAGGCGCACCATGCCGGCATCCTCGTCGACTTCGGCCGCTTTGGCGAGCAGGGCTTCATATTCCTGGCGCGGCATGATCGCGACCTCGCCGCTGTCGGTGTTTTCAAATCGTACAGTCATGGCTTTGCTTCCTCAGTCGTAAATGTCGCGGCGGTTTCCGACGGCTACGATCAGCATCGTGTTGTTCTCGACAACGAAAATGACGCGCCAGTCGCCCATCCGCAAGCGCGACTCCGGCCGACCCTGAAGGCGCTTCAGATTGCCCGCGCCGGAGGCGGCGAAGGCATGGATTTTCTTCGAAATCTGGGCGCGGACCTTCTTATCGAGCTGGGTCCACTGGCGCAGGGCGGTCGGGGTGAAGTTGATGTCCATGGCGATAATATCGCATATAGCTATATTCATGGTCAAGGAAAAATATCGCGTTAAGCGATATTTTTTAGCCGCCCTTTCCGTTGCCGTCACGAGCCGGGAGCCGGCTTGAATTCTCGCCGAAAGCTATGAAATCACGATAAATTTCGGCAATAGCCGGCGCTTGCAATCTCGCGTATTGCAACCAGTGATATAAGGAGGTTTAATTCGACCCCGGTATGGGGGTGTCCGTCATGACGGTGAAATTCCAGCCCAACTCCGACATTCGAGCCTATCTGCACAGTATGGCCGGCGAGATGGCGAAGATCGCCAGAAGTAACAATCTGCCGACTTTGGCCTACATTTTCGATTTAGCCGAGCATGAGGCATCCGGCGTCGATGGTCCGCATGTCGCTGGTGAGTCGATTTCACCGCAGCCGCCAAGCGCGGCGGACGCCAATCGTAAGCGGGCGTACTAGTCAATTCGATACGCGCGCACGGCCTGCGGCTGTTTCCGAGGATATCTGAGATCGGTCAAACCGATTTAGTGGTCGGCAATGACCGCTGGCGGTAGTGTGTCTGGCGGGAAATATCCGACTTCCCACATGGCGCGCAGGAGGCCCTGTTCGTTGAAAAGGGCATTGAGTTTGGTCAGTACATCGACCGGCGCGCCTCGCCCGCCCGCGAAGTGGTCGTTAAGGATGGTCTGAGCCTCCGCCACGCGCTCGCAGATGCTGAATGCGTTCTCTTTTGCCGCACTCATGGTCCGGCCTCCCAGGCCGCTTTAAACGCCGCCAAGGCGTCGTCCAAGGTCGCGGCGTAACCACGGTCGGTTGGTTTCTGCGGCTCGCGGCTATAGATGGACCAGCCCCAGCGACGGTCGGCCGGCGACGAATGGCTCCAGAGAACGCGCCCAATCGCGCGTCCGTCATCCTTGATGATGTAATCGTCGGGAATCGGACCGGAACTTAAATCCGTAGGGGATCGTGTGAGCATCGTCGCTAGCGTTTGCCTGTAGCCAGAAAATGTGGGACCAATTCACCAATATAAGGGGTTTCGAAGGCTTTTTTTTGGGGGCCTTTTTGGTCCCACGCCTTGATTTTGAATGAAAAGTGTGGCCCTACCTCTCCCACCATTCTTCGCCTCAACCGGGCCTGGGTTGGTGATCGAGCCCAGATCGGCCGTGGTTCAGGCAGGCGCGAGAGCGGTAGCGGACGAAATTTCCGATATTATGATGGGGCTTTAGACTTCCGCGGGTGTAGCTCAATGGTAGAGCAGCAGCCTTCCAAGCTGAATACGAGGGTTCGATTCCCTTCACCCGCTCCAAGTTTTCCTCCGGTGTCACGCCCAGTTTCGGTTTAGGTTTTGCGCAAAGTCAGGCTTCAGGCATTGCGACATTGCCGGCATCATGTCCGGCCATTCGTTGCGACCCGCATCTTGCGACATCATTGGCAATCGTGCCGCGCTCCGCGATCCGGCCCGCGCCAGGCCTTCCAGTTGTTGTCTTGCTTAGCGCCGCGTTAACGGCGTCGATTTCATAAACTATTGAATTTAAAAAATTTTATGGCTTGTGTGAGGAGCCGGCGGGGCCGGAAGGGCGGTTGGCTGCGGCCGCTACGATCCAGTTACCATATTATTTAAGTCACGATTCCGACCCGCTGAATAACGCTCGGGCGCTGTGCGTTCCGCCAGTCCGCGTTTGAGGCGACCGATGACCGATCGAGATTCCACTCTGGCCGAAAAATCGCTGTCCCTGCGTCAGGTCGGCGATTTGACGAAGTCGATCAGCGTTGGCGTACGGCGCAAGTTGCAGATCGCCTTCGGTGCAGTGGCGCTGATGACGGTGGCGGCGGTCGCGGTCGGTCTATTGGCGTTCTCTGCGACCGAACATGAATTCAAGCGGGTCGCCCGTCGCGACGTGCCGATGATGACCGACGCGCTGCGGCTTTCGGCGATGTCGGGTGCGGTTTCGGCGGCGGCGGCTCGTTTCGTCAGTGCCGAAACCAACGAAGAACAGCGCGCCGACGCGGCGCTGATGGTGGCGCGACGTGATGATGCCCACGCGATGATGCAGCGGCTGCGTGATGGCTATACCGCCGGCGTTTCCTTCGATGCCGTCGATGGCGCGGCGCGGCGGCTCGACCAGAACCTGGCGACCCTGGAAAAGACCATTCTGCAACGTACGCAATTGCGCGCCCGGCTTGAAGCCAAGCAGGCTGAAGTTCAGAAGGTCCACGGCGGCCTGTCGGCGAAGCTGACGCCGATTGTCGACGATTCCTATTTTGAAGTGGTCAGCGCGGCCGATGAAATCGGCAAAGGCGGAAACCGCGCGATCCTGTCCTTGATCAACGGTGGCATCCGGCGGCTGCATGCCATCCTCGATCTCGGCGCCGAAACCAACATGATGACCGGCCTGCTGGCCGCCGGCACCGCGTCGATGTCGCCGCCGATGCTGGCGCAACTGCGGCAGCATTATCAGGTCGCGGCCGAACGGGCGCGGCGGCTGCTCAGCCGATTGCCGGACGAGCCTGAGTTCAGGGCGATGCGAACGCAGATCGATGCGCTGCTCAAGGCCGGCGAATTCAAGCGGGATGAGCCGGTCGCAGCCCCGGCTGCCGCGACGCCCGCGCTGGCGGTTGCTTCGACGGCTGTTCCGCCGACGGCTCAGCCGATTCCGCAAGCTGACGGTCCTGCCGGTGGTGAGGTCAAGCCCGCACCCGCTGCTGCCTCGGCCAAAACCGATGCCGTCACTCCGGCCGCCGTCGTGCCCGCTGTGACGCCTGCTGTTGCGGCCGATGCCAAATCTGCAGACGCGCCCGCTGCCGAGCTGGCCGCCAAACGAGCGGCCGAGCCGCCGACCCCGGTTGCCGCACCCGCGGTTGTGCCGGTCGTCGCCGACGGCAGCGATCGACTTAAGGAAGTATTCCGCGCCCACGAGTCTTTGACCGGGATTTTGGTCAAGCTGGTCGACGATCTCAATTTCCGGCTGATGATGAACGGTCAGGATGCAGCCCGGAAGTCGAGCAGCCTGCTCAAGACTCTGGTCGACAAACAGATCGTCGCATTGCGCAACGCTCTCGAGACCTCGGCGCAGACTCATTTGCTGACCACGCTGCTCAGCGAAGGCGCGACAGCGCGCGAGCTCGATCAGTTGGCGCCGGTTCAGGATCGGTTTAAAGCTGCCGCAAGCCTGCTGCGCAAAGTATCGGCCTCGCTGACCGACCCGGCGATCAAGAAAAGCATCGATGAGCTCATCGCCTTCGGCACCGACGCTGATGGCGTGTTCGGATTACGGGCCCAGGAGTTAGCCGCCGGCCATGCCGCCAATGAGTCGGTGAAGGACAATCTGGCGATCCAGCACGACCTTGATCAGGCCGTCGCGGCGCTGGTGAAGACGTCCGAAGCCGGTATGAAATCCAGCGAAGGTCAATTGCTGGCGAGTCTGGATCGTTATCGTCAGGTTCTGATCGGCGTGGCCTTGATCAGCGTTCTGGCGGCGGGCGGTATCGGGATTTTCTATGTGCAGCGCAAGCTGGTGCGGCCGTTATCGGCCATCGATGGCAGCATCGGCCGGCTGGCGCGGCAGATCGTTGCCACCATCGTCGATATCCGGTCCGCGGCGGCCGAAGTTGCCCGCAGCGCTACCGAGATATCGACCAGTACCGGCGATTTGTCGCAACGCACCGAAGAGCATGCCGCTAGTCTGGAACAAACCTCCGCTTCGATGGAGGAGATGGCGACGACAGTGACCAGGAACGCTGAGAACGCCAAACATGCCGATGTGCTGGCCAAGGACACCCGTGCAGTAGCCGATCGCGGCGGCGCGGTGGTCGCCAAGACGATCGGGGCAATGGCGCGGATCGAAGAGTCGTCCGGCAAGATGTCGGACATCATCTCGGTGATTGACGAAGTCGCGCGCCAGACCAATTTGCTGGCGTTGAATGCTGCCGTTGAGGCGGCGCGTGCTGGCGATGCCGGCCGCGGTTTCGCGGTGGTGGCTTCCGAGGTTCGCAGCCTCGCGCAGCGGTCGTCACAGGCTGCAAAGGATATCAGGGGACTGATCACCAATAGCGCCGCTCAGGTCAAAGAGGGCGTCGAACTGGTGAACGCCACGGGCGCGGCCTTGAAGGACGTGGTGGCATCGATCCAGAAGGTGACCGACGTCGTCGCCGCGATCGCCAGCGCCAGCCATGAGCAATCCGCCGGCATCGATCAGATCAATCGGTCCTTGGCTCAGATGGATGAGGTTACACAGCAGAATTCGGCTTTGGTCGAACAGAACGCCGCGACAGCCAAAACGCTGGAATGGCAGGCGACGCAAATGGATGAGCGGATTTCCGTTTTACAGCGCGACGCGGCCGATGAGGACGATAGGGTGGAACCAGTGGCGAAGGCGGCTACGGCAAGACCTGTGGCAAAGCGCCCGGTTCCGATGACCGACCATGCCGGCAAGCGGACCGGGACGCACGGCTGACCGGCTGGAGTGGGGCTGTCAGTCGGTCGCTATTTCACCGGCGCGGTCCCGTCCGTCTCATCGGCGTCGGGCCAGTTGGCCAGGCAGGGATCGAGCAGGATGTGGTTGCGGTCAATCCGTCGGTATCCGCCTTTGAAGAAGACGGTGTCGCCGGTCTTCATGTCGTTGGCCTGGTAAGTGACGCACATGATCCGCACGTCCGGCAGATTGCAAATGGTCAGATACCAGAGCGCGCCGTCTGTGCGTGCCGAGGTCAGGGGGCCGCGGACGCTCAGGTCGACGCGGCGTTCCGGATTGCTGATCCCTTCGGCCATCGCCCGGACCTGATCGCAGCGCGCGGTCGTCATCGCCGGCAACTCGGCGGGCGAAAAAGCTGGGCGGTCGGCGAATTCGCTATCAAATTCGGTGGGTTCGGCGACGGCGGCGCAAGCGCCGGTCGCCAGAAACCCCATAAGTGCCAGAATTGCCTTCACGGTAACCTCGATGGCGGACCGGAAGCACGCGGAACGGCCGCCGGATCAATGCTTGTTCCGGCGCGAAATCGCCAAAAGTGAGGCTCTGGCGCCGGTTTGCCGCCGCGTCTGTCCGATTCAACCGCGATTGTGGCGTTGTCGCCCGGAACCGGCGGTATAAGCAGCCAGCTGGGTGCGATTCTGGCCCACTGCGGCCACCGACACCCTTGCCAAGTCGCGCTCTATAATGCATGACAACGGCGCGGCGGGCCCTTATGGTCCGCCGCATCCGCTTCCGGAGGGGTGTAGCTCAGCTGGTAGAGCACCGGTCTCCAAAACCGGGGGTCGCGGGTTCGATCCCTGCCGCCCCTGCCAAGGCGTCCAGCTTGATATTGGACGTCCGCAGGTCCACATGGAAACGGTCGATTGATGAGAGGGGCATTTCCGCTCCTAGCGTAGCTGGATAATTCGGCGTCCCTGGATCAAACAGGCGGCCCGCGACGTTGGTGTTAGGATCGGACTGAATGGCAACTTCCCCGTTCAAATTTATCCAGGAAGTACGTGAGGAAACCCGCAAGGTTACCTGGCCGTCGCGCAAGGAAACCATGATTACGACCGCGATGGTCTTCGTCATGGTGGCGATTACCTCGGTGTTTTTCTTGCTGGCGGATCAATTCATCCGCATCGCTGTGACTTTTGTGCTCGGCATCGGAAACTGACGCTGCGATCCTTGGAAGCCGGTTGCCGGTTTTGCGTTGAGATCGGGCGCAGCAGAAACACGGACATGGTTTTGGCCCGAATCGGGCCGACGAGATTCTTAAGGCTGAAACGATGAGCGACACCGCCGAAACATCCGTGACGAGCCGGCCGAAGCGCTGGTACATCGTCCACGCCTATTCGAACTTCGAAAAGAAGGTCGCCGAGTCGATTCGCGAGCAGGCCAAGCAGCGCGGGCTGACGGATTTTTTCGAAGAGATCATGGTGCCGACCGAAACCGTCACCGAGATGCGCCGCGGCCGCAAGGTCAACGCCGAGCGCAAGTTTTTTCCCGGCTACGTGCTGGTGCGGATGAACCTGACCGACGAGGTCTATCATCTCATCAAGAATACGCCGAAGGTCACCGGTTTCCTCGGCTCCGACAACAAGCCGATGCCGATCACCGAAGCTGAGGCCAATCGCATCCTGCACCAGGTGCAGGAAGGTATCGAACGGCCGAAGCCGTCGGTCTCCTTCGAAGTCGGCGAGCAGGTGCGGGTGTCGGACGGCCCGTTTGCTTCGTTCAACGGCGTCGTCGAGGAAGTCGACGAAGCCCGTTCGCGCGTCAAGGTCGCAGTGTCGATCTTCGGCCGTGCCACGCCGGTGGAACTGGAATTCGGTCAGGTCGAGAAGATCTGACCGTTGCGCGCAGGATCGCGGCAAGCGGGCATCCGCTGCCGGTCTGGGTCGTGCGCGATGACAAGGCCGCGGGGACATTCGGTTCTCGCGGACAAAGTCGTGGGAGGTGAGGCGGTTTTGCCAACCGCCGAAATCCGAACCACGGACTGTAACTGACAGGACCGGCGCAGGCTGGTCCTCTACAGGAGTGCAAGATGGCTAAAAAGATTACCGGCTACCTCAAACTGCAAGTGCCGGCCGGCGCTGCCAACCCGTCGCCGCCCATCGGTCCGGCGCTCGGTCAGCGCGGTCTGAACATCATGGAGTTCTGCAAGGCGTTCAACGCCCAGACCCAGAAGATGGAAAAGAACACGCCGATCCCGGTGGTCATCACGACCTATCAGGATCGTTCGTTTACGTTCGAACTGAAGACGCCGCCGGTGTCCTTCTTCCTGAAGAAGGCCGCCAATCTCCAGAGCGGTTCCAAGGCGCCGGGCCGTGACGTCGCGGGTTCGGTGACGATGGCCCAGCTCAAGGACATCGCCAAGGAGAAGATGAAAGATCTGAACTGCGACTCGATCGAATCCGCGGTGAAGATGATTCAAGGCTCGGCCCGCGCCATGGGCCTGACGGTGACGGAGTAACAGCCATGACGATCGGAAAACGCACCAAGGCTGTTCGCGAAGGTATCGACCCCGCCAAGGCTTACTCCATCGACGAGGCGATCAAGCTCGTGAAAGAGCGCGCCAAGGCGAAGTTCGACGAGACCATCGAAATCGCGATGAATCTCGGCGTCGATCCCAAGCATGCTGACCAGATGGTTCGCGGCGTGGTGACCCTGCCGAATGGCACCGGACGTTCGGTGCGCGTCGGCGTGTTCGCCCGCGGCGCGAAGGCCGACGAAGCCCGGGCTGCCGGCGCCGATGTCGTTGGCGCCGAAGATCTGGTTGAAAAGGTCAACGGCGGCGAAATCAACTTCGACCGCTGCATCGCGACTCCGGACATGATGCCGCTGGTCGGCCGTCTCGGTAAGGTGCTCGGCCCGCGCGGCATGATGCCGAACCCGAAAGTCGGCACAGTGACGATGGACGTCGCTGGCGCGGTCAAGGGCGCCAAGGGCGGTTCGGTCGAGTTCCGCGTTGAGAAGGCGGGCATTGTCCAGGCCGGTGTCGGCAAGGCGTCGTTCGGCGAGCAGCAGCTTGTCGAGAACGTCAAGGCTTTCGTCGATGCCGTGCAGAAGGCAAAGCCGCCGGGCGCCAAGGGGCACTACATCAACCGCGTCGCCGTTTCGTCGACGATGGGCCCGGGCGTGAAGGTGGAAACCTCGACCTTGTTCACCGCGCCGGTCTGATCGACCGTCCCGATAGCAATACGAAAGGCCCGGTTCGCAAGAACCGGGCCTTTTTCTTTTGATCCATCCTGCGTTCTTGTCGGCGATGGCCGGCTATGATTCTGTTTGTCGCGACGAGATCCGGTTTGCGACTGCTGATAGATGCTTGAATATGCGGTCCGCGATTGTCGGAACGATCGATGGAACCGCCATCGATCGACGAAGGTCGCATAAGATTTCCAATTTCGCCGTCTTGTTGCCACCGAGCCGTCACCCCAGATGCTTTTCCTGGGCAAGCGATGTTGGCGACGGAGGCGCGAGATGGCGACATATCGACTCAAAGTGAATGGGCAAACGCACGATATCGAAGCGTTGCCCGATACGCCGCTGTTGTGGGTGCTGCGTGACAACCTTCACATGACCGGCACGAAATTCGGCTGCGGCGTCGCGCAATGCGGCGCTTGCACCGTTTATATGGACGGCAGCCCGCTGCGAGCCTGTTCGATGCCGGTGTCAGGCGTCGAAAATAGCGAAATTACGACAATTGAAGGTTTGGCCGGGCGCGAAGCCGAGGCGGTGCAGAAAGCCTGGGTGGCGCGGGATGTGCCGCAATGCGGTTATTGCCAATCAGGCCAGATCATGAGCGCGATCGCGCTCTTGCAGGCGAATAAGAACCCGACCGATCAGGACATCGATCTTGCCATGAATGGCAATATCTGCCGCTGCGCAACTTATGTCCGCATCCGTGCCGCCATTCACGATGCCGCCCAATCCTTGCGAGGTTAAATCATGAGCATTTACGACAAGACTTTGCATGGTCAAAACGTGCTTGGCGAAACTTCGCAAACCGTGTCTTCGCAAGCCGCGTCGATGTCACGCCGCGCATTGCTCAAGGGGGCGGCCGGCTTGACGATTGCATTTTATCTGCCGCGTCTGGCCAAGGCGCAGACAGTGGTCGCGCAACCGGAAACCTTCGCGCCGAATGCCTTCATCCGCATTACGCCGGACAACATCGTAACGGTTTTGTCGAAGCATCTCGAAATGGGGCAGGGGCCTTATACTGGTCTCACCACCATTGTTGCCGAAGAGCTTGATGCCGACTGGTCGCAGATGCGGGTCGCCAGCGCGCCGGCGAACGCCAAGCTTTACGGCAATTCGATTTTCGGTGGCTTGCAAGGCACTGGTGGATCGTCGGCAATCGCCAACTCCTACGAACAGTTGCGCAAGGCGGGTGCGACCGCGCGGGCGATGCTCGTCGAAGCCGCCGCTGCCGAGTGGAAAGTGCCGGTGGCTGAGATCACGGTCGAGCGGGGTACGGTTAAGCACGCGGCGTCAAGTCGTCAGGCGACTTTCGGGCAGCTTGCCGAAGCCGCGGCACGACTGAAGGCGCCGACGGGGGATGTCCAGCTCAAGGATCCGTCGCAATTCCGGCTGATCGGCCATGACGGCATCGTCAAGAAACTCGATGTGCCCGGCAAGACCAACGGCACGGCGAAGTTCACCATCGACCAATACGAACCCGGAATGCTCACCGTTGTTGTCGCGCATCCGCCTCGCTTCGGCGCGACGGTGTCGCATGTCGACGACGGCGCGGCGCGCAAGGTTGCGGGTGTGGTCGCGGTCAAGACTTTGCCGACCGGTGTTGCGGTCTATGCCAATGGCATGTGGCCGGCGATCAAGGGTCGCGAGGCGTTGCGTATCGTCTGGGATGAAAGCAAGGCCGAGAAACGTGGCTCTGCCGAATTGTTCGAAGCCTATCGGCAGCAGGCAAAAACGCCGGGCAAAATTGCCGGCGCCAAAGGCGACGCGGAAGCCGCGTTGAAGAAGGCCGGCAAGGTAATCGAGGCGGAATTCACCTTCCCCTATCTGGCGCATGCGCCGATGGAGCCGCTCGACGGCTTCATGATGTGGGATGGAACGACGGCCAAGGCGCGCTTCGGTAGCCAAATCCAGACGCTCGATCAGGGCGCGATTGCCGGTATTCTCGGTATTACGCCGGACCGGGTGCAGATCGAGACTTTGCTCGCTGGCGGCAGCTTCGGTCGGCGTGCGCAGGCGACGTCGCATCTGGCCGCCGAACTGGCGCAGGCCGTCAAGGCGATCGGCCCCGGCACGCCGGTGAAACTGGTGTGGACCCGTGAGGACGATATTCGCGGCGGCTATTATCGGCCGATGTTTGTGCACCGGCTGCGCGGTGCTGTCGAAAACGGCAAGATCGTTGCCTGGTCGAATACCATTGTCGGCCAATCCTTCATGGCCGGGACGCCTTTCGCGGCGATGATCAAGGACGGCATCGATCCGACGATGGTCGGCGGCGCCAGGGAGATTTTCTACGACGTCGCCGATTTCAACTGCGATGTTCACATGACGGATGTCGGCGTGCCGACTTTATGGTGGCGTTCGGTGGAACATACCCACACCGGTTATGCCGTGGAATGCTTTGTCGATGAATTGCTTCAGGTGGCAGGCAAGGACCCGGTCGCTGGCCGTCTCGAATTGATGGCCAAGCATCCGCGCGCCGCCGGAGTGCTCAAGGCGGTCGCGGACCTGGCGAAGTGGTCGGACAGCAAGCCGGCCGAGGGTCGCGCCCGCGGCGTCGCGGTGGTCGAAAGCTTCGAAAGTTACATTGCGCAGATTGCCGAGGTGTCTGTTGGCGACGGCGGCGAGCCGAATGTTCACAAAGTGTGGTGCGCCGTCGATTGCGGTGTTGCGATCAATCCGGACATTATCCGCGCCCAGATGGAAGGCGGCATCGGCTATGGCCTCGGCCATATTCTTTACGCCGAGGTGCCGCTCGATTCCGGCCATGTCGTGCCGTCCAATTTCGACGGCTATCGCTCGCTGCGCATCAACGAGATGCCGGAGGTTGAAGTCACGATCGTTAAATCGAATGAGAAACCAACAGGCGTTGGCGAGCCGGGCGTTCCGCCGATCGGTCCGGCGGTGGCCAATGCTTTGGCGCGGCTCGGTCGCGAGCGGCCGCGCCGGCTGCCGATGGTACGGGGGACGGTCTGATGCGTTGGTCGATTGCGGTTGTTGCTCTGGTTGTTGCCGGTGTCGCTGCGGGTGCTCCGTTGTTGTTGGCGTCCCGGTCGGTCGGCAAGACGCTCGCCGTGGCGCAGAGCGGCGATCTGCGCGCGGCGGAAAGCTTTAATGGCATCAAGAACCGGCGGGCCCGTTCGGTCGCCTTGTTCGAGGAGGCGGGCAAGGTGATCGAAAGTCCGCGTTGCCTGAATTGCCATCCGGCCGGCGATCGTCCGACGCAGACCGACGCGATGCGGCCCCATATTCCGTGGGTAGTGCGCGGACCGGATGGTTTTGGCGCCGAATCCGGTTTGCGCTGTGCGACCTGCCATCACAGCGCGAATTTCGATCCGGCCGGCGTGCCGGGCAATCCGGAATGGCATCTGGCCCCAGCCGAAATGGCCTGGCAAGGCAAGACGCTTGGCCAGATCTGCGCCCAGATCAAGGACCCCAAGCGCAACGGCGGTAAGGATATGAAGGCGCTGATCGACCATATGGCCAATGACGAACTTGTTGGCTGGGCCTGGCATCCAGGCGGCAAGCGCAAGCCGGCGCCGGGCACCCAGAAGGAATTCGGCGGCTTGATCAGGGCCTGGGCTGCCACGGGCGCTTATTGTCCGTCGTGATCCGGGCAGCGGTATTTTAGTAGTGCGCGCGCCTGTTCGAAGGTCTTCTGAAGGGTCTTGGCAAACCGTTTAAGAAGGTCTAAATGGAGTGCATCGGGCGTGCCGGCCCTATTTGTCGGCACGCCTTTGCGCGTCTCTACAAACACATGGTGATAGGAGCTCGGCCTTTTTAGACATCCCGCGGGACATCTGGAAGGGACAAGAGGCCAATTTCAGTGATTTTTGAGCGTGCGAAGCCGGTTTCAGGCTCTCCCGCAAGGGTGAGGTTCGAAGACAGAAACCTCTATTTGAGGGGCTGTCATCGAACATTCTGAAAGCGGTCGACCTGTCCAAGACTGCCGGTGTCGAGACCCTTCATTGGGTCGAGACTTAATCCCGGCCCCTCTGCCTGGAGGACCTTTCGCGGGTTCTCCTTGAATGCGCAGGGCGGGCAGTTGCAGCGGGGCCAGCATAGACGGGGAAGCGGCCCGAATTTGCGCATCCTCACCGGTGCGCCAAGTCGGTTCGAACCTCGGAAAGACTCGATCCCGGCGGTGCCGGATCGGGGGGCAGGAATTTTCGTGTGTCGTCCTGCCTTTGGGTTGGCCCGGCGTGAAAGCGCTCGGCGTGAACTTTGAAGCGGGACGGCTGGGTCTAACCCCGGTGGCTCCCGCATCGCGCGGTCCAGCCGCCAAAACCGGAAAGAGCTTGCAGTGGATCGAGCGGCAAAAGCAGAGTCGATCACCGAACTGAGCGGCGTTTTCAAAACCGCGAATGTTGTGGTGGTGGCTCACTATGCAGGCCTCACGGTCGCCCAAATGCAGACTCTGCGTCAGCAGATGAAGCAGGCCGGCGGTCACGTGAAGGTGGCAAAAAACCGTCTCGCCCAAATCGCTCTCAAGGACACCGACGCTGCCTCGATCGCGCCCTTGCTGAAAGGGCCGACCGTGCTCGCTTATTCAAGCGATCCGATCGCGGCGCCGAAGGTGGCCGTCGATTTCGCCAAGACGAACGAACAGTTCGTCATTCTCGGCGGATCGATGGGCAAAACTGCTCTGGACCAGAATGGCGTCAAGGCGCTCGCCTCGCTGCCGTCTCTGGATGAACTGCGTGCCAAGATCCTCGGCCTCCTCGTGGCGCCGGCGACCAAGATCGCGCAGCTCACCAACGCTCCCGCGGCCAAGGTCGCGCGCGTCGTCCAGGCTTATGCCTCCAAGAGCGAAGCGGCCTGACGGCTCACTGAACAAACAAACCCGACTGGTTCGAACCTAGATAGGAACTGACAAATGGCTGACCTGCAGAAGATCGTCGACGAGTTGTCGACCCTGACCGTCCTTGAAGCGGCGGATCTCGCCAAGATGCTCGAAGAGAAGTGGGGCGTTTCGGCCGCCGCTGCTGTTGCCGTGGCCGCGGGCCCGGCCGGTGCCGCCGGTGGCGCTGCCGCTGAAGAGAAGACCGACTTCACCGTCGTTCTGGCTTCGGCCGGCGACAAGAAGATCGAAGTGATCAAGGAAGTGCGCGCGATCACCGGTCTCGGCCTCAAGGAAGCCAAGGACCTCGTCGAAGGCGCTCCGAAGCCGCTTAAGGAAGGCGTGCCGAAGGAAGAAGCCGACAAGATCAAGGCCACCCTCGAAAAGGCTGGCGCCAAGGTTGAGCTCAAGTAAGCAGCGCTTACTTAAGCGGTATCTCCGGTCGGGCGAGGCTGTGCCTCATTCGATCCGGTGGATGCCAGGACAAGAGTTCCGATATCCCGGGGGTAAAGCCTCCGGGATGTCGTTCTTGAGAGGGTAGAGTATTTAGCTACCGACGATGCCCTGATGAGAGGTCGTATCGAAGCCCGTCGGAAGGCCCGGTCACGACGAGTTGTGAAGTAAGCGGCGGTTCGGAAGCGGTCCGAATCACATTAAAAAGCGGGTAGCCCCGACGCTTGTCCTGATAGCCACGATGGATTGCGGCTGTTCGGAGAAGCGCTGAGCGCTGGCCCCGGCAAATCGAATCGAGAGAAAAAAACGATGGCGCAGACGTTTACCGGTCGCAAGCGCGTAAGGAAGTATTTCGG
>WGNB01000069.1 GCA_016124795.1 Rhodopseudomonas sp. | reverse complement strand
TAACCAGACGCTAACCATATACTGGGCAAAACTTGCCGGGTGGGACGCGACGACTGCCGCCGCCGGGTAGGATAAGCCAGTGCAAGGTTTCTTCGATTTTGTGAAATCGCTCGGTGCGGCGCGTATGGCGGCCATGGCCGCGGTGACGCTCACACTGATCGGCTTCTTCTCCTTTCTGATGATCCAGATGACGACACCGCAAATGGTGCCTTTGTTCACGGATCTGTCGATGGAGGACTCCAGTGCGATCATGAAGGACCTGGATCGGCAGGCGGTCGACTACAAGCTCAAGAATGACGGCTCCATCATCATGGTGCCCAAGGAGCAGGTGGCGCGGCTGCGCATGAAGCTCGCCGAAAGCGGCCTGCCCAAGGGCGGCGGCGTGGGCTACGAGATCTTCGACAAGTCCGACGCGCTCGGCGCCACCAGCTTCATTCAGAACATCAACCATCTGCGGGCGCTGGAAGGCGAACTGGCCCGCACCATCCGCGGCATCGACCGGGTCCAGGCCGCGCGGGTTCATCTGGTGCTGCCGGAACGGCCGCTGTTCTCCCGCGACAAGGCCGAAGCCACCGCCTCGATCGTGCTCAAGGTGCGCGGCCAGCTTGAGCCCGGCCAGGTCCGCGCCATCCGTCATCTGGTTGCGACCGCGGTCAACGGGTTGAAGCCCGAGCGTGTCTCGGTCATCGACGAAACCGGCCGCCTGCTCGCCGACGGCGCCACCCCCGACGACGCGCTCGCCGGCAGCACCGCCGACGAACGCAAGACCGCATACGAGAACCGCCTGCGCGACCAGGTCGAATCCATCGTCTCCTCGGTGGTCGGACCGGGCCATGCCCGCGTCCAGCTCACCGCCGATTTCGATCTCAACCGCATCACCGAGACTTCCGACAAATACGATCCGGACGGCCGGGTCGTGCGGTCTAGCCAGACCCGTGAAGAACAGTCCCAATCGAATGACGGCAAGGAAGGCGGCCCGGTGTCGGTGGCCGGTCAATTGCCCGGCACCAGCGCCGATAACAACAACAGCGCGACCGCCAAGGACCAAAGCAAAAAGACCGAGGAAATCGTCAACTACGAGATCTCACGCACCACCAAGACCGAAGTCGTCGAGGCGGGCCGCGTCAAGCGCATCTCGGCCGCGGTCCTCGTCGATGGCCGCTACGAAAAGAACGCCAAGGGCGAAGTCGTCTATCAGCCGCGTTCGAAGGAAGAAATCGACCGGATCGCCGCGCTGGTGCGCACCGCGGTCGGTTACGACGCCAAGCGCGGCGACCAGATCGAAGTCGTGAACCTGCGCTTTGCCGACACCACTCCGATGAACTTCGACACGCCGACCGGCTGGGACAAGTACCTGCAATTCACCAAAGACGACATCATGGGCCTCGCCGAAAAGGGCGTCATGGTCCTGCTCGGGCTGCTCGTCCTGTTGATGGTGGTCCGGCCGCTGGTCCGCCGTATCGTTACGCCCGACCGGCTGGCGGGCGCCACAGGCTACGCCGGCGTTGCCGGCGCGCTCGGCTCGTCGGGCATCGAAATCGGCCCCGACGGCAAGCCTATTCCGGGCGGCGGCAGCGGCAGCATCACCACCGGCGGCACCAATATTTCAATCGTCAACGGCGAGGAGGCGGTCGCCATCTCGAACCGCACCTCGACCATGATCGACGTCGCTCAGGTTCAAGGCCAGGTCCACGCCCAGTCCGTGCAGAAGGTCGGCGAACTCGCCCAGAGGAATCCGCATGAAGCGGTCGCGATCATCCGCAGCTGGCTCCACGAGGACGCGGCTTAAATGGCGTCGAACGCGAACACCGCCGAAAAGGACACCGACCGCATCCGCGAAAATATCGGCGGGGTGATCGCGGATCTGGCCAGCCGCCAGTCGTCGGACAAACCGCGGCGCAAGCTGACCGGCCCGGAACGGGCCGCCGTGCTGATGCTGGCGCTCGGCGATCACGCCGGCGCCACCATTTTCACGCTGCTCGACGACGACGAATTGCGCGAAATCTCGATTGTGATGTCGTCGCTCGGCACCGTCGACGCCGAAGCGGTCGAACAATTGCTGCTGGAATTCGTCGGCCGGCTGTCAGCCTCCGGCGCCCTGCTCGGCAACTACGACGCCACCGAGCGTCTGTTACAGCAATACCTGCCGAAAGATCGCGTCGGCACGATCATGGACGAGATCCGCGGCCCGGCCGGCCGCAACATGTGGGAAAAGCTCGCCAACGTCCAGGAAGAGGTGCTGGCGAACTATCTCAAGAACGAATATCCGCAGACGGTCGCCGTGGTGCTGTCGAAGCTGCGCCCCGAACACGCGGCCCGCGTGCTGTCGATCCTGCCAGAAGACATGTCGCTCGACTGCGTCAATCGCATGTTGAAAATGGAAGCGGTCCAGAAGGACGTCATCGAACGCGTCGAGCAGACCCTGCGTACCGAATTCATGTCGAACCTGTCGCAGACCCGCAGGCGCGATGCCCATGAGGTGATGGCCGAAATCTTCAACAATTTCGACCGCCAGACCGAAACCCGGTTCCTCACCTCGCTGGAAAATGAAAACCGCGACGCGGCCGAGCGCATCAAGGCGCTGATGTTCACCTTCGACGACCTGATCAAGCTCGACGCCGGCTCGGCCCAGACCCTGATGCGGGCGATCGACAAGGACAAGCTCGCCGTCGCGCTCAAGGGCGCCAACGAAACCGTGCGCGAATTCTTCTTCAAGAACATGTCGTCGCGCGCATCCAAGATGCTGGTCGACGACATGGCGGCGCTCGGCGCCGTGCGCCTGCGCGACGTCGACGAAGCCCAGACACTACTCGTCAACATCGCCAAGGATCTGGCCGCGAAGGGCGAAATCCTGATCGCCAAGAGTCAGGGCGACGACGAGTTGATTTACTGATGACGGACCCGGGCATGAAGCCAAGCGCCAAATACATGTTCGACGAAGACTTCGCCGGCACCGTCAAGCCGACTATCACCCTGGTCGAGCATGAACGGCGCAGCAAGGACGTCGAGTCCGTGGCGCACCGCAAGGGCTTCGAGGCCGGCCTCGTTCAGGCGCGCACCGAGATCACCGAACGCATTTCCAAGACCCTGACCGAGATCGCGGACGGCATGGTCAAAATCGACCGCGCTCTGGCCAACATCGAAGCCAAGCTGGAGGTCGAAGCCGTCCAGGTCGCGGTTGCGGTCGCCAGCAAGCTGGCGCCGGAACTGATCGCGCGCGAACCCTTCACCGAAATTTCCGCGCTCGCCGGCGACGCCTTCCGGCAATTGGTGGCGACGCCCCAGGTCGCCGTCCATATCGGAGCCGAGATCTACGACACCGCCAAGGAGAAACTCGAAGAGATCGCGCGCCTGCGCGGCTTCGACGGCCGCCTGACGGTGCAGCCCGACCCGACAATGGCGCCGGGCGACTGCCGGATCGAATGGGTTGACGGCGGCGTCGGCCGCGATGAAGCGGCGACCCAGGCCGCGATCAACGAAGTGGTCGCCCGCTATATCGCCGCCCGCACTGCCACGCCCCATTAGTATAACAGGCTTTATTGGAGACCGATGCGATGAGTGACAATGACAGCAAGGTTCCGCTGCCCGATCTCGAAAATGGCGGAGTGCAGACGGTTGCCGACGCTGCGTCGCTGGCGCCGTCGGACCGCGATTCCGTTCATCGCGGCGCGCAGGACCTCGAAGCGCTGTTCGACGTTCCAGTGAAGGTGTCGGCAGTGCTCGGCCGCGCCACCATGGACGTCGGCTCTCTGTTGAAGCTCGGACCAGGCGCGGTTCTCGAACTCGACCGCAAGGTCGGCGAAGCGATCGACATCTACGTCAACAACCGCCTGGTCGCACGTGGCGAAGTGGTGCTGGTCGAGGAAAAGCTTGGCGTGACCATGACGGAAATCATCAAGGCCGATACGAACTGACGCGCAGGATCCGATCGTGCGCAGAAAATCACTGAAGGACTAATGCCATGCGGCTACTCATCGTTGGAACGCTCGGCGGTCAGCTCACCATCGCGAGCAAGATCGCCATGGAGAAAGGCGCCAGCGTCACCCATGCCGACTCGAACGACCAGGCACTGGCGGTGCTGCGCTCGGGCCGCGGCGCCGATCTATTGATGGTCGATGTCGCACTCGACATCCGCGACCTGGTGACACGGCTGGAAGCCGAACACATTCACGTCCCGATCGTCGCCTGCGGCGTCACCAACGACGCCCGCGCCGCGGTCCGCGCCATCCACGCCGGCGCCAAAGAATACATCCCGCTGCCGCCGGATCCGGACCTGATCGCGGCGGTGCTGGCCGCCGTCACCGACGACGCCCGCGACATGATCTATCGCGACGAAACGATGGCTTCTGTCGTCAAGCTGGCGCAGCAGATCGCCGCATCGGACGCCTCGGTGCTAATCACCGGCGAAAGCGGCACCGGCAAGGAAGTTCTGGCACGCTTCGTTCACACCCGGTCGCAACGCGCCAAGAAGCCATTCATCACCGTAAACTGCGCCGCGATCCCGGAGAACCTGCTCGAATCCGAGCTGTTCGGCCATGAGAAAGGCGCTTTCACCGGCGCACTTGGCCGCCGCATCGGCAAGTTCGAAGAAGCCGATGGCGGCACACTGCTGCTCGACGAAATCTCGGAAATGGATGTGCGTCTGCAAGCTAAATTGCTGCGCGCGATTCAGGAACGCGTCATCGACCGCGTCGGCGGCACCAAGCCGGTGCCGGTCGACATCCGTATCATCGCGACCTCGAACCGCAACCTGGCCGAGGCGGTCCGCGAAGGCCATTTCCGCGAAGACCTGATGTTCCGGCTCAACGTCGTCAATCTGAAGATCCCGCCGTTGCGCGACCGACCGGCCGATATCGCCGAACTCGCCACTCACTTCATCAAGAAATATTCGGAAGCCAACGGACTGCCGATCCGTCCGCTGTCAATCGACGCGCGCCGCGCGCTCAACGTCAATCGCTGGCCGGGCAATGTCCGCGAACTGGAGAATACGCTGCATCGCGCGGTGCTGCTGTCGACCGGCGCAGAGATCGGTGTCGATGGCATTCTGTCGCCCGATGGCACGCGGCTCGACCAGGCGCGTGGCAACGACATGGCGGCGCAAGCCGCGCTGGCCGCGGAGTCGGTGACCCGCAGTCTGGTGGGCCGGACCGTCGCCGACGTCGAGCGCGACCTCATTCTGGAAACCCTCAAGCACTGCCTCGGCAATCGAACCCATGCCGCCAATATTCTCGGCATCTCGATCCGCACGCTGCGCAACAAGCTCAACGAATACTCCGCCGACGGATCGCCAATTCCGCCGCCGCACGGCGGCGAAATACGCGGCGCCGCTTAACCTCGTCGTATTGCTCGCTGCAGGCTATAAAATCAAAAAGCCCGGCACCATGGCCGGGCTTTTTTGTATTGCATCGGATAGAGTGGCGCGAAGCCTATTTGGCTTGTGCCTTACGGTCCGGGACCGGCCGCTGTTCATCACGCTGACGGACGGTGTCGAGTTCAACAGCCTTGGCCATCAGTTCGTTACTCATGGCTTCAAGATCGGCTGCCATCTCGCGGCCAGCACGCGCGAGACGGATGCATTGATCCGCCGTATCGATGAGGTATTGCTCGGTTTTACGCATCATGAATCCTATAATGTCTCGGGTAAATATGATGAACCGAGGCGCGCGTACAAGGCGCATTGCAATCAATTTACAGGGCGCTAACGAAACAAAATAACGTGAATAGGTATCTCGATGATTTATAAAATTTGTCCGGCCGCGCTTTGGAATGAAGCGGTATCTATGGGTGTATTTCGCGGCGCACCGGTCGATTTGCAGGATGGCTTCATCCACTTCTCGGCATCCGATCAGGTGGCGGAGACTGCCGCGAAACACTTCGCCGGCCAGAGCGACTTGTTATTACTACACATCGATACCGCCACCCTCGGCGACCGGCTGAAATGGGAGCCGTCGCGCGGCGGAGCTCTGTTCCCGCATCTCTATGACACACTCGCTCTGGACGCCGTGCGCAAGGTCGATCCCTTGCCGCTCGGGCCGGACGGGATTCATCGTTTCCCGCCGCTGTCGCAGTGATGCGGTTGCCCGCTCCCCATGATTGGGAGACGGCAAGGAACCATCGGCCCGCCCCCGCATTATTGTGCAATGCACCAAAATAACGGACCGACACCTAAATCCAGCGTCAAAAGTACGAATTTTTCTATATTTGACAGTTATTTAGGCCTAGCCAACGGTGACGCGATCCATCCTTCGGTCCACCACCGGATTGCTGGCCCCGTCGCCATCATTCACGCTGAACCGCGTCCAGGGGGAGCACTCCGATATTTGTGTCCGACGCGCGGCTGTCTCGTCCTGCTGACCGATGAAATCTCCCTCGACCGACTTTCTTATCCGATCGGGCGCCTGCGCTGTCCCGCCTGTGGCGAAATGCATCTTATAGACCAGATCGACGAACAGAGCGGCGCGCCTGCCGCATCGACATAATGGCAGCGGCAAGCACGCATCACCGCGGCGTCGATGTCGTCACATGATATCACTCGCCGACCGTCACGTTTGCGTTACTGATCGCCTCACTTTTCACGTTCGCGTCGTTCGCGACGAGCACACCGACCCCGCCGGCGTCCACACCGTTCACGCGCAACCCCTAGCGATCAAAGAAAATATGCCGGCACCGCGTCAGTCGAAGTGACCGGCTGCGCCTATCCTGCGTTAAGAGAAATCGATGCCGCGCTCGAGACCAACACCAACACGGATGACAAGAATTCCCTTGCGGTCTCGCATAAATCAGGCGACTCCAGCGGCCTTGCGCTATGCGGCGCATATCGCCAACTGGCAAAGCGCCGAGGTCCATTCTTGCGCCGCCTGGGTCGCACCGCCAGCTCGAACCAGGATTAGCGACCGTCACCGTCGATCAAGCGAGACACAGTTCACCCGATGGATCTCGAAGCCAACCGAAGGCTGATCGCCGCCGCCCTCGCCCGCGTTCCAGGCGGTGACCGGGCGGCGCTGCAAACCGTCTATCGTCTGACATCGGCGAAGCTTTTTGGCGTGGCCTTGCGTATCTTGGGCGAGCGCAGCGAAGCTGAGGACGTTCTACAGGAGGTTTTCGTGACGGTCTGGCGCAAGGCAGGCGATTTCGACGGCAACCGGGCCAGCCCCATGACCTGGCTGATCGCGATTGTCCGCAACCGCGCCATCGATCGTTTGCGCGCCAGCAAGAACAACCGGCGCATGGACCCGATCGACGATGCCGTCGACGTCGCCGACACCGCGCCCCTGGCCGACGACGCCCTGGAGATGAGCGAGGACAATGCCCGTCTGCACGGCTGTCTCGATGGCCTGGCCAGAGAAGAAAACGTCGCGTTGCGTGGCGCTTTTTTTGACGGCAATACCTACGAGGATCTGGCACAGCGCATGAACGTGCCGCTCGGCACCATGAAAAGCCGGATCCGGCGCGCAATGATAAAGCTGAAACTTTGCCTGGAAGCCACGCAACCGGCAGAGCAGTCGACATGAACGAACCGACCGACGATCGCGAATTCTCAGCGGACGAGATGCTCGCCGCCGAATATGCGCTTGGCGTGCTGGACGGCGAAGAACGTGCCGCCGCGGCCACCCGTGTCGCGCACGAACGTGGCTTTGCCCGCATCGTCGCGGACTGGGAACAGCGACTATCGCCATGGGCCGCCGAAATCACGGAAACTGCGCCGCCGCCGGACATGTGGGACCGCATCGCGGCCGCGCTGCCGGCTGCGCCGGCATCTAATTCAGGCCTGTGGCAAAGCCTGGCTTTCTGGCGCGGTCTTACATTCGCAACCGGTGCCCTTGCCGCGGTTTGTCTCGGCGCACTGGTCTACCTCGGCACCACCCAGCCAACGCCCCAGCAAGGCCCGATGGTCGCGGCCATCGATGGCGGCGGCCAACGTCATTTTGTCGCCAGCTTCGATCAGGCGCGTGGCAGCATCGCGGTGATGCCAGCGTCTTATGCCGCCGACGCAACCCGCGTACCGGAACTTTGGGTGATTCCGGCTGACGGCAAGCCACGCCCGATCGGATTGTTGCGCGCCGATCGCATGGTGACGATTTTGATGCCGCACGATTTGATGCCGATGATGACGCAAAAGGCCGTGCTCGCCGTTTCACTGGAACCGCAGGGTGGATCGCCCACCGGCCTTCCGACCGGACCGGTAATCGGCACCGGCAAATTTGCCAGTCTTTAGCGTCTCAGCCGCGCGCTCCTGAAGATATTCGCAATATCGCACGCGTCGCACGGAACCCGATCCGGACGGCGCCACAAGTCATCGCGCCAATTCACACACCAAAATTAATTCGCGGTGCCCTGCATCCGGACGCGACCGCAATCCGTACCTCCTCCTGTAGCCCGGTCAACGGGACGCCAAACACCGCCCAGGAGAATCCCATGAAGCTCTCTCGCATTGCGCTCGTAGCACTGACCGCCGTATTCGCCGCAGGCGCCTTCGGCGCACCGAGCCATGCCGAAGACACCAAGATGGTCGGCGGCGCGGCGATGTATCCGTCCAAGAACATCATTCAGAACGCCGTCAATTCAAAGGACCACACCACGCTGGTCGCTGCTGTCAAAGCCGCGGGTCTGGTCGATACGCTGTCCGGCAAAGGGCCGTTCACGGTGTTCGCGCCGACCAATGAAGCCTTCGCCAAGCTGCCGGCCGGCACCGTCGAGACGCTGCTCAAGCCCGAGAACAAGGCGAAGCTGACCAAGATCCTGACCTGCCATGTCGTCGCGGCGAACGCGATGTCCGGCACGATCAAGAAAATGATCAAGGAGGATGGCGGCGCCCACAAAGTCAAAACCGTCGGCGGCTGCATCCTCACCGTCAAGAATTCCGGCGGCAAGATCACCATCACCGACGAAAAGGGCCAGACCGCTCACGTCACGATCGCCGACGTCAAGCAATCGAACGGCGTGATCCACGTCATCGATACCGTTCTGCTGCCGGGCTGATCCAACCCCACACCCCGGCCAGCCAGGCGTCCGCTCCGAAAGGCGCCTGTGGGCCCTCTCCCCTCGTCGGGGAGAGGGCTTTTTTATGCATCATCAGCCGCTTAGCGGGCATCGTTAACCACTTGCTAACCATAAACTGGGCAAATTCTGCCGGGGTATCTGGAAATCACTCGGCGTAGTGACCGGGGCGGCCAAGACCGCCGTCTGGGCACATTCGAGGCGTTACGCAGGACGAGTGGCCATGACCGACACGACAGTTGCCCCAAGCGCGCCGGCCAGCGGCGGCGGCCTCGCCAGCAACATTCCCAACCTCGGCGCCATCGGTTCGATCATCAAGCGCGCGGACATGGGGCTGGCGATCGGCGTCATGACCATTCTGGTCATCCTGATCCTGCCGTTGCCGCCGATCCTGCTCGATATGGCGCTGGCGATTTCGATCATCCTGTCGGTGCTGATCCTGATGACGGCGCTGTTCATTCAGACGCCGCTCGAATTCTCCGCCTTCCCGACCGTGCTGCTGATCGCGACGATGCTGCGGCTGTCGCTCAATTTGGCCTCGACCCGCCTGATCCTGTCGCATGGCCACGAGGGGCCGGAAGCCGCCGGACACGTCATCGCCGCGTTCGGCAATTTCGTGATGAGCGGCAACTTCGTCATCGGCATCATCGTTTTCACGATCCTGGTGATCGTCAACTTCGTCGTCATCACCAAGGGTTCGGGCCGTATCGCGGAAGTCGCGGCGCGCTTCCACCTCGATGCCATGCCCGGCAAGCAGATGGCGATCGACGCCGATCTGTCGGCCGGCATGATCGACGAGACGGTGGCCCGCAAGCGCCGCCAGACGCTGGAGGCCGAAGGCGGCTTCTTCGGCGCCATGGACGGTGCATCGAAGTTCGTGCGCGGCGACGCCATCGCCGGTCTGCTCGTCACCTTCATCAACATCATCGGCGGCATGATCATCGGCATCGCCCAGCAGGGCCTGAGCTTCTCCGATGCGGCGCATTCCTACACCATCCTCACCGTCGGCGACGGCCTGGTCACCCAGGTCCCGGCGCTGATCGTCTCGACCGCGGCCGGCCTGCTGGTCTCGAAAGCCGGCATTTCCGGCTCGGCCGACAAGGCGCTGATGGCGCAATTGTCCGGCTACCCGAAAGCGCTGGGTATGTCCGGCGGCGTCATGATCGTGATGTCGCTGCTGCCGGGCATTCCGTTCCTGCCCTTCATGGCGCTCGGCGCCGGCGCCGCGACGCTGGCCTATTTCGCCTTCAAGCGCGCCAAACAGGCAGTCGCGCTGGAAGCGCACAAGGCCGCGACCGAGACCAAGACCGCCGAAGCCGCCGAGGAGCCGATTGCGACCGCGCTGAAAATCGACGACCTCAAGGTCGAACTCGGCTATGCCTTGTTGCCGCTGGTCAATTCGCCGGACGGCAGCGACCGTCTGACCGAACAGATCAAGGCGCTGCGCCGGTCGCTGGCGACCGAAATGGGCTTTGTCATGCCGGCGGTCCGCATTCTCGACAATGTCCAGCTCGACTCCAATGCCTACGTCATCAAGGTCAAGGAAGTCGAAGCCGGCTCCGGCAAGATCTGGGCGAACCAGTACATGGTCATGGACCCCTCGGGCGGCCAGGTGCGGCTGCCAGGCACCCACACCACCGAGCCGACCTTCGGCCTGCCGGCCACCTGGGTCGACGCTTCGCTCAAGGAGGAGGCGGCGATGCAGGGTTACACAGTGGTCGACGCCGCCACCGTGCTATCGACCCATCTGACCGAGCTGCTCAAGGGCAATATGTCCGAACTGCTGTCCTACGGCGAGGTTCAGAAACTGCTCAAGGATCTGCCGAAGGAACAAGCCGAACTACTCAAGGATCTGGTGCCGTCGCTGATCACCACGTCCGGCATTCAGCGGGTGCTGCAACTGTTGCTCGCCGAGCGGGTGTCGATCCGCGATCTGTCGACCATTCTCGAAGGCATCGCCGAGGGCGCTTCCGGTTCACGCAATCCGGTCATCCTGGCGGAGCACGTCCGCGCCCGCATCTCGCGACAGATCTGCGCCCAATATACCAGCCACAACGGCTACCTGCCGCTGATCGCACTGTCGGCAAAGTGGGAACAGGCTTTTGCCGAATCGATCGTCGGCCAGGGCGACGACCGGCAACTGGCCATGCAGCCTTCGAAGCTATCGGAATTCATCACGCAGGTACGCGAAAAATTCGAAGTCGCCGCACGCGACGGCGAATCGCCCGTGCTGGTGACCTCCAGTCAGATCCGGCCCTTCGTGCGCGGCATCGTCGAGCGCTTCCGCGCCCAGACCCCGGTGATCTCGCAAAGCGAGATTCATCCCCGCGCCCGGCTGAAAACGGTGGCGAGTATCTAGGGCCGCGCCGCCCGATATCGGCGCGGCCGATCAGCCGAACGGGTTATAGCCCGGCGCCTTGTACAGCTTGTCGCGCTGCTCCAGCACCGCAGGCCGGTAGACCTTCTCGGCCCAGTCTTCCGGCTTCACATCGCCGATACCGACCGAGATGGACTTCTCATCGCTCTTGAGCGCGGCCTTCACCGCCTCGACGATCGCATCGGCAAGGTTCTGCTTCTCCTGTTCGGAGCGGCCGGCATACAGCTTGACGATGACGTGAGGCATGGAACCCTCCTGATGCCGACAAGCTCTACAGTTCCTGCCGCGTCGGCCGATACAGAATCTCGTTGATGTCCACATCATCGGGCTGGCTCATCGCATAGACAACCGCGCGCGCGAATGAATCGGGGGAAATCGCGAAATCCTCGTAGAATTTATGCAGACCCGCCGCCACATCGGGCTCGCTGGCGCTATTGGGCAATTCGGTCGCGACCGCGCCGGGCGAGATCACGGTGGTGCGAATATTGTATGGCTTGACCTCCTGGCGCAGGCCCTCCGACAACGCCCGCACCGCATGTTTGGTCGCGGCGTAGACCGCGCCGCCGGCCCGCACCTTGTGTCCGGCAACCGACGAGACGTTGATAATGTGGCCGGACTTCTGGCGCTGCATGACCGGCAGCGCAGCGGCAATGCCATAAAGCACGCCCTTGATGTTGACGTCGATCATCCGGTCCCACTCGTCGATCTTCAGGCGGTCGAGCGGCGATTGCGGCATCAGCCCAGCATTGTTGATCATGACGTCAACCCGGCCGTAGGCCTCGACAGCAGCCTCAACCAGGTTCCGGACCTGCCCGACCTCGGTGACATCGGTCGTCACGGCAAGCGCCTTGCCGCCACGGCCGGTCAATTCATCCGCCAGCATACGGATACGATCTTCGCGCCGCGCGCCGAGCACCACGCTGGCGCCTTCCTCCGCCAGCAGGCGCGCCGTAGCCTCGCCGAGTCCGCTGCTGGCGCCGGTGATGACGACAATCTTGTCCTTGATATTGGGTGTCATGATTTCTTCCTTTCTCTATTGAATGACAACTTTGGCGCCCGGCGCATCGGTCACCGGCCAAAGCCGGACGATCAGCGCCATCACGACGACGACGGCGAGCGCCATGAAACCGGTCGCGCCGGTCAGCGCGATCGTGAACCGATGCGCGAGCAAAGCCGCTCCGCTCAATCCGCCGGCGCCAAACTGCGCTAGCGCGACAAGAACGGCGAGCCCCAACGAATTGCCCATTTGATGAAAGACGTTGAGCACACCGGAAGCGGCGCCGGCATCCGCTCCATTCACGCCGGCCACGCCGGCGCTGGTCATGGGGCTGAGCGCCAGCCCCTGGCCGATGCCGATCAACGCCATAGGCAAGGCAACGCCGGTGAGATAATCGGTGCCCAAGGTGGCGCGGCTCAACCAGGCCAACCCGACGATGCTAATCGACAGACCGAGACCCAGCAGCCGGCCATTGCCGAACCGTCGTGTCAGTGCCGGCACGGCCATGGCGACGACGAAATTCACCAGCGTCATCGGCAGAAACGCGATCCCGGTCGCGGCCGGGCTCAGGCCCAGCACCTGCTGGAGATAAAGCGTCGTGAAAAAGAAAAATCCGATCATCGCGGCCAGAAACAGAAAGCGGGCGGCATAAGCGCCGGTCCGCTCGCGGCTGGCGAACAGCCGCAATGGCATGATCGGTTGCGCGACACGCCATTCGTTGACGACGAAAGCAATCAGCAGAATGGCTGCGCCGGCGAACGAGCCCAGCGCAATGGCGTCGGTCCAGCCGGCGGTCGCCGCGCGGATGAAGCCATAGACCAGCGCCGTGGCGCCGATCGTCGAGGTCAGCGCGCCGACGATGTCGAAGGCGCCGGAACGCCGACCGGACTCCGGAACATAACGCAGCGTCGCCACGATCATCGCAACACCGATCGGCAGGTTGATGAAAAAGCCCATGCGCCAGGAAACCCACTCGGCAAGCACGCCGCCGACGACCAGCCCGACGCTGGCGGCGACGCCAGCCACGGCGCTGTAATAAGAGACGGCGCGAACGCGCTCCTCACCTTCGACAAACGTGGTTTGCAACAGAGCCAAAGTCGCCGGCGCCAGGATGGCGGCACCGATGCCTTGAACGGCACGCGCCGCAACGATCCATCCCGGCGATTGGGCCACGCCAATGGCCAATGACGACGCCGTAAACACCACCAAACCGGCCAGCAACATGCGCCGGCGGCCGATGATATCGCCGGCCCTTCCGCCCAACAGCAGAAAGCCGCCGAACGTGAGCGTGTAGGCGCTTTGCACCCAAGCCAGACCGGTGTCGGTGAAGCCGAGATCCCGATGAATATTGGGCAAACCCGTCAGCACGACGGAGGTATCCAGCACGATCATCACATAGCTGGCGAGAATGATGGTGAGGATCGCCGGCTTGTTCAGCCGCGATAGATGTTCACAAGCGGTCATGATACCTCCCGGCCTTCACGCGACGGCGCGTATTGCGCATCGGAAACCTGTTCCATCCAATCGACGACCTTGCCGTCCAGCGCCTCGGCAATAGCGATGTGGCTCATGGCGGTCGTCGGCGCCGCGCCGTGCCAGTGCTTCTCGCCCGGCGCGAACCACACGATGTCGCCGGGACGAATGTCCTCGATCGGCCCGCCGTCGCGTTGCACGCGACCGAAGCCCGACATGACCAGCAAGGTCTGGCCGAGCGGGTGGCTATGCCAGGCTGTGCGCGCGCCGGGCTCGAAGGTAACGGTGGCGCCGCTCATGCGGCCGGGCGCGGCCGCGCTGAACAGCGCATCGATCCGAACCGAACCGGTGAAGGTCTCGGCCGGCCCCCTGACGGAGGCCTGCGATCCGCCTCGCTTGATGTCCATAATTTCACTCCTTTGAACGGTCATCGGGCGGCGTCCTCGCCATGCGATCCTCGACCGCCCGCGCTGCCCCTCATTTAGCGAACGCCCGATCCTGAACTAGCTGCTATAATCGGCATGAACCTATGAGGGAGACTCATAAATGTCGGCCGCCAATCTGAACGACCTGACGGCCTTCCGCGCCGTCGCCGAGGCGCGCAGCTTCACCAGGGCAGCCGCCCGGCTGGGCGTTTCGCAATCGGCGCTCAGCCACACATTGCGGGCGCCGGAGAGCAGTCTCGGCGTGCGTCTCCTGACGCGCACCACCCGCAACGTCGCCCCGACGGATGCCGGCGAACGCCTGCTGCAAACTCTCGCACCGCGCCTCGACGATATCGAAGCCGAACTGGCGGCCTTGCGTGAGCTGCGCGACAAGCCGGCCGGCAGCATCCGGATCACCGCCACCGAATTCGCTATCGATACGCTGCTGTGGCCGAAGCTGGCGAAGTTCCTGCCACGCTATCCCGACATCAAGGTTGAACTCGTCGGCGAGGCCGGACTGACCGACATCGTCGCCCAACGTTTCGACGCCGGCGTGCGGGCCGGCGAACAAGTGGCGAAAGACATGGTCGCCGTGCGGATCGGGCCGGACCTGCGCATGGCTGTCGTCGCCGCACCGGCCTATTTCAAAGGCCGTTCACTTCCCAAATCGCCGCAGGACCTCGTCGGCCATGTTTGCGTAAATTTGCGGCTGTCGACGCTCGGCGGTCTTTATGCCTGGGAATTCGAGAAAGCCGGACGCGAGGTAAAAGTGCGCGTCGAGGGACAGGTCGCCTTCAATGGCACGACGCAGTTGCTCAACGCGGCGCTGTCCGGATTTGGTCTCGCCTATATTCCGGAAGAACTCGCCCAGCCTTATTTGGCCAAAGGGCGGCTCAAGCGCGTCCTTGAAGACTGGTGCCAGCCTTATGCCGGCTATCACCTTTATTATCCCAGCCGACGGCAATCTTCGACGGCTTTCGCGTTGTTGGTCGACGCGCTGCGCTACCGGGGCTGATCGCAGACTGGACACCGGGCGACGCGACCTGGCACGGTTTGCCTATTCGGTGACAGATGGATAATTGTAACCGCCGAGGCCGGACGCCCACCGACGCGGCAAAGCCATCCTTGCCGATTGGCCCATTCAACCACTTTACCGAAAGCCGGATCGCCGAGCCACGGATATGCCAGAGAACCCCTTGTCGCTCGCGGTGCGCGCCTTCACAGCGGGCAACTTGCCGGCCAGCGAAATCCTGTGCCGCGACGTTCTCGACGCCGATCCGCACAACGCGGCGGCGCTCAACATGCTCGGGATCATAGCCGCTAATGTCGGCGCGGTCGAGCCAGCGGAGGGCTTATTCCAGGCCGCCTTGCGCGCCGAACCCGGCAACGCCGAAACCCGGCAGAATCTCGCTTTGTTGAAACAGGTGCCGCGCCCTCAATCCACCGTCGGCACGGGTCAACGCTACCTCGTCATCAAGGCCTGGGGCTTCGGCTTCTGGTCCGATGTCTCGCAGGTACTGGGCTCGCTGCTGCTGGCCGAAATCACCGGACGCATCCCGGTCACGCATTGGGGCAAGAACAGTCTGTTCGGTGACGGCACGGACCGCGACGCCTTTCGACTCTATTTCAAGCCGGTCTCCGACGTCACGCTGGCTGACTTGAGCCGGATCGAGAATGCCACTTTCTTTCCCGCGAAATGGCGCAAGGACAATCTGTTCGACGAAGACATCACGAAATGGCAGGGCAGCGGCTCGCGCGCGGCGGCGATTTATTTTCTGAACAAGACGGAGACCGTGGCGGTCAACGATTTCCATATCGGCGTCGCCAACGTCGCGCCCTGGATTCCCGCCAGCCATCCGATGCATGGCCAATCGCTGACCGCCATCTATCGCTATTTGATCGACAAATATCTGCGTCCCCTGCCGGAGGCCCTGGCCGCCAGCGATGCGTTTTTTCGCGACAACCTGCAAGGCGCGCCTTTCGTCGCGGTCCATGTGCGCGGCTCGGACAAGATCGTCGAGGACCGCAATCTCGACGCGGTCAATCAATCCTATGGCGCGGCGCTGGCCGCGATCGATCCATCGTGGCGGATATTCCTGCTGACCGACGATGAAAACTGGCGAACCAGACTAACCGACCGTTTCGGAAACCGGATTGTCACCACCGACTGTCAAAGGACGGATTCCACGACCGGCGTTCACTACTTGCCGTCGGTCAACCGCGTCCAGGCCGGCATGGAAGTCATGGCCGATGCCTATCTGGCGTTGCGCGCCGATCGCTTCATCGGCAACGGCAGTTCCAATGTGTCCGCGATGATCGCGGTTATGAAAAACTGGCCGCCGGGCGATTGTACCTTGCTCGGTACCTCCGCCCTGATGCAGCGAAACCTCTTCATTCACGTTAAGCCATAGGCCGGCTCGACGGTTGCGCATCGTCGTTATTGGCCATAAAAGTCGCTTACGTAAAATCGCCTCACGTCGGAATTTACTACAATTCAGGCGTTTTTCGGCCAAATGCCGCTATATGGGCGTCGCCTCTGTCAATGACGGCCCCGAATGCCCATATAAAGAACATCATTTTGGTCGATAAAGTTCACCGACCCCTGTTGGAGATTCTCATGCAAAAATTCGATTTTAACGCCCCGGCGGAGTTGTTCCCGTCGCGCAATCGCAAGATCGCCAGTAAAGTGCGCTATCGCCGGTTCGACACCGCTGCCGATGCCATTCGCTTCGCGGTTGAGGAATTGCCGGAGCCGTTGTTGCTCGGCGCCTATATCGAAATCAACGAAGCCCGTCTCGGGCACAAGGACATCCGCGCCCTCTACGAGAGCGACGGCTACCCCTTCGAGAAGGCCGCCCCCGCCGCTTCGACCGAAGCCGCGACGCCCTCCGCCTGACATTGCTGCCATAGGCCTTCCGCCAGCGCGGGGGTCCAACCCGACAAGTCGTCCAAGCGCGTTTCCGGTCAGCCAGACCGGAGCGCGCTTTGCGCATTTATGCCTATCTGATTGACGATTTTGGCCATTTCGAGTATATTAATGCTGTTGAAACTGGTTTTCGGTACTGCCTTGCTGCGCGGCCCCCCTTTTGGGCGCTTATCAATGCACCCCCCAAAACACGGATGTTTCGATCGCCCGGGCGACAATCGCCGGAGCGCATCCCAATACGAGCAGCGCGTAACGCAAAAGGTGCCACGATGCCGACAGGTACGGTCAAGTTCTTCAATACCCAAAAGGGTTTCGGTTTCATCACGCCGAGCGACGGTTCGAAAGACGTTTTCGTTCACATCAGCGCTGTCCAGCGCGCCGGCATGACCACGCTGAACGAAGGCCAGCGCCTCAATTACGAGATCATCACCGAGCGCGGCAAACAGGCCGCCGGTAACCTCCAGAACGCCTAAGCCGCCAAGCGTTACGAATTACCGCTTCTTTGTCGCGACCGTTAATGAAACGCCCGGTTCACCACCGGGCGTTTTCTTTTTGTCGTGCTCGCAGCGTCAACCGGCAGAACGCCGCCTGTTTGATCGGCATCACCGGGATGCCGAACAAATTCGGCAAGGCCGAAGTCATCGGCTCGAACGAAAAGGCGACGACAAGCACAATCTCAGACTCGATCCACACGATCCAGTCGAGACCGAAAACAGCGCGACGATGTTCAGTGAGAGCGTACGCCTCGCGACCGGATCATTCGCCTTTCGGCGGCATGGCAGCCAGCGGCAACGCTTCGTAACGCCGACTGGATTATGACTTTTCGGCAGCGGACATCGCCAGGCGCCAACGCTCCGGCGCGGCCCGCCCACGCCCCTTGAACAAAATTTACCAATACTATCAATGCTTTAAAGGATGACCGCAGGCCAGCTTCACCCCACCATCAATGAAGCGTGATGCATCCTGGGGAACTACGACAACGTCACTAAGTTATCTCCGTGAACGATTTGAACCTTTCCCGGGGCCGAAGCGACAAACAGCCAAGCCCATGGAGGATGCCATGAACTGGTCGATGTATACCGCCGACCGCACCACCCATCTCAAGATCGTGGTTGTCGGCCTGACCGCTGCGCTGCTGATTGCCATTATCGGCATTTCGGCGAGCCAGATGAATCTCGGCGCCGACATCATGACCGCGCAAGGCCCGACCGTTTACAAGGCCGGCGCACCGGTCGCGTTGAGCGCCCGCGAGGGCACCACGATCCGCTGACCGTAAGTTGCGTTTTCGCCAAGCTATCCGGCGACATCCTGAAACTGAGATCGACCCCGGCCAGTCACACGGCCGGTACTTCGGGACTTGAACCTCCCCCAAAACTTGACGCGCCGGGTTTCCGGCGCGTTCTTTTTTTGCCGCCAACCGAAAATCGCGCCGCACAACCAACTGCGCGCTATCGCCGCGTCCCGCGGGGCCTTGCGTCGCCGCGCAATTGCCGCAGGGTGGTGGCAGTAACGAATCACCTCGCTGGGCGCCTGCCCTCGATTTGCCGAACTTCCATCCAGTCGCGTTTCGCTAACGTTTATCCGACACACTCGGACGCGATGAGAAAAAGCCGACGATGCCCCACCACCGCCTGATCCGATCCGTCATCAAGACCGGGATACGTGGCGCCGCCATGCTGTCGCTAGCGGCCGGACTATTTGGCTGCGCCCAAAGCATGGGGCAAATCACAGCTAATGCCGGAACCTCGGATTACCAGGCGCGGTTGGCGGCCTACGAGGCGGTCCACGAACCTTACGTGCAGGCGGCCCGAGCCTATTGGGACGCCGTCAGCGACAAGCGCCGCATCCGGAATGCCAAGCGCCGCGCTAACGAACAGATAACGCTCAACGACTATGTGCTCGAACAGCCGCCGGTCTATAACGGACCGCGGCGTCCGATCGACCCCAATGCACCGCCCGGGCCACAGCCCGGCGAACGCGCGCCAGTGCCGTTAGTTTCCGACTTCATCCGCAACGCCAACGAGCAGTTCGGATTCGTGCCGGACCAACCACGCAACGAGATCGAATTCAAACGCGCTTATGCCAGAGCGGCATCGGCCGCCGGCCTGACACGAAACCAAATCGTCGGGGTTTATGCTTTTGAGACTGGCGGCAATGGCACCTACGACACCCAGGCCGGTGTCACGCCGAAACGGCCAACAGCGATCTCTCCGGCGCTCGGCTACAACCAACTGCTATCGACGAATTCAGTGGCGATGGTTGCCGAACACGGCGACCAGATTCTCGCCATGCTGCGCGCCAAGGAAAGAACCCTGAACGGCGATGCCAGAATGCGAATGACACGCAAAATCGGTGCGGTCCGACGCATGATCGCTTTCAGCCATCGAGTGCCGCAAGGCTGGAGCAATTACGACAAGCTTGCCAAGCACACCGCCGGCGGCATCGGCATTCACGCCATCGTTCTTGATAAGGATATCGGTCCGGTCGTTCAGGTGCAGAAGCTTCTGAACTCGGTCAAGTTCGCCCGCATGAAGCATTATGACGCGCCACTGTCGGCGCCAGAACTCGAACTGATGAACCTGACCGGAGATTCGACCGGCCTCGACATGGTGATGATGCCGCCGGACTTCCGCGCCCGGGTCCCGACCGCCAATTTCTTTCAGCAGGTCGGTTACGACCGCAACCCGGTGGCCAAGCGCACGGCCGTGGTGGCCAACCTGATTGCCGACATCGATAATAAAATGGCGCAGGGTGCGCAGAACCAGGGTGCCCAAGAGTTAGCAGCGGCATTCTAGAGCGCAAGGCCGGCAGGCATGGCTATCGCACCGCCCGCCGTAACAACAATGACAATTAAAATGTGACCGGCGCGCTCGACGTCAGCCCTTGTGGAGTTGGATCGGAGACCGCAAGCGCAGCGATGTAAAGCGCCGCGTCACACATGGTCTCGGCTACCGCGCGCTCGATCCGTTCGAACCGCGGGTGCAAGAGAACCCCGAGTTCGCTCAGCCGGGTGCTGTTACGCCCGCGCAGGAATAGCGAGCCGCCCAGTTCCGTCTCAAGCTGCTTAATACCCCTTGTCAAGGATGGCTGGGCAACGCCACAGAGTTTCGCGGCGCGCGTGAAGCTCTGCTCGGCACTCAGCGCGAGAAAATATCGGATATGGTGCATTTCCATCGCGTGGCGCGATCCAGGCTGTTGGTCCTACATTTGTCGACCGATTTCAAAGTGACGTCACCGCCCATTTCTGGGGATCGCGTCAGAAACAGAATTCGATCCGGGACTGGCGAGGCACGACCCGATCAGGTACCTCAAATGGCGCGGCGCATCGGTTGGATCGAAATTATGGCCGTGCCCCCTCACTGACCTGCCAGCGGCTGGCGGTCGACCAGCCCTGCATGACTGACGATTCGGCTTATTCGGCACGGGAGACGATGGGAAAGCCGGCACCATCCGCAACGTCGATCGCCGGAGGAGTCCCCCCCCCCGTCGCAATTCGCGGCGGCCAAGGCAAGGCAACGCAAGCCCAGATTGCACCCGGCTTGGGCGGGGCCTACTATCGGGAAAGGCAGGGTCATCGCAATGCCGATGTCGGACCTGGGGCGCATAGCGGATAACCGGACCGGGAAATTGCCCATGGGGCGCGGGGGCGCTATGTGCTACGCTTTCCCCCTCACGATGGCGCCGGGATAGACGTTTTGCTGAACTATACACGCGACCCCAACGACACCTGCACCCTGCCGGCAGAACTGTTCGGCTACCGGTTGCTCGCCGATCCGCGTCTGAACAAGGGCACCGCCTTTACCGAGGAGGAGCGCACCGCTTTTGGGCTGCATGGCCTGCTGCCGCCGACCGTGGTGGGTATCGATGAGCAGGTTACCCGGCGATTACAGGCATTCCGCGAATTCCACACCGATCTGGAACGTTATGCCTTCCTGCGCGACCTTCAGGACACCAACGAGACGCTGTATTACGCACTGCTTGGCCAGAACGTCGAGGAGCTGCTGCCGATCGTCTATACCCCGACGGTCGGGGCCGGCTGCAAATCCTTCAGCCGGCTGTTCCGTAAACCGCGCGGCCTGTTCCTGTCGATACCGCACCGCGACCAGATCCGTGAAATCCTGGCCAATCCGCTGTTCGACAAGACCGAGGTGATCGTCGTTACCGACGGTGAGCGCATTCTGGGACTGGGCGACCAGGGCGCTGGCGGCATGGGGATTCCGATCGGCAAGCTGGCGCTCTACACCGCCTGTGGCGGCATCGACCCGGCGACCGCATTGCCGATCCTGCTCGACGTCGGCACCGACAATGAAGAGAACCTCAACGACCCGCTTTATATCGGCTGGCGTCACAAGCGCGTGCGTGGCGCCGACTACGACAGCTTCATCGAGGAATTCATCAGCGCCGTCACCGAGCGGTGGCCGCACGCGATGCTGCAGTGGGAAGACTTCGCCAAGAATAACGCCACCCGCCTGCTCGACCGCTATCGCGACCGGATTTGCAGCTTCAACGACGACATCCAGGGCACCGCCGCCGTCGCCACCGGCGCGCTATTGGCCGCGATCAACGTTACCGGCGTGCCGATGTCCGAGCAGCGCATCGCCATTCTCGGCGGCGGTTCGGCCGGCTGCGGCATTGCCAATCTTCTGATGGCGGCGATGGTCGATGCCGGCCTCGACCCCAAGGATGCGGCTGGCCGGTTCTACCTGGTCGATAAGGACGGCCTGTTGATCGAAGGCATGAACGACATTGCCTCGTTCCAGGCGCCGTTCCTGCAACCACGCGCGGCCGTAGCCGACTGGAACACCGGCAACGCAAACAAGATTTCGCTGCTCGACGTCATCTACAACGCCAAACCGACGGCCTTGATTGGCGTTTCGGCCCAGGCCGGCGCCTTCACCGAGTCGGTCGTGCGCGCGATGGCAAAACACAATCAGCGCCCGATCGTGTTCCCGTTGTCCAATCCGATTTCCTGCGCGGAAGCCGCGCCCGCCGACGTCGAGCGCTGGAGCGATGGCCGCGCCATCATCGGATGCGGCTCGCCGTTCCCGCCGATCAAACGCAACGGCCGGCCGTTTCGGGTCGACCAGACCAACAATTCCTACATTTTCCCGGGCGTCGGCTTGGGCGCGGTCGCGACCCACGCCTCGGCTATCACCGACAAGATGTTCATGGCGGCGGCCAAGGCACTGGCCGAACTGTCGCCGGCCCGGCACGATCCGGAAGCCAACCTCCTGCCAAGCGTGACCATGCTGCGCGAGGTCGCCATCGCGGTCGCCATTGCGGTCGGCAAGCAGGCTTTCGCCGAAGGCCTGACGTCCGGCGTCACCGCCGACACCATCGAGGATGCGGTTCGCGCCAAGATGTGGACGCCGCATTACCTGTCCTATCGCCGCGCCGCCAAGAAGACATAGCGCGCCTTGGCCGAAAACGGGTTCGCCCGTCTTCGGCCCCGACACCCGGTCAAGGTCGGTGAACGTGCTGGTCAATCTCCTGCAACTGTCGCTCGTCCACTTTCTGATGGCCATGATTCCCGGGCCGAACACCGTTGCCGTCAGCTATTTCTCGGCCAGCATATCGCGTGACGCTGGCCTCAAGGCGACCCTCGGGGTCGTCCTCGGCTCGGCGATCTGGGTGAGCCTCAGTCTGATGGGAGTCGGCGTTATACTGCTCGAAGCCGGCGGCATTTACCGCGCGCTGCGGATCGCCGGCGCTTGCTACTTGATCTACAGCGGCTGGCGCATGTTGACCGCCAGCCGGCGGTCGGGCGCGGCATCGGGTTCGGTCGCTGGCGTCATGCCGACGGGCCGGTCGCCGCTCCTTGCCGGACTGCTGACGACTCTGAGCAATCCGAAATCCGCGATCTTCTGGACCAGCGTATTCGTCCTGTTGGTACCGGCACATGCTCCGCCTTGGTTCTATGCCGCCGTGGTCGCCTTGATCGTAGTGCAATCCGCGCTCTGGTACGGGACAGTCGCGCTGACGTTATCGACCGCAATAGCGCGGCGGCATTATCTCCGCCTCACCGCCTGGCTGGATCGCATCGCCGGCGTCATCATGATCGGCTTCGGCCTGAAACTTGCCGATGAATTGCGCGGCGAGTTATTCGGCCGTTAACGTCCGTCACGCGGCACAGCCCGGAGCCGCCGAGGAACCTGCACCATGAAAGTCGTCACCGCCGCGCTGCTCGGTCTCATTGCCACCTCGGCCGCCGCACAGGACATCCGTGGATTGGAAATTTGCACTGCCGAAAAGCAGATGGATCGGCGCACCGGCTGCCTTCAGGCCAATGTCGAATTCCTTCAGCAGACCCTGACCAAACAGGCACAGGAAACTCGTGCCAAATTCGCCGCGACCGAGCGCGAGCTTTACACGGCCAAGGTCGAAATCGTCGCGCTCAAGGCAACGCTCGCCCGGCTCGACCGAGAAATGGCGCAACTCAAAGCGAAATCCGACGGTGGCAAGAAATAATCGCGGCCGCCGTCGGCACTATCGCGTTTTCTCACCAGTGATAATTGATTCCGGCGCGGATCAGATTGTCGGTGACCGGCACCGATAACGTCGGCGTACCCGATGCCGCGCCCATGAAAGTTGCGGTGCCGAGATCGATATGGAGATATTCGAGCTTGGCGCTCCAATCGCGGCTGAAACCGTATTCGAGGCCGGCGCCGGCGGTCCAACCCGACTGCACCGTACTGGTGGTGCCGTTCGACTGCGATGCCCGCACGTCGCCATAGGCCAACCCGCCGGTGAGATAAGGCAGCCAGCGATCGACGGCATAGCCGGCGCGCAAGCGGGTGGTGCCGAGCCAGCTCTGCTGGGTCTGGCACAAGCCGCCACCGTCCGTCGCGCAAACGCTGCCCGCACCGGCGGTGCTGCCGGTGCCGCTCAACCAGTTCATATCGCTCTCAACGCCGAGCACGGTACTGCCGAGCTGCCAGTTGTAACCGAGCTGACCCCCGATCGTGCCGCCATTGCCGGCGAACTTGCCGGAGTCGGCACCGACCGCCGGATCGCTCCAGCTCGAACGGGTGCCGGCATAGCCACCATTGATGCCGAAATAGAATCCGCTCCAGTCGAAGGGCTTCGCTTGCGGTGCCTTATTCGAGGGCGTTACGGCGACATGCGGCGGCATATCGGCGGCTTGCGCCGATGTCGCGCCTATCGCAGCAAATGAGGCAATGACAGCCAGTCCGAAAATACGTCTCATGCAACGATACCCTGCTGCAACGATAACCTGACGACAGCCACTCGCATCGTCGACCCATGTCATGAAACCGACGGTCGGGAATGTGAAGTTAAACTTCGTCCATGCATTACCGGACGTTTATGCACGAACTGGGACGACCGCGCGGCAAGCGCGAGCAATCTCGCCCAGCATTTGCCGCAATCGCAACAAGCGATCTGCGCAATCTTCGAAAATCTGAAATCTACGGGCGACGAATGATCGCCAACTGGCTGTAGCCGAAATAGGGCCGCGTCAGCGACAGATTCATGCCCCTGTTTTGCGCCAGATCGTGCAATACGGCTTCCATGTCATCGCGCGGCGTGACGTGGAACAACTTTAGCCAGCTTCGCAGCACCGAACGGAACCAGGCCGGCAATCCCTCCTGCCCGCCGAAATCAACGATGTGCAGTTCGCCGCCGGGCGGCAGCAAATCGATCGCCGCAGCGGCCACCGATTGCCACGGCGGAATCATCGACAGGCAATAAGAGATGACGATGCGTTCGAAACGGGCGCGGCCGAGCACCGCGTCGGGGTCGAAGGTCACGGCATCGGCCTGTTTGAGAACCACCCGGTCTGCCAGCCCCGCCCGGGCCACCGCGTTCGAGGCCGACACCAGCATCTCCGCCGAGACGTCGAGACCATAAAGGCGGCTCGCCGGATAACACGCGGCCAGCGCCACCAGATTGCGGCCAGTGCCACAACCGATTTCAAGGATGGCGTCGGATGGGGCCGCATTCAGCCCGGCGATCAAACGATCACGGCCGAGCAGATAGAACTTGCGGGTCAGATCGTAGATATGCCGTTGCCGCCGGTACATCCGGTCCATGGCGACGGCGGCAGCGGTCGCGGTCATCGCTCAGCCTTCGAAGACGTAAAGATGGAAGCCGCCATAGATCGCCGAACGATCCCGCTCGGTGAAACGCTGCGAGGCCTCGGCCTCGTAACGCCAGCGCCCGAGCACCGCGTCATTGACCCGACCCGGCAGCAGACTCGGCACCGCGGCCGTGCGGAAAATCACCCGCGCGCCGGGCTTGGCCGTGCGCGTAATCTCGTGCCACAGATCGTTGAGCTGGGTGTCGTTCATCCAGTCCTGGGCGTCGAGCAGCACGTAACGATCACGCGAGCCGGCCGGGCAGCTTTGCAGGTACTCGGTCACCGACCGGTTGAGCACCTCAACCCGGTCTGCATTGGCGCGCACGGTGTCGAACTGCGCGCGTTGCAGATAAGGCGGCAAGGGAGCGTCGGCGCGGTCGCTATAGGCGCGGCCGAACGCCTGCCAGGCGAAATAATTGTCGGCCAGGCTGAAGCCGCAGGTCAGCCGCTCCAGCCGCTGCCGCAGCACGAGGGCAATGTCGCCATCGCCGGCCGAGGCCAGCGATTCATATTGCGCCGGCGGAATACCCAGACCGTACAGCGAAGTACGGAACGAGGTCAGCCAGCGGATCAGCTTCTTGTCGAACAGCGGCGCCAGCGTCGTGTTGAAGTAAGTCTGTTGCTCGGCGAGCGTCTGGCTGCGCAGAAAGCCACGCGGATCGACGCCGTAGGCGCGCAGCAGGACATGGGCCAACCCGATGAAGCGGCCGAGCAGACCGTGGCGGTAGACATTGCCGGTGAAATAAGCGACGCGGCGACGGCCGAGCGCCGACGGGACACGCTTGTCCCAATAGGCCCGCGATTCCGCATCGATATGCGGCCGCAGGTGCTCGCGATAGATCGCGGCATTGGTCGACGAATTGGCTTGACCGAAGAAGCGATAGAACGACGCCCAGTCGGGCAACTGCCGGGCGCCAGCGAGTTTGAGTCGGCCAAGCGCCACATGCGCCGGATTGAGATCGACGGCGGTGATCCGTGCCGGCTCCGCGGTCAGATAGGACATGACATTGCAGCCACCCGAAGCAATCGCCACGACATGGCAATCGGGCGTGATCGCCAACGCTTCCATATCGACGTCGGGGTCTTCCCAGATCTGGGCATAGACAAGCCCGCCGAAACAGCGCGCGAAAACATTTTCCAGAAACCGCTCTCGCAGCGTCTGGCCGTCACAGCCGACCGCCTGCTTAACCCGCGTGCGCGCGTCCAAACCGATTTCCATCGTCATGAGAAAAGCCTTCAGCGAGAACGACCGGCCTGGCGCGCGATCGCGCTCAAACAGGAATCGTTCACAATTGTCACATTTGGCGTAATGACGGTTTGTAACGGGCCCATGACAGTGCCGGCCAGCCGGCGGCACAAGCTGTTGACGGCAAAGCCGACCCAGGGCGGCACGACAGCCCACTACTCCCAATCAACGGGAAATACCGCCCGCCACCGACAGCCAGCCGGCCGGGCCGGGGCCCCGCGCCGGCTTGTTCATCCGCCGCTGCTGGCGGTTTTGCACCGACCTCGCAGCTCATTTATAGGCTGTGCCGCCGGCCCGGCTCCCGCCGCGGGTCGCGCCCCAAGGGTCCCGCATGAACCTCATCCGCCTGTACGGTCGCGTTCTCGCCCTGCTCGGCTCGGAAGCCTGGCTGGCCTGGGCGCTTGCGCTCGCCAATATGTTACTGGCCTCGGCCCAATTCGCCGAACCAGTCCTGCTCGGCCGCATCATCGATACGCTAACCGGCGCACAGGCGCGCGGGACGCCGCCATCCTGGCCGGAACTTACGGTCCTGTTGTCGGCCTGGGCCGGCTTCGGCCTGTTCACCATCGTCTGCGGCACGCTGATCGCACTTTACGCCGACCGACTGTCGCACCGCCGTCGCCACGTCGTCATGACCAGCTATTTCGAGCACGTCCTCGAACTACCGCTGACCTATCATGGCAACACCCACTCCGGCCGGCTGATGAAGGTGATGCTGCAAGGTACAGACGCGCTGTGGGGTATGTGGCTCGGCTTCTTCCGCGATCACCTCGCCTCCTTCATTTCGCTGCTGGTGCTGTTACCGATCTCGCTATTCATCAACTGGCGCCTGGCCTTGTTGCTGATCGGGCTGTGCGTGATTTTCGCGGCGCTCACCGCCGTCATCGTTCACAAAACCGGCAGCCTGCAAAGCTCGGTCGAGGAGCATTATTCGGCGCTCGCCGAGCGGGCATCCGACACACTCGGCAACATCGCACTGGTGCAAAGCTTCTCGCGGCTCGATCAAGAAGTTGTCGAGCTGCGCCAGATCGTCGATCGGCTGCTCAGGGCACAAATGCCGGTGCTGTCATGGTGGGCTTTGGCCGTGGTGCTGACGCGCACCGCCACCACCCTGACCGTGCTGGCGATCATCGTCGTCGGCACGCTGCTGCATATCAACGGTCACGCCAGCATCGGCGAGATGGTTACCTTCATGAACTTCGCCGGCCTGATCATCAGCCGGCTCGAACAATCGGTGTCCTTCGTCAACCGGATCGTGTCGGAAGCGCCGCGCCTGCGCGAGTTCTTTCAGGTGTGGGATACCGTGCCGGCCATTCGCGACCGGCCGGACGCCATCGATCCCGGCCGGCTGACCGGACTGGTCGCCTTCAAGGACGTGTCGTTTTCCTATGACGGCGAACGCAAGGCGGCGGCCGACCTGAATTTCACCGTGCGGCCGGGAGAAACCGTCGCGCTGGTCGGCGCCACCGGAGCCGGCAAATCGACCGCGATCGCACTGTTGCATCGCGCCTTCGATCCGCAATCCGGCGCGATCGAGATCGACGGCGTCGATATCCGCCACTTCAAGCTCGCAGCGCTTCGCCGCAACATCGGCGTGGTGTTTCAGGAAGCGCTACTGTTCAACCGAACCATTGCCGACAACCTGCGGGTCGGCAAGGCCGACGCCACCGAAGCCGAAATGCGCGAAGCCGCCCGCCGGGCGCAGGCGCTGGAATTCATCGACCGCAAATTCCGCGGCCTGTCCGACAATGTCGGCGAACGTGGCCGTTCGCTGTCGGGCGGCGAGCGTCAACGACTTTCGATTGCGCGCGCGCTCCTGAAGGACCCGCCGATCCTGATCCTGGACGAAGCCACTAGCGCGCTGGACGCCAGCACCGAGAGCAAGGTGATGCAGGCGCTCGACGAGGTGATGAAGAACCGCACCACCTTCGTGATCGCGCATCGCCTGTCGACGGTGCGCAACGCCAACCGCATCCTGCTGTTCGACGCCGGACGAATTGTCGAGAGCGGCACCTTCGACGAACTGGTCGCAGCCGGCGGTCGCTTCGCCGAACTGGCGCGCGCGCAGTTCATGGTGACATCACCGTCGACCTGACCGCAGGTCGCCGAAACGCAAGGGCACGCTAGGAGCGCGCGGCCGGCGCGTCGAGCCGCAGGAATTCGACGATCATCCAGCCGACTGTCGTTCCCAAAAAACCACCGGCAATGACATCGCTGACAAAGTGATAATCGGCGCCCAGCAGACCGATAACGACAGCAGCCACCGCCAGCGCGTAAATCACACGAAATTTCGGATAGACCATCCACAACACCGACACCGCCGCGCAGATCGCGGTGGTGTGGCCCGACGGGAACGACGCATAGCCGGGACCGCCGTGAAAAAAATTGAAACCGTAGACGTTGTCGTGAATGAGCGACGGGTTGTTGTGAATCCAGGTCTCCGGCCAGGTGCGGCCGAATACGAATTTAAGCTGCGCCTTGATCGTCTCGGCAACGATTACACTGATGCTGCAACCGAGCGCCGTCATCGCCAGCCGCGACAGTGTCCAACCGTAAAACCGCGCCAGACCGACGGCGAGAAACAGAACGATGGCCATAGGCATCAACGGATCGACGATATGCGTCGGAATGGCAAATTGATTTTGATACGCATGCATCCCGTTCGCGATGAAGGCCCACGGCCGGTCGAGCCACTGAAAGGCGACGACGACCGCGACGATCGTCACGGCCAAGGACACCAGCCAACGTCCGAAGGAATTTGAAGTTCCGTCCTGCCCGCGCATATCCGCCCTTTTTCGCATTTTGGCCGGCGATCGCCGGCGGTCGGGGCATTCTATCGCGCGGATATGGCGACCGATATCGGCGCCGGTGACGGCCAACACAATTATTCCGTAAGCGCGATGACAGCATCACCCGCCGGAAAGCGATCGCAGATGTCGGACACCGCTGCCTGATGCGACGAAAAGCTGACTGTGCCGACGATCGAGAAGCGCCGGTCCAACAGTAACTGCGAATGGCGCCCACCGGCGGAGATACCCAGACAACGGAGCCGCAATCCCGTTTCATGCGTCATCGCAAAAGAATTGCGAGCCAAACCCGGCCGGTCTGCCGGCACGAGTCAGTGGCGATCAGGCGTGCGCGCCGTTCGCCTGAAACCGCATCGAAGCGATACGGTCGAGCTCCTGCTGCTCGCGGACGTTCTCCTCGGCCTTTTCACGGGCCTGGTCGCGCTCGTCGAGCATTTCGACCTTCTTGAGTTCCTCGAAGGCCTCGCCCAACACCGCCTTGGCTTCGTCAAGCTGCCCGCGCAATTCATCGCTCGAACGCTTCAAGTTCTCACGCCGGCCCATCGCCGCCTTGGCGTAGGTCGGGTAAGCGAAATGCGAGGGATCGTGGATGCCGGCGCGGTCTTGCTCGAGCTTGATCTCGCGGTCGAGTTCGGCCGCGATGCGGTCGAACTCGGCCATCATGGTCTCGATCTGCACAACCTTGCGCCGCTTCTCGTCGACCTGAAACTTCTTCAGGCGAATGAGGGTTTCGCGTGACTTCATCGACTCAATACTCCCCCGAAGCCCCGAATGCGCGCTCCTGCGCGGCAAG